>DATKNQ010000041.1:0-3286 GCA_035541265.1 Bryobacteraceae bacterium
CACGGCGAAGCCTTTGCTGCTGACCGTGACCGCGATCGCGGCGCCCACGCCGAACGGCGCCAGGTACATCACGTAGCGCGTGTAGCGGAACATGACTTCCGCCAGCGATTCGCAGAACGCCACCACCGGTATCGCCTTCGCCCCGATTGCCGCGCAGGCCGCACCGAACAGGAACGCGAAGACCACGATTTGGAGCACATCGCCGCGCGCCATCGCATCGATGATGCTAACCGGGAAAACGTGCTCGATGATGGCGCCCGCTCCGGGCCGTTCCGCGGGGAGCGCGGCTTCGGCCGACGTCTGCGTCAGCTTCATTCCCTCGCCCGGCCGCACCAGGTTGACGGCGGCGAGACCCAGAAACAGCGCGAACGTGGTGACAATTTCGAAGTAGACGATGGCCTTCAGGCCGATGCGGCCCATGCGCTTCACATCCCCACCGCCAGCGATGCCGTAGACCAGCGTGCCGAAAATCAGCGGGGCGATGATCGAGCGGATGAGCCGCAGAAAGATGGCGCTGACGGGGCCAAGCTGCCGGCCCACGCCCGGCGCAAATATGCCGATCGCCACGCCCGCCGCCATGCCAATGAAGATCCAGGCGGTCAGCGAGAGACGCTTCAACGCTCGCCCCACTTCAACTTCTGGCGCAGCACGTCGAAGAACATCATGCGCGGCGGGCGTATCAGGTGCAGCGCATAATCCGAGCTGCGGCAGACCACGGCGTCATCTTTCTTCAGCGGCTCGCCGATCTGGCCGTCGATCGTCAGAAACACGGAGTCGTCCTCGCCGCGGCAGCGCACTTCAACCACGCTGGTCTCCGGCACCAGCACGGGCCGGTTGGTGAGCATGTGCGGGCAGATCGGCGTGAGGCAGATGGCGGGCACCGAGGGAAAGATGATCGGGCCGCCGGCCGAAAGCGAGTAGGCCGTCGAACCGGTAGGTGTCGAGACAATCAGGCCGTCGGCCTTGTACCCGCAAACGAACTGCTGGTCCACGTAAGTGTCCAGGTCGATCATGCGGGCGATGGCGGCTTTGGTCAGAACGATGTCGTTCAGCGCTTCGTAACCCGAGACCACCGACGTACCGCGGCGCACCTCGGCGTGCAGCAGCCTGCGGCGGCCAATGCGATGCTCGCCGCGCAGGGCGCGCTCCAGTTCGGGATAGAGCTCGTCGATGGTGATCGCGGTCAGGAAACCCAGACTGCCCAGATTCACCGCGAACAACGGGATGGCGCGGCCGCCAATGGCGCGCGCGGCCGAAAGCAGCGTACCATCGCCGCCCAGCACAATCACCAGGTCGCAGCCCTCCGGCACGTCGTCGCGCTCCAGACCGTCGGTCCGGCCGGCGTACTGCGCCGTGTAAGGGTCACAGCGCACCCGCAGGCCGCGCGCTTCGAGCCATGCGATCAGCTTCGGAACCACGTCCATCGCGGCGGAGATAGCCGGCTTGGCGATCACGCCCACGGTATCAATGGTGGGCATATAGCAAGAACTCCCGGTTCCCTTCCGCGCCCAAAATAGGGCTTTCTATGATCCCAGTCTTGAATCCGTACTGGCGCGCCGCGTGATCCACGCGGCGGCAGGCGGCTTGCTGCAACTCCGGTTCCCGCACGATTCCACCCTTGCCCACTTGTCCTTTGCCGGCTTCGAACTGGGGCTTGACAAGTATAACCATTTCCCCGCCCGATTGTAACAATGGCACGACCGCGGGCAGGATCAGGGTCGCCGAAATGAAGCTGACGTCGCACACCGCCAGATCGATCGGCTCGCCCAAATCTTCGAAACGCAGATAGCGCGCGTTGAGCTTTTCGTGGACCACCACGCGCGCGTCGTTGCGGATTTTCCAATCGAGCTGCCCGCTGCCGACATCGACGGCGTGGACGCGCGCGGCGCCGTGCTGCAGCAGACAATCCGTGAAGCCGCCGGTGGATGCGCCCACGTCGAGGCAAATGCGGCCCTCCACGCGAAGGTTGAACTGTTCGATCGCCGCGTCGAGCTTCAGGCCGCCGCGGCTGACGAAGGGCGGCTGCGCCAAAACTTCGATGCGGCTGGAGTCGTCCACCGGCTGGCCGGATTTCTCGGCTTTGCGGCCGTCAACCAGCACGTCGCCCGCCATGATGAGAGCCTGTGCCTTCTCGCGCGTGGGAGCCAGGCCCCGCTCGACCAGCAGAAGATCCAGCCGCGGCTTCATGACTTGCGATGAACGATCAGGTCGGCCAGTTCGTGCAGGCGTTCGGCGCGCGGGCCGAATCGGGCCAGGGTCTCGTGCGCCAGCCGGCACTCGCTTTCGGCCATGCGGTGCGACTCGGCGATTCCGTAGACCGCGGGAAACGTGATCTTGTGCTGCTGGACGTCCTTGCCGGCGGTCTTGCCGAGGGCCTCGGACGACTCTTCGACATCCAGGATGTCGTCCACGATCTGAAACGCGAGGCCGATGTGTTCGCCGTAGCAGGAGAGCGCCTCATACTGGGGCGTGCCCGCGCCCGCGCAGATCGCGCCCAAACGCAAACTGGCCCGCAGTAGAGCACCGGTCTTGGCGCGATGGATGGATTCCAGCAGCGCGGCCGTAGGCGGCTGGCCCTCGCCTTCGAGATCGGCCACCTGCCCCGCGATCATGCCGCCGACGGTGCCGGAGGCGATGGCCAGCTCGGCGATCATGCGCGTCTTGCGCTCGGCAGGCACACCGTCGATGCCGGCCAGGACTTCGAAAGCCAGCGTGAGCAGCGAATCGCCAGCCAGAATCGCCATCGCATCGCCGAAGACTTTGTGGCAGGTCAGCTTGCCGCGGCGATAGTCGTCGTTATCGAGCGCCGGCAGATCGTCGTGGATCAACGAGTAAGTGTGGATCAGTTCGAGCGAGCACGCGGCGGTAAAATGCGGGCCGCCGGCCTCCTCACCCGAAGCGCGCGCCGCTTCCAGGCACAGGATCGGCCGGATGCGTTTCCCGCCCGCGAAAAGGCTGTAACGCATGGCGCGATGGATCGTCTCCGGGGGCACGGATTCAGGCGCGACCAGGCGGTCCAGGTGAGCGTCGACCAGTTTTTGCTGCTGGGCGAGATAGTCGCTGAGATTCATGCTTTCTCGGGACGGAAAGGCTCGGGCTGAATCTTGCCCTCTTTGCGAATCAGCATTTCGACGCGCGTTTCGGCCTCTTCCAACTGTTTGCGGCAGTTTTCGCTGAGGCTCATACCTTTTTCGAAAAGCTCCAGCGAACGTTCCAGGGGCAGGTCGCCGGCCTCCAGTTCCTTGACGACCTTTTCCAGTTCATCGAGGCAGGCCTCGAACGGGAG
>DATKNQ010000042.1:0-3442 GCA_035541265.1 Bryobacteraceae bacterium
CGACCGCCAAGCACGGATGGGCTAGGCGATGACCACGCCCGAGCGCCCGGCGCGGGAGGCGTGCGGCTCTACGCCGTCCGTGGCGGCCGCGCGCTGGTTGTGGAGTACACTTGAGGGGACGTAGGGGCAACGCATATGGCAGAGAGACCTGAAAAGAAGGTTAAGAAAGACAAGGAAGACAAAGCGGCAACCGTCAGCGAACCGCCGGCAGCTGCGGCGCCAGCCGAGAAGAAAAACACACCGCCGAAACTGAAGATTCCCCAATTGGCGAAAAAGAACAAGTCCAGGCTGCCGCGGCGCCAGAAGAAGGCTCTTCAGAAGGCCGCTGACAAGTACTAAATGCAGCACGTCTGACGCTTCGCGGTACCCCGCCGCGGCGCAGCCGCCGGCCACCCGCGACGCTGTTCGCTCTGCGCCCGCGCCGCCCCGATCTGAGCGATTCTCAGGAGGGGAGGGGGACAAGCGTGAGTCGTTTGATTCGACGATGGGAGGCCAAAACGCTGCCATCGCACCCGGCCTTCTCGAAGATCGCCTGGCCCGTCTCGTTCCCGTTCCTGACCTGCAGTCAGGCCGCGCAGGCCTTCCAGCGCTGAAAGACGCGAAATTTGCGTTTCTTGCTTCCCCCAACCTGTCCGTGACATGTTGAGAATTGTCGCCCGCAACGAGGAGGCATCTGGCAGTCACGACGATGGGGCCCGCTGTTGAAAATCCATGGCTGCGCCCGCAAAGCGCGGCACGCCCCCGCCAGCGACAAGGTGTTTCTGGTGGCCACCAAGATGCGCATAAACCAGTGGAGGACGGATGAGTCAAGGTTCTAATTGACCTTCTCCAGGCTCGCGAAGGGCGGCCGGTAGACCCGGATTGCCCGGATCATCGGCGGATTCGGGCCGCGCGCCACAAGCTCCAGTTTGTGTTTCGTACCGGCGAGCCCCAGTGCCAGTGTGGTGACCTGCTCGCGCGTGCGGTCTTCCAGCCGCGGCGCGCGATAGACATCCACAAACATAGGAACCACCCGCCAGGTCACCTCAAAGCCGACGGGCGTGGGCTGGTGCAGCAGGTCGAAAGACCGCGCGAAAGTCCAGTCTTGCGGTTCGATCACCACCCTTCCGGATCGGGATACGAAGCGTTCGGTACTGACGCCGCTGCCATCCGGCCCGGTGCGTGAGCCAGCTACTTCGAAGCGCAGGCGCGACTCATCCGCATTCACTTCCAGGACTTTCAGAGTCCAGTCCTCAATGAGCAGTTGCTTCTCCGCGCCGATGTGGTTCACGCCGGGCCAGTCCACGCTGAAGGTGTCGGTAGGCCGCGTGAGGTGATAAAGCTCGGGCCGTTGCGACGGGCGCTGGCCGTCGATGCGGACGTCCGCTTCGCCGCCATAGTACGGGTCGGCCCAGCCGGCGATGGCGTCTACACGATTGCCTTCAAATTCCAGCTCCAGCCTGCCGTTCACCCACTGAATGCCGCGCCCGATTTCATACGTGCGGACAAGGCCCTCCCAGGGCTTACGCGGCAGGGCCGGATCGTAGCGCAGGTGGCGCCCGGTCAGTTCGGCAATCACATAGTCGCCCTGAAAATTGAAGTGCGCGCCGTCACGGAGGACATCGGCCGGTTTCAGGTGGTGGGCTTTCAGGTAATCCAGAAAAGGCCGTCGCACGTCGACGATCTCACAACTATAGCGCGCCGCCAGGGCGGGCAGCCACTCGTCGTTGTGGCGATTCATCCATTGGTAGCCTCTCAGTTTCTGGAGATCAGTAGGCGGGGGCTCGACTGTGAGAGCGTCCGGCCGGTCGTTCTGAATCAGAATCTCGGCCGTGGTATGGCTTCGGATCTGCTCGATCATGTACTCGAAGTCGGGCTCCCCGCCGAAATCGTGGAAGATGATCAGGTCGGGATAGAACGCGAAGACGTCGTGCGGCAAAGTGCGCTTCAGGAGGTTGGATGCGTACCCCCCGATGGCGCGGTTGGCGAAGGTGATATCGGCGTACGGAAAGCGTGCGCGCAATTGGCGGGCGACGATGCCTGTCCACTCCTGCTTGGTGAGCGACTGGCCGTAAAACAGGATACGTACGGTGTTGCGCCGCTCGGGGGTGCTGGTGGCGAGCAGCGTCATGGTGCGCTGGATCCCGGCTCCAAAATGGGAAGCGTTCGGATCCGGGGCCACGGCGGGGAACGCGGTCTTTTCCACGCGAAGGGGGAGGTTGGCGGTCGCCGCATTGCCGTGCCCATCGCGCACGTAGGCGAACAGCCGGTAATCGCCCTCCTGTTCAGGCAGGCGGAACGTGGCGCGATTGCCCGTGGCGCCCAGCATCAGGCCTTCGATCGGCGGCACGGGCTCCTCGCGGTCGCCTCCCACGTTGGGATCGCCGCTAACGTCCAGCCGCAGGTCCCAACTGTACGCGAGCGCATCTGCGTCCGGATCGGAAGCGTCCAGATCGCAATCCAGCAGGGCGCCGGGGGGAAGCACGGCGGGGCCTTGCGCCGCGCCGTTCTCCGATCGGATATGAATCGGCGCCGGACCCAGGCGTGGGCTGCGGTTAGCCGGCCAACGGCCGCTCCAGACATAAGTCATGACATCTACCGCTTCGGTCCGGCTGCCGTCCTCCAGAAACATGCCATACCAGGTGTGGGTTTTCTCGTGGTGTTGCGCCCAATGGAAAACGTAGGAACCCAGACACTGAGGCCTGCCTTGGACAGCGTGCTCGTAGGCCCTGCGGTAGAACTCAGCCTTCTCCGTGCTGGAATCCTCGATGGGTAACTTCCATGCGGTACGCGGCACCTGCCAGTGGCCGCGCGGGCCGAACTCCGTCACCCAGTAGGGACGCGTCCAAGCTTGCCGCCGGATGTCTTCCGGCAAGGTGAGCATGCCGGCATAGGAGTTGAGTCCTACGGCGTCCAGACTTGGACAGTATTGGTTCAGCTCGTGCAGCATCTGCTTGTACTGGCCGCCGACTACCGTGATGACCGGATGATTCGGATCGAGGTCGTGGATCATGCGGGCAACGGCGTCGATCTCCCGCCACAGCGCTACCCGCTGTGCGGCGGTCGTGCCGATCTCCAGCTCATTTCCCAGAGCCCAGGCCAACACGGCTGGGTGGTTCTTGTACTGCTCCACAATCGCCCGCAACTCTTCGCGCTGCAGATTCACAGCCGCGGGATCCTCGTAGTTGAAACCGGAGCGCTGCTTGCCGAAAGGCAGATCGACGAGCACGCTCAGGTTTAGCGCTTGCGCGCGATCGAGCGCCGTCACGCCGGCGCGGATCGAGTTGCCGCCGGCGGCTGCCAACTCTTCCAGGTGCACGGCGCCGGCCGCGCCTTTCACGAAGTACGGCTGGCCGTTGCGCAGGAGCGCGTAGCCATCTCCCTGGCGCACGATTTTCAGGGTGGACCCGGCCAGCGCCCCGGCCGCTGTCAAAAGGAACAGAAGAGAAATCGATGTACGCAT
>DATKNQ010000043.1:0-5636 GCA_035541265.1 Bryobacteraceae bacterium
TAAATGCTTTAATTTAAAGTGTTTATCTGGTGAGCGCGGTAGGAATCGAACCTACAACCTAGTGATTAAGAGTCACTTGCTCTGCCAATTGAGCTACGCGCCCGTTCTGAAGGTGTGTTGCGGACTTGGCGGCGGCGCCAAGATCACATTATAGCATCACCGGCCGCGCGTTCACGCAAATTTCAAGGTGTAGACCTTTCCGCGCTCGACGCGCAGCGTCACGGCGCTGAAGGCCGCGCGGCTTACTTGTTCGCGCATCTGACGGCCCGTCTGCACGGGATGTCCGCCTTCGGTAACGGCGGCGATTGCGCCCGGCGCCCGAAACTCGTGCTCGCCATCCAGTGCGGCGCGCACCACGGCTTCCTGCGGCTTGCCTCCGAACCACGTCAGGTCGACCGTCAGGCCCCCGCGTGCGCGCAGGCCCGCGACGCTGCCCTCGTTCCAATCCTTCGGCAGCGCGGGCAGAAAGTCGACGCCGCCATCGTGGCTTTCGAGCAGCATCTCGGCGATGGCCGCCGTGCCGCCGAAGTTGCCGTCGATTTGGAAGATCCAGGAATCGCCCGCCGGATGCGTGTCGAACAGGTTCGGTCCGGTCGAGTGCTTCAGTAGCATGACCACCGATTCCCAAGCCTTCTCGCCGTCGAGTAGACGCGCCCAGAAGTTGATGGCCCAGGCACGGCTCCATCCGGTGTACGCGCCGCCCGCGGCCAGCCTCCGCTCGAGCGAAACGCGCGCGGCCTTCCAGAATTTCTGGTTGCGGCGCGACGTGAATTCGCTGCCCGGATAGAGCGGGTACATGTGCGACATGTGGCGCTGTCCGGGCGTGCTCTCGTCGAAATCCTTCGACCATTCCTGCAACTGCCCGTGCTTGCCGATCTGGTACGGAATCAAGCGCCCGCGGGCCGCCTCTAGCCGGGCCGCAAAATCGCTATCGACGCCCAGGATGCGGCTGGCCTCTATGCAGTGGCCGAACAACTCGGAGATCAGCGCCATGTCCATGGTGCAGCCGTCGCTGGTCTCGGCGACGTGGCCGTCGGGCGTGCGGAAATCGTTCTCGGTGGATTCGGAAGGGCAAGTGGTCAAGTGGCCGTCTTGGCGCGCGATCAGCCAATCGAGACAGAACTCGGCCGAGGATTTCATCAGCGGGTAGGCCCTCGTGCGCAGGAATTCGCGATCGCCGCCGAAGGCGTAATGCTCCCACAGGTGCGCGCAGAGCCACGGCCCGCTCATGGGCCAGTTAGCCCAGGTCGGGGACCCGTGGCCGAAGTTGCCAACGGGCGCGGATTGCCGCCACAGGTCCACGTTGTGGTGCGACACCCAGCCATGGCAGCCGTAATTCACCTCGGCGGTCTGCGCACCGGTCTGGCCCAGGCCTTCGATCAGATCGAATAGCGGCGCGTGGCACTCGGCCAGGTTGCAGGTTTCTGCGGCCCAGTAGTTCATCTGCACGTTGATGTTCGCCGTCCAGTTGGAACTCCATGGCGGACGCAACTGATCGTTCCAGATGCCTTGCAGATTGGCCGGCTGCGTTCCGGGCCGCGAACTGGCGATCAGCAGGTAGCGGCCGTATTGGAAGTAGAGCACGACCAAATCGGGGTCGGGCTCCGCGGCGAATGCGCGCAGCCGCTCATCGGTAGGCAGCGTGGCGGAGGCGTGCTTGGGCAGCGTGAGGCTGACGCGCCGGAACAGCTTCTGATGGTCGGCGATGTGCCGGTCACGCAGCGCTGCGTATGTTTTCGCATGGGCGGCTTTGAGGAAGCGGCGATTGGCGGCGGCGATCTCCGCGGCCGTGCCGGCGGGATCGCGATCGTATCCGCGATAACCGGTGTGCGCGGAAATCAGCAGCACAACGCCGCGGGCGCGCTCGATGCGCAAGCCGTTGCCCTGGCGGCGCACGTGACCGCCTTCGGCAACAGCGCGTACGACGGCCTCGAAACGCATGCCCTTGCCTTCGGCGTCGTCATAAACGATCGGCTTATCCGATTGCACGTAGTTCGGCTCGGTGTGCGAAGGAGCTTTGCCGGTGAGGATCAGGAGTCCGTCATGCACCTCCGTGGTGGAGCGCACCGGGCTATCGAGCGCCAGCGTGAGGTTCATGCCCGCCGGATCGGTGGTGGTCATGCGCAGCACGATCAACTGGTCGGGCATGGAGACGAACGCCTCGCGCACGTACTGCGCCTTGCCGATGCGATAGCTCACGCGCGCCACGGCGGTATCGAGATCAAGCTCGCGGCGGTAATCACGCAGTTCCACGCCGTGATCGACGCGGATATGCAGGTCGCCCATGGGCAGGTAGGACTCGTTGAAGGGTCCCTGCATTTTCTTGCAGACCTGGTCGGCGCCCACGTAGTCCTGCTTTTCGAGCACCAGGCGGCGCACTTCCGGCAGGTGCCGCTTGGCGTCAGGATTATTCCACGGACGCGGCGAGCCGGACCACAGGGAATCTTCGTTGAACTGAATGCGCTCGATGGGCGCGCCGCCGAAGATCATCGCACCCAAGCGTCCGTTGCCGATGGGCAGAGCGTCGGTCCAGATTTCGGCGGGCTTGCTGTACCAGAGTTGCAGGGCGGGCTCGGCGGGAGCAGCGCCAGCCGCGCCGATGGCCGCGGAGATTCCCGCAACAAATTCGCGCCGGGTCATGGCTCTATGCTAACGCTCAGATGACGCCGGAGTGCCGTTTGAGAATGAGCGGCAGATTCTGGGAGAACGCCGAACGCGCCATCACCATGTCGCAGCCGGCGTCCTGCGCGGCCTGCTTCAATTCGCCCTGCACGTGCGACAAATAACCGATCAGACTGACGCCTTTGAATTCGGCGCTGCTCTTCAGCTTGGCGATCAGTTGGAGCGGCTGGGCATCCTCGAAATTCAAATCGAAAATAATGACGCTGGGCTTGGATTTCGCCTTGGCGAGCACCTCATCGTGGTCCTTGATCAACTCCACCGCCATGCCCGCGCGTCTCGCGGCGTCGGTGATTTTGACCGAAAAAAATAAATCGCTTACGACTGCCAGAACCTTCTTGTGTTGCTGCGGCATAAAGTATGACTGTATTGTTTCTCGATCAACAGGGCGGGAAACTCAATCGTACCTGCTTTTGCCTGCCGCTTGCAACAGGTTTACCGCAAAGCGGGGAAACGGAACAGCGAAAGCTAGGCGCGCGCGCCGATGGTGCGTACGGGCCACGTGCCGCGACTGGGGGATTCGAGGGTCACGGTAAGCGTGACTTCCTTCTTGTCGCGCATCACCATGACCGGAAAGGTGTGCTTGGCGCGCGCGGCGTGCACCAGAGTGGTCAGTTCGTGCACACTGGTGGCGGCTTCGCCATCGATTTTGACGATGACGTCGCCGGCGCGCATGCCGGCCTTGGCGGCGGCGGAATCGTCGATGACGCTGCGCACCAGCACGCCTTCCTTCACGCCGAAGAATGCGGCCAGTTGCGATCCGAGCGTCTCGCACTCGATGCCGAGCAAGCCGGTGCGGCCGGCATAAATGTCGGCAAATTCACGGGCCATGTTGGGCATGGGCGGTATTTCCGGAACGGAGGGGATCTGCACTTCAGGCATGGGCGGGACGGGCGGCACCTCAGGAATCTCGATGGTCATGTCGCCATCGTCGCCGCTGAACGAGAACGCCTGCGGGTGGCGGCGGCCAATGGCGGCCGTGAGCGTCTGCGTGGCGCCGTTGCGCCAAACGACCAACTGCACCTGGCGGTCGACGGGAGTTTCGCGCACCAGGCGCACGAACTGTTCGGTGCCTTCGATGCGCTGGCCGTTATATTCGAGCACCACGTCGCCTTCCTTGAGGCCGGCCTTGGCGGCGGGGCTGTCGGGGTCGACGCTCTTCACCTCGGCACCGCGCACTTCGTTGAGCTTGAGCGCCTTGGCGCGGCCGGCGTCGATCTCCGCCACGCCGATGCCCAGATAGCTGCCGCCGGAAGCGCGCAGGAAGATGGAACGGTTGGTGGCCGTGCGCGGGCGCGGAGTATCCTGCGCGGAGGCGCACGACGCGCCCAGAACTGCGAGGCAGAAGCAAGTGTAAGTAACCCGGTTCATAACAACCCCTCTTAACGTTGGCGTTTGATGAATATCGTTCCCCCGGTGCCGGAGATGCGCAGGATCGGCCCTCCGCCATTGACCGGGCCTTCCGCCACCACCTGAGCGCCTTCCACACGCACGGACACTCCCGGAAAATCGGATACGATTCTACGGATACTGCCGGCCAATTCGTTCTGCGCCCGGATGGTCACACCGAGATTAGACGGAATGAAAACGGTAATGTCACCGCTACCGGTGGAGAGGAACGAATCGGTCATCGGCTTTCCAGCCAGCAGACCGGCGATGATGCTGCCCACCGCGGTGGAGACGTGTACGCTGCCGGAGATGCGCGTGAGATTCACGCCGCCGCCCGCATTTTCGCAGCGCACGCCTTCGGCCGCACCGATCTTCACCGGACCACCGGAGTTGCGCGCGGTGACTACGCCTTGCGCGCGGCCAACGTCGATGGGTCCGCCGCCGGTGCTGGCGATCACGGCCGAGCCGGCATTATAGATACGGATGCTGCCCGCCATGGTATTGGCGCGCACCAGCCCGCCCACCTGCTGCGCGGAGATATCGCCGCCGCCGGTTTCAAACACGGCGTCGCCGCGCACCATGTCGGCAGTGACGCGCCCGCCTGCCGTGCTGCACCGGGCGCTGCCGCCGATGGTCCCCAGCGTGATATCGCCGCCCGCCGTGCGGACGATGACGTTGCCCGCAATACGATCCGCCGTGATGGTTCCGCCGCCGGTTTCGGCGCGCACCGGTCCATCGAGATCGTAAATGGCGAGCGCGCCCTCACTGGTGCTGACATTCGTGTCGGCCGTGCGCGGCATCTTCACCTGCAAATCCGCTGTACCGTCGCCGCGCCGTACCACGAGATAAGCGGAGTTGCCGCCCTGCCGCATGACCTGCACGCCGAAGAGCCGCGTCAGGCGGCGGGCGTCCGCCTCGTTCGCGGCCTTCACGCGGATTCTTAAAACGTAGGTGAGTTCGCGCTGCGGCACACCATTGAGCGTGACGGCGCCGCGCGCGTTGATGCGCACACGGCAGGCCGGCGCCAACGATTCCGATCCGGAGCGCAGCTCCACCCAATACTTGCCCTCGCGTGTGAGCACCGGCTCGCCGGCCCGCGCCGCGATGGGAACCACAATCAATAAGATAGCGGTGCCGGCGAGGAGCCACACCGGATTGTGGATGCGCGCGTTCATCACTTAGAAAGTCCCGACCGAGGCATTCAGATCCTGCAAGGCCTTCGCGCAGCGGCGCCGCACGTAGCCGTTGTTCTCTTTCTGCACCACGCTCTGCAGCACGCCGACCATATTATCGTCGGCGTGCGCGGTGAGCGAATCCACGGCCTCGATGCGCACGCCCGGACTCGAATCGTGCAGCAGTACCTGGGCCAGCACCTTGCGCACTTCCGGATCGTCCGTATAGGCTTTCAAACCATCGAGAGCCTTCAGCCGCACGCCCGGGTTGGGATCTTCGACCACGCGGTTCAAGAGAAGTTCGCGAATGGCGGAAGAATCGGAATGGCTCTTGAGCAGGTTCACCGACTCCCAGCGCACGCCGGCGTTGCTCTCATCGTGCGCGGCGGCCAGCAT
>DATKNQ010000044.1:0-17106 GCA_035541265.1 Bryobacteraceae bacterium
GGCAGGCAGAGCCGCGACGGCGAGTAAGGCAACCAGATAACGCATGTAGAAACCATTACCACCTTTCGCCGGGCCGATCAAACGGACTTGCGGCGGGCGAATAACATGCCGCTCCAGGCGCCGCCGACTGAGCAGATTTTATAATCGACCAACCCGACCGCGGCGGCGGATTCGCGCAGGAGCGGTTGCGTGACACTCGAACCCTTGCGCCACAGGATCCACAGCTTTGTGCGCGCGGCCAGCCTGCGCATTTCAGGCAACGCCTCGAGGCAGGCGGCGGCATCGTGCACGAACCACAACGTGACCTCACAGGCAGTGTCCGGCGATTCTTCGAACGCCGCGCCCGCCGGGATTTCGCCGACCGCGGCAGGATAATTGCGCGGCGGATCGATCACGGCCACGGTCGCGCCTGCGCGAATACCGAGCTTCTGCGCGGCAGTTCGCGAGCCGTAGCGCTCCATCATTTGCGCGGGGACTACGGGGCTGGCCGGCCGGTTGGCCAAGGCTTCGCGCACCGCGGATCGCAGTCGTGCGCGGGAGGCGTAAACGGCATCCGGCAGCAGCTTGCGGATCACTTCCACCTTCTCAGGCTCGCCATCGATGAAGACCATCGGGATGTGCCGCGTGGACTTCTGGCCGCGGAGATATGTGGCGATCTCGCGGCCGTGCGAGGGCAGGCGCGAGAGATCGATGACGATCACGTCCGGCGGTGACCGGCGCATGGCGCGCAGCGAGTCCGGCGACCACTGTTCGTGGTAGTCGACTGCATGGCCCGCCGCGCGCAATGCTTTGGTCAGACTCGCGGCTTCTTCCGCTTTCCAATGAAAGAGCCGGACACGAGGCATCGGCTCAGGAATAGCACGTTTCGCGGGTTTCACAGCGGCTCATCGGCCGTGGGCCCGGAGATCGCGGGCACCAAAGCGCCTTTCAGCCGGAGATACACGGTCAATTGGCCGCGATGATGCGCCAGGTGGTTGAAAACGGAATCGTGAATCACCACGTAACGCGGCTGTTCGTAAACGACACGGCCTCCGCTCAGCAGCCGCCACGGCGTTAAGCAGGTGGTCGTCCGAGGTCGCCGACCACGCCGCGCGCGCTGCGCTACACTCTGGCCGAGACCGTCGAGGAGCGCCGGCACGGTGTTCAGATCCGGCTGACGCGGGCTGATTGCCGGGCGGATGAGATCGAGTTCATCCATGTTCACGGTCATGGCGATCCAGCCGGGCATGGTTGCGGCGAGCGTGGCCAGATACCCAGTCGGCGTCGATTTTTCGTGGGGCTTCCTCCGCGCGGCTGGCCGTGCCCCCCGTACATTACGCCGGGATGGGTCGCCTGCGCAGCCTCGGCTACCCGGTCCACTCAACCTCGGGTGCGGCGAACGGCTATCAGCTCGGCGCGGGCGCCACGCTGCCGCCCCTGCTGCTCGACGATGAAGAAGTTGTAGCGGTAGCCGTCAGCCTGCGCCCGGGGCCGGAATCGAGGAAACCTCCGCGTGCGCGCTGCTGAAGCTCGAACAGGTCTTGCCTCCACCTGGCAATGACCGGAGTATTCATCGAGCATGTACGGAAGCTGGGGATGCGGTTTATGCGCGCGGGTTCTTGCGGCATAATCGACTAATGCGGATTTCGTGGCCTCTCACCGCCTTGCTAGCTTGCTGCGCCTGCGCGCCGGCGCAAACCTCATTCACGCTCGAACAAATCATGAGCGCGCCGTTTCCGGATGCGCCAGTAGCATCGCCCACGGGCGGCAAGATCGCCTGGGTCTACAACGCGAATGGCGTGCGCAATATCTGGGTCGCGGAGCCGCCTGCTTATCGCGGCCACGAAATAACGGCTTATGCCGCCGACGACGGACAGGAGATTTCCGAGCTCGCTTGGTCAGCCGATGCGCGCGCGATCGTGTATGTGCGCGGCGAGGGAGCCAACAGCGCCGGCGAATATCCGAACCCCACCAGCGATCCGAAGGGAGCGGAACAGGATGTATGGATCGTCGCGCTGGACGGCGGCGCGCCAAGGCTGATCGGCGAAGGCTTCAATCCGGCTGTCTCCGCGCGCGGGCAGATTGCTTACGTGCGCAAAGGGCAAATCTGGTCCGCGTCGCTCGATCCAGCCGAGAAGACCGCGCAGTTGATTCACGGGCGCGGAGAGGATCACGAACTGCGCTGGTCGCCCGATGGCGCGCGGCTGGCGTTCGCGAGCGGGCGCGGTAATCATGGTTTCGTTGGTATTTATGATGCGGCCGCGAAGACGGTGCGTTATCTCGATCCCAGCGTGGACCAGGATCATTTTCCGGTATGGTCGAGTGACAGCCGGCGGGTCGCCTTCGTGCGTATTCCCAGCGTAGACGAGCACAAGTATTTCGCGGCGGTGCGCAGCGGTCCGCCATGGTCGATCCGGGTGGTGGATGCGGACGGCAGCGCTCCTGGCAAGCAGGTGTGGAAAGCGATCGACGGCGATGGCAGCGTGTTCCGCGGCCTGGGTTCCGCGCAGGAATTGTTCTGGGCGGACGATCGCCTGGTGTTTCCCTGGGAGCGCGACGGTTGGACGCATCTGTATTCCGTTCCGGCCGCGGGCGGCGACGCGACGCTACTCACGCCGGGCAACTTCGAAGTGGAACATGTAGGGATGACGCCGGATGGCCGCGAGATGGTCTACTCATCGAACCAGGATGATATCGACCGGCGGCACATCTGGCGTGTTGCGGTTGCGGGCGGAACGCCCGTCGCGCTGACCAGCGGCGCCACTTTGGAATGGTCGCCCACGGTCGCCAGCGACGGCACGGTAGCGTGGATTCATGCCGATCCGCAGCACCAGGCGCGGCCCGCGATCCGATTGGCGTCCGGCGAAGTGCGCGACCTGGCGCCCGATGCGATGCCCGCGGATTTCCCCGCCGGCCCGCTGGTGACTCCGCAGCAAGTCATCTTCAGCGCGGCGGATGGCGTGCAGATCCACGGGCAGTTGTTTATGCCAAAGAACAGCGTGGGCAAGCATCCCGCGCTGTTGTTCTTTCATGGCGGGTCGCAGCGCCAGATGTTGCTCGGCTGGCATTACATGTACTACTACAACAACGCGTACGCCATGAATCAGTATCTGGCCAGCCGGGGTTACGTGGTGCTTTCCGTGAACTATCGTAGCGGCATCGGCTATGGCATGCGTTTTCGCGAGGCGCTGAATTACGGTCCGGCGGGCGCGAGCGAATTCAATGACGTACTCGGTGCTGGCCTGTTCCTCAAGAATCTTCCGGCCGTGGATCCGGCACGCATCGGCCTGTGGGGCGGATCGTACGGAGGCTATCTCACGGCGCTGGGATTGTCGCGCGCTTCGGATTTGTTCGCCGCGGGCGTGGACATGCATGGCGTGCACGACTGGACGGAAGAATTGGGAATTGGCCGGGACGATGCCGACGGGCGCCTGGCCTTCAATTCTTCGCCGATGGCCAGCGTAAAGGATTGGCGGTCGCCCGTACTACTGATCCATGGTGACGACGATCGCAACGTGAATTTCCGTCAGACCGTGGAACTGGTCGAAGCGCTGCGCGGCCGCGTGCATGTCGAGCAGTTGATCTTCCCCGATGAAATCCACGATTTCCTGCGGCATGCCAATTGGCTGGCGGCCTATCATGCGGCGGCGAAGTTCTTCGACGAGCAATTGAAGCGGCAGTGACTCACCGGCGTATCATCGTTATCGAATCCATCGCGGCCGTGGTCACGATCGTCATGTTTGGTGTGGTTCTTTACATGGTGTTTGTTTTCCAGCGGTGAGCTGGCCGAAAAGCACCAAACGTAGCGCACCGCGTGTTGATATTCCACAACTTCGCGATGGCACGGCGTTTGCATCAAGAGTTCGCGGTAGCCGCCCATCAGGCGCGGCTCGCATGGAGGATACGATGAAAACCAAATTACTCGCTCTTCTCTTGTTAGCCGGAGGCTCGATGTTTGCCGCGCCGCGTGTCGTGGTCGGATTTGGCTTTGGCGGATATGTCGCTCCTGCTGGCGTGGTGGCCTATGCACCGCCACCGGTTCCGGTGGCTGCCTACGTGCCGCCGGCGCCGGGTCCCGGATTCGTTTGGGTGGGTGGCTATTGGTATCCGGCTGGGGCGCAGTACGCCTGGCACGCCGGTTACTGGGCTCGGCGGCCCTATCCGCGCGCCTACTGGGTAGGTCCGCGCTACTATGGCCACCAGTATTACCACGGCTACTGGCGCCGGTAACTTCGCTTACTTGACGGCGATCGTGATAGCGTTTGACTGCAGGCCGCCGGATGTTGCCACCACGGGCTGGTTACCCGGCGGCAAGCCTGCTGGCACTGTGACAGCCATCTGGTAAAGTCCGGTGACATACGGCGGCGCCGCGATCGAGTAAACTACATTCGCGTTGACGCCACCGATGGTTACTGTGACTGGTTGAGTGTAGTAATAGGGCGGCCCAAATGGAACCGTTTGGCCAGACCCGAGCGCCGGCGTGGTCTGGCCCATTCCGGTCGCGTAGAATACCAGGATGTCGCCGGTCGAGGCGGGGTTCGTCGCACTGACCTCCGAAAAATCCGCGTTCTCAAATGCGAAGTTGTAGAGCGCAGGGGCTACCGGTGCGACATTCAGCGAGATCGGGATGCTGACGCCGTTTGCGTTGCCGAGGGTCAGCATTTGCGAACCGGCAGGCGTTTCGAAAGGAAACGCCGCATCCACCTGGTAGGGCGACACATAAAGAATGCTGCCCGGCTGCCCGCCCATCGTCACTGAGACGCCGTTGAGTTCCGTGGGCATGGAACCTCCCGGCCAGCCGCTGAGATCCGAGGTGACGGCGGCCAGGTTAGTTCCATAAATCTCCACCAACTCTCCGGGAGCGAACGTGGATAGATCTTTCACTTCGACGATGGGGATGACCGCCGCCACTGCCGGGGCCGCTTGATTGGGAGCGGCCAACAGCGCCGTCAACGGCGATGAGTCAGCCGTCGTCAGCAGGTCGATCTGATGGGCGGCCGGGTCACTCACCAGACCGTTCAATGACGCTAGCCCGGCGGCGTTGAACACGCCGAGCATCGCGTAGATATTACCGGACCCTGACGGATCCGTACTCACCGGTGGAGAGATCAGACCGCCATCGAGATCCAACTGCGAGATTTGCGCGTCAGCCGGCAGGCGGTAGTTGACGTCAAATACCACGGCCCCCGCAGCAATACTCCCCGAGGCTGCGCGCAACGTGTGCAGGCCGATCACGGAAGCCGCACCGGCGTTCGCAAAGGCGGGAATCGGCAGCGTCATGGAGTCAGTGCTGCGTAGCGTTCCGGTCAATGGAGCGCCGGGGTATTCTACGGTGTCCAACTGCACCGAATAGCTGCCAGGGCCAGTCAGTATGCTTTCGATAAGTTGCTGCTGCTGAATCGTACTGGTATCGACTTCCGTTGCGGGTACGGCCAATACGCCCACACCGTTGGCGGCGGATACCGTTCCAGGCAGGAGGTCCGTAGCGAAGACAATCTGCCCTTGTGGCGAATAAATTCGCAAGCCGGAGAAAGTGACTTGTCCGCTGAATTGGTAACTCGTTTGGATCGAGACTTCCACCGAAGAGACGGAATTCAGTCCGCCGGTGTAAGTGACCGCAACCGTGGCGGTTCCGGTGGCCGTAGTGGACGATAATATCGCCAGCAGGACGGCTGTCTGCGCGCCGCGCAACTCGCCGCTCATGGCGCCCGCGGGCTGGTCCGGCGTGATCAAGGTCAAGCAGTACGGTCCCGGATCGTTGACGATCCCGCCCAGGGCCGCGATCCCCGCCTGGTCGCCGGCGGACACTTGTATCTGGCGCGTGATCGTGCCCCGGCCCGCTGCCGCCATAAGAGGCTGTGCCGCGCTGATTCCGGTGTCGAGCACAAAAGTGCCGGTGCTGTCACCGGTCATCCCCAAGCCAGTGACTGTCGTGTCGACAGGTAACTGATAAGTCAGGCTAATATCTACCGAGCCAGAGAGTATGTTGCCGGACGAATCCTTTACTAAGTGCAGTAAGATATCCGCTGCGCCCGTATCGCCTCTCGCACCGATCATAGCCGCGCGGTAAGTGAGTGTTTGGGCAGTCTGGGCCGGCAGCCACAAGGCGGGCCACAACAGCAATGCGGCCAATCGGCGCTTCATCGGAATTGCCCGCGGCAGCGCTTCACTGCAGCGCTCCAGCCGGAATAGAGACGATCGCGGGTAGAAGCGTCCATCGCGGGTTCGAAGCGGCGTTCGGCGCGCCAGAAGCTTTCTACTTCTTCCGTACTCTTCCAGAATCCCGTCGCCAGACCAGCGAGATAAGCGGCACCCAACGCGGTCGTCTCAATATCGGCCGGCCTCACGATAGGACATCCGAGGATGTCAGCCTGGAACTGCATCAGGAAGTTATTGGCCGCCGCACCGCCATCCACTCGCAACTCCAGGATGCGTTCACCGGCGTCGGCCTGCATGGCGTCGAACAACTCGCGCGTCTGGTAGGCGATACTTTCGAGCGTAGCGCGAGTGATCTGCGCGCGGCCGCTCGCGCGGGTGAGACCGCACAGCAGCCCGCGCGCCGCAGCATCCCAATGCGGAGCGCCCAGGCCGGCAAACGCGGGCACTAGATACACACCGCCGGTGTCGGGCACTGAAAGCGCGAGCGCCTCGGAATCCGCCGGCTGCTGGATCAAGCCGAGCATGTCGCGCAGCCATTGCACGGCGGCGCCCGCGATGAAGATGCTGCCTTCGATCGCATACTGCGGCTGGCCGCCCGTCGAGGCCGCGCGCGTCGCCAGCAGGCGATTGCGCGACACCGGCAGGTGGCCGCCGGTGTGCATCAAGGCAAAACATCCCGTGCCATATGTGTTTTTCGAAAGCCCCGGCCGGAAGCACGCCTGGCCGACCAGCGCGGCCTGCTGATCTCCCGCGATGCCGGCGATCGGAATCTCGGCGCCAAAGTGCTCGGCGGCGATCATGCCCACCACCTCGCTCGATCGGGCGATCCGCGGCAGCATGGCGCGCGGCACGTCGAAGATGCGCAGCAGCTCGCCGTCCCATTCCCCGCCTTGCAGATTCATCAGCATGGTGCGCGATGCATTGGTCGAATCCGTCACGTGCACCGCGCCGTTGGTCAGCTTCCAGACCAGCCAGGTGTCTACGTTGCCGAATAGCAACTCGCCGTCGCGCGCCTTCTGGCGGGCATCGGGAACATTTTCTAAGATCCAATGAATTTTGCTTCCGGAGAAATACGCGTCGATCACCAACCCCGTGCGCCGCGTGATATCGGCAGCATCGGAACTGCGCGCAAGCTCGGCGCAGTAATCGGCCGTGCGGCGGCATTGCCAAACGATGGCGGGCGCGACCGGCCGGCCCGTGGCGCGATCCCAGACGATGGTGGTCTCGCGCTGGTTAGTGATGCCCGCCGCGACAAGCGCCGGCGGCGGCACGCAGGCATGATCCAAAAGCAGGCGCGCGGCGTACATCTGCGCGTTCCAAATCTCATCGGCATCCTGTTCGACCCATCCGGGAAGTGGATAACGGCATTCAATCGGCACCGCCTCAATGGCGACGTTGCGCCCCTGTTCGTCGTAGAGCCCGGCGCGCGCGCTGGTGGTGCCTTCATCGAGAGAGAGCACAAACGGCATGGGGTGATTATATCCGGTTGAAGGGTTTCTCTTGCGATTGCCGCCCAGGTAGGAGTAGCATAGTTCCAATGCGGCGTGTGCCGGCCATTCTGCTTGTCTGTGTGATCAGCTATTCGTTGATCGGCCCCGCTCTATTTGCCGGCGCTGGCTCGGATTTGCCAGCCTGCTGCCGGCGCGATGGCAAACACCATTGCGTCATGATGGATATGGACTGGGCGGCGGAGTCTGCTTCGTCCGGTCCGTCGGTGGCGGCGCTGCAAGCAAGGTGCCCATACTTCCCGAAGGGCGGCGTGCTGCTGCCGCAGGCAGCGCCAGCGCTGTTGGCCGCCGTCACGCACGTTTACCACGCGATGGTGCATGAACTGGCGATTCAGGCACAGGCCGAAGCGGGCTATCGCGTATCGCTGAGCCGCTCGCATCAGAAGCGCGGCCCTCCTTCCTTTCTCTCATAAAAGCTAGAAACAAAGCGAACCTTTACGTTCGGAGTGTGTGCTCGGGCTGCTGTCTGAGGGGACCGTATTCATCCAGCCACAACGCTTGAGGTGCAGTTTCACCTTAGATGTCCGAGTCTTACCACTCAGGCATGACTTATTGAAGAAAGGAGACTATGGGGAGACGTAACTTTATTTCTTTGTGTTTATTGATCCTTCTTACGTGCGTTCCGTTGCTACGCGCCACCATTTTTGGCAGAATACAAGGCGTCGTACACGACTCACAGCACCGGCCGGTTGCGGGCGCCACGGTGAAGTTGCAGTCGCTCACCTCTGAATGGTCGCAAGCCGCCCGCAGCGATTCAAACGGCGAGTTCGCGTTCACCAGCGTGCCGATCGGGGATTACAAGATCACTGTCACACAGCCGCAATTCGAGATCTTCCAGCAGAGCGTCACAGTCATTTCCGGGTCGTCGCCGGTTCTGCACCTGCAACTCGCGATTGCGCCCTTGGCCCAGAGCACCGTGGTCGTCGGGCAGGCGCAGCCGGTCAATATGGATTCGGTAACCCCGACCACCCTGGTGGACCGGCAGGACATCGCCCAGACGCCGGGTGCGGATCGCACCAATAGCATGGCGATGATCACGGACTACGTGCCTGCCGCATATATGACTCACGACATGCTGCACATGCGCGGCGGCCATCAGGTGGAGTGGCTGATCGATGGAGTGACCATACCGAACACTAATATCGCCACTAACCTGGGGCCGCAGATCGACCCTAAAGATATCGACTATCTGGAAGTGCAGCGAGGCAGCTACGATGCCGAATACGGAGACCGCACTTACGGAATCTTCAATATCGTTCCCCGCAGCGGCTTCGAAAGTAACAATGAAGGCGAACTGGTGACCTCTCTCGGCAACTGGTACCAAACCAACGACCAGCTTAATTTTGGAAGTCACACGGCAAATTTCGCCTATTATGCGAGCGTGAACGCCAATCGCAGTGACTTCGGCTTGCAGCCGCCGATCGGCCAGGTCGTGCACGATGCGGAGAACGGATACGGAGGGTTCGCTTCTTTCATCTACAACGCCAACCCCTCTAACCAATTTCGGCTGGTGGCGTCGTTGCGCCAGGATTATTATCAGATCCCAATCGATCCGGATGCCAACTCATCGGGAAACCAGGACTATCCCAGTTACGGCCTGCACGATAGCGAGCGCGAGCCGGACGGTTACACGGCTTTCTCGTGGATCCACACATTCAGTCCGAACCTGCTGCTGACTGTATCGCCGTTTTATCACTACAACCAAGCCAGCTATAACTCTTCACCGAATGACGTGCCGGTGATCACGGATGTGAACCAGACTGCTCATTATGCGGGCGCGCAGACCCGCCTGAACACAACGATTCTGAAGAACAACGATCTGGAGGTTGGCGCCTACGGATTTGTCCAGCATCAGAGTAACTTCTTCAACAATGTTTTCACGGACTGCACGCCGGACTGTCAGAACTTCGGCGCCTCCTCAGCCGCCGTGACCGGCGGCCTGATCGAGGAATATATCAGCGACCGGTTCAAGGTGACACCTTGGTTGACGCTGATCGCCGGCCTGCGCGAATCACACTTCGATTCCGGCTCACCGGGCGGGTCGGCTCAGCCGGCCGTCGTGGAAAACTCGACGGACCCGCGTTTGGGAATCGCCGTCAGAATCCCCCGCATCAATTGGGTCTTCCACGGCTTCTACGGCCACTTCTATCAAGCTCCCCCGCTGCTGACAGCCACCGGACCGTTGCAGAGTCTGGCCACCAGCCAGGATCTGACGTTTGGCCCGCTCTATGGGGAGCGCGATCACGAATACCAAATCGGCGTGTCGATCCCATTTCATGGCTGGGTGCTGGAGGAAGACACCTTTCAAACGCGTGCCTCCAATTGGCTGGACCACAGCAATATCGGCGAGTCAAACATCTTCTGGCCGCTAACGTGGGCCAGGGCCTTGATCCAAGGTTGGGAGACCACGCTGCGTTCGCCGCGCCTGTGGCGCATTGGCCAAATCCACCTGGCATACTCGAACCAGATTGCGCAGGCCGCGGCGCCCTTCACGGGAGGGCTGATCTGTCCAGCTTCCGAACTGGCGGACTGCGAACCGCCTCCGGGGCTCTCGCCGGTAGACCACGACCAGCGAAACACGCTCAACGTAGGTTTCAATGCTACACTGCCCTGGCATGTCCTGGCGGCCACAAACGTCTACTACGGTTCGGGGTTCACGAACGGAACTCCGGACGCCCAATATCCGGGCGACTATCTGCCCGGGCACACCACCGTCGATATCTCTCTGGGAAAGAGCTTTGGCGAAGGGGATCGATACAGGCTATCGTTGACTGGTCTGAATGTGGGCAACCGCCGGGTGCTGCTCGACAATAGTCTGACTTTCGGCGGATTCCACTACAACGATCCGCGGCAAATCTACGCGGAATTCCGGTGGCGATTCCACTATTAGCGACCACCCGTGGCGCGGCTGCCCCCGCTATAATGGCCGTATGTTCTTTCGCCGGCAGCAGAAGACCCAGCCCACATTCCAGGATCGGCTCGACCATTTGAAACGCGCCGGATTCACGGTGACGCCGCGCCCGGATGGCTCTGTGCTGGTCAGCCGGGGCGAATGCGCGGTGGCGCTGCGCGAGGATGGCGGGCAGGTCCAGCGTGTCGATCTGGCGGGCATACAGGCCGGAACCGAGATCGCGTCCCTGGTGGATGGCGGTTACCAGAAATTCTTCCGGACCCCTTCCGGCAAGATGCGACCGGCGCTGGCATCCGAGCTCAAAGCGGTGCACGACTTCGAGGAAGATCTGAAAGAGGGGCTCGGCCTCGAGAGCTATTACAACCAGTCACTCGGCACGGTGTCGACGTATTATCTCTACGACCGCGTAAAGGATCGCGATCGCGGCGTGCCGAAGCGCGTTTGGGAACAGTAGCGGGACCCAGGTCAACGGGCGCGCCCGGTGCTGCGCGCGTACTTGATCGAAAGCGCGTAATAAAGCGGACGCGGAAAGCCCCGCATCAGCCCGACCAGCAACCGGTAGCGCCAGCCTGGAATCACAACTAACTGGCCGCGGTCGAGAGCCCGCAAAGACGACTCCACCACTTCATCGGCGGACATCCACATCCATCGCGGGATGGCTTTACGATCGAAGGCCATGACATCGTGGAATTCGGTGATGGTGAAGCCCGGGCACAGCGCCTGGACTCGCACGGGCGAATCGATGCTTTTCAACTCCATATACAGGCCCTGGGTGAAGCTGGTCATCCAGGTCTTGGTGGCCGAGTAACTCACGCTGCCCGGGTTTTGCCCGAAGCCCGAAACCGAGGAGACGTTGATGACGCTACCGCGTTTCCGCGCCACCATCCCTTGGAGCGCGGCATGCATCAGACGCATGGGCGCGAGTACGTGCAGCCGATGCATCTGGTCCTGCCCTTCGAGGGGACGCGCGTGGAAGAATCCGGTGATGCCGAAACCCGCGTTATTCACCAGATATTCGAGATTCGGCTTCGCGGCGATCCGCTCTTCAACGGCCTTCAGATCGGCCTCGTGCGTGAGATCGGCGGGCAGAATCGCGGCCCGCACCGGATGCGCGGCCTCAATCGCCCGCGCCTGCTCCGCAAGCCGCTCCTCGCGCCGCGCCACCAGCAGCAAGTCGCATCCGCGTGCGGCGAGTTTGCGGGCAAACGTCGCGCCTAGGCCGCTCGATGCGCCGGTGATTACAGCCAGGGGACGGGTCTCAGGCATGTCAGGGGCATCATAGCAGTCTTGCGGCGGCTTAAGGTTATTTCTGAGAGTTGTCAGGCAAATCGGAAAAGGTTAACAGTCGGCCCGCCTACTCTCAAGCAACTCCCGAAATTCCAATAAGCTGCGCGCCAATGGCGGAAGCGGTCCGCCTCATGTATACAAGAATTATCGCTGCCATGGTGATTTTGCGTCACAATTTAATGGAGACTGTTCAGCTCCCAATGATCGAAACCGAGAAGGTCACCCGCGCACGCGCGGTAAAGCGCCGGGGACCCACAGCCGCACGGAACGAATCGGCTCTGCTGATCAGCCCACTCGATTCCAAGCACATCGTCGGGGTGGAGGAAGTCACACTGCCGGATGGCACACCGGCGGTTTCTGCCCGGGTCAGCTTCGATGGCGGAGTCTCCTGGCGGGAATCCTGGCCGCTGCCGGCCGGATCTTCGTGGTCGGGCGTGGTGGGTCCAGTGCTGGCGAT
Organism: Bryobacteraceae bacterium; assembly: GCA_035541265.1. Taxonomy (GTDB): domain Bacteria; phylum Acidobacteriota; class Terriglobia; order Bryobacterales; family Bryobacteraceae; genus Bog-159. The sequence goes on from DATKNQ010000044.1 coordinate 12,302, forward strand.
CGACGCGCACGGCACGCTGAACCTGGCCGTGCTGGCCCTGGAGACCGATCGCACGCGCGCTTCGCTGGTGGTGTATCTATCCCAGGATGGCGGCATCCACTGGAGCTACCCGAGCGTCGTGATGCGCGGAGAGGCGGCGTGCTCCTATTCGATCGCCACCGACATGAATCCGAATAGTCCTTTTCGCGGCAATGTGTATCTCGCCACGGACATGGATAATACGCTGTGCTTCGCACGTTCGAGCGATGGTGAGTGCTGGAACGGCAAAGGAGATGCCCGCCCCGGCATGCTGCTGCCGGGCTTGTCGTTCAACCCGGAAGTATTGGTCGACGCGCGCGGCAGCGTGCACGTGGTGTGGATGACCGGTCCGGCCGGATACGCCATTCGTGCCGCGAGTTCGGCGGACGGTGGCAACGAATTTCACGCGCCGGTGACGGTGGCGGAGGGCATCACGATTGCGCAGGAAGGATTACCGGAGACAGTGCCCGCCACGTGCATCACCGGCGACGGCGCGGCCGTCTGCGTGTGGTCCGACGACCGCGAAGGCCGCTCCCGCATCTATTTCCGCCACTCGCTGGACACCGGCCGGACGTGGCAGGGTCCGCCTGCGGGCGCTCCCCTCGTCAGCGATTCAGAGCCGAACCAACACGAGTTTCAGCCGCACCTGATCGTCACCCCGGGCGGCGAGATCCTCTGCGCGTTTTACGAGTACGGCCCGAAGCCTCCGGACGGAGAGCTGTTGATCGATCTGGCGATGGCCATCTCTTATGATCGCGGCGCGACTTTCGGTCATCGCATGGTGCTGAGCGAACAGCCCTGGGATCCGGCCGACGACAAACCGCTTTCGCGAGCGGCCACTCGCGGCGCGCTGGGTTGGCTGGCGTTGGGCTAGGACGCCGGTTCCTCACGCGTTTGACATTCGGTCTTGGTCAGTATATATATCAATCGATACTATGCTGACCAGCCCGGAAAGCCTTCTCCCCCTCAAACCCCACTGGTTCCACGTTCTGTTGTCGCTTGCCGGCCAGGAACAGCACGGCTACGGCATTATGCAGGAGGTCCTGGACCGCACCGGCGGCAAAGTGCGCCTGTGGCCCGCGACGCTGTACGGCACACTCGAGCGCTTGATGGAAGCGGACCTGATCGAGGAATCGGCATCCCGCCCCGCGGCCGGACAAGACGACGCCCGCCGCCGCTATTACCGCCTCACCCGGCTTGGCCGGCGCGTGCTCGCGGCCGAGAGCGCCAGGCTGGAGAAATTGGTCCGCGTAATCCACGCTATGCGCGGAGCGCACCCGAGGAAGGCGGAAGCCTGAGACTTACCCTGCGCCTGTATCGCGCGCTCGCCAACGCGTTCCCCTATGAATTCAAGAACGCCTGTGGTGAGGAACTACTGCAGGTGACCGAGGACGCCATCGGCGGGATTCGGGCAAGGCACGGCGTGTTCGGCCTCCTGCGTCTGTTGCTCGACATCGCCTGGCGCGTGGCGGCCGAATATCTGGCCGAGATGCGGCGCGACACTCGTTACGGTCTGCGCGTGCTGGCGGGGTCGCCCGGGTTCACGTCCGTGGCGTTGGTCTCTCTGAGCTTGGGTATCTGCATCGCCACCTGCGCCTACAGCGAACTGAATGGCATGCTGCGCGATATTCCCGGCGTGCCGAATCCGGGCGAGCTCGTCTCGTTCCAAACGCCCTCATCGTTTCCCGCGTACGAGCGTTACCGCACGCTCAACAACCTGTTCTCATCGACGTTCGCTTATGTGGCGCCCGTGCCGTTCGGCGTCTCGACCGGTGGGCACGCCGAGCGGGCGTGGGGGCAACTGGTCACACCCTCGTACTTCACAACTCTGGGCGCGCACCCCGCGCTGGGCCGCTTCTTCGACGCGTCGTACGGGCAGCCGGGGCACGCGCCGGCCGCGGTTGTTAGCTATCGATATTGGCAGCAGCACTTGGGAGCCGATCAGGATGTTATCGGCAAATCGATGCGCGTTAATGGCTACCCCGCGGCGATCATCGGCGTGGGTCCGAAGGAATTTCTTGGCGCGTCGCCGGCTCTATTCGCTGCGGATGTATGGCTACCGGTCACGGTCGATCCGCGCCTGGCGCCGGAACTCGACGGCAACGCACTGGAACGCCGCGACCTGAATATGTTTCAAGTTGAGGGACGCCTGCGGCCGGGAGTAACGGAAGGCGCCGCGGAAGCTGAGTTGGACGCCGTCGCGCAACAGATGGAACAATCCTACGGCGAGGCTGATAACGACCAAAAAGGCCGCCGCATCCTGCTGTTGAGCGCAGGAAAAGTCATTCCCATTCGCAAGCAGGACATGCCGTTCTTCCGCGAGTTTTTCCTGGTGATGGGCGGCCTGCTATTGCTCATCGCCTGTGCGAACGTCGCCAACATGATGCTGGCGCGCGCCGCCGATCGCCGCAAGGAGATCGCCGTGCGCCTGGCGTTAGGCGCGGGACGCGCGCGGCTCATTCGGCAGTTGCTCACCGAGAGTATGCTGATCGCGGTGGGCGCGGCCATCCCGGGATTCCTGCTGTGTGTCTGGTGCATGCATCTGCTGTCGCAGGTGCGCATGCCGCTGCCGATTCCGGTGTCCTACGATTTGAATCCCGATTGGGGCGCGCTGCTCTTTACCGGCGGCCTGACTCTGATCACGGGCATTGCGTTCGGCCTGCTTCCGGCCTTGCAGGCTACGCGACCGAACCTTGTGCCCGCGCTCAAGGAAGGCGGCCATATCCAATTCCGCAAGTTTCGGCGCTTGAGTCTGCGCAACGCGCTGGTGCTCTGCCAGATGGCGGCTTCACTGAGCCTGCTGCTGCTGACCGGGTACATGGGGCTGGGAATCCAGAGCACGTTGGGCGTGCAGGAAGGCTTCAACCCGAGGAACATGTACCTGATTTCGCTCGACCCCGTGCGCGACGGATATTCGCCGGAACGCGCCGCCGCGTTCTTCGGCAAGCTGCTCGACCGCGTGCAGAAGCTGCCGTCCGTGGTGGCCGCGTGCCTCACCGACACGGTGCCCGTGGCGATGGATGGCAACTCGGGAGCGGCGTTTTCGACACCGGACGGGCGCGTGAATTGGGCGCGCAAACATATCGTTGGCCGTGGCTATTTCGAAACCGCGGCGATTCCGATCCTGGCCGGGCGCGGCTTTCGTCGCGAGGACGAAACCACGGCGCACAATGCGATCGTCAGCGCAGAGTTCGCGCGCGTGGTTTGGAAAGGGCAGGACGCGCTCGGCCGGCGCATCGAACTGAGCAACGGCCGCGCCTCGGGCGGCATCGCGGCCATGCCCGGCACGGTCGACTATCGTTCCGGCATGCTTGCCCAATCGCCGCAGACATACCAGGTGGTGGGCGTGGTCAAAGACGTGACCGAGGACTTGGTCGTCAACAAGAAGCATCCGGCGATCTACTTCCCGCTGCGCCCGTCTGACTACTCCCAGCCATCGCTTCGCGGCGTCACGTTGATGCTGCGCGCCGCGCCAGGCGCGGACGCCATCGCTGCCGTCCGCCGCGAGATTTCAGTGATGGATGCCGCCATCACGCCGTTCAACGCGCGCAGCATGACTGAACAGATTGCACAGTTCATGTCAGCGCTGAAAGCCGCCTCCTGGACTTACGGACTGATCGGCGTTTTCGGCCTGGTGCTCGCGGCTGTCGGCCTGGCAGGCGTCACGGGTTATTCCGTCGCGCAGCGCGGCCACGAAATCGGCATTCGACTGGCACTCGGCGCGCAAAAGCGCGACGTGCTCGGCCTGGTGATGAAGGAAGGGGCGGTGTTGGTGATAGCCGGGTCAGTGATCGGCTTGACGCTGGCGTGGTCGGGGATGCGTGCTCTCTCCACGATCTTCTTTTCGGTCGCATCGGTGCAGGGCGCCGATCCCCTGCTGCTCGCCGGCGCACCGCTGCTGCTGGCGTCGCTCGCGTTGCTCGCCTGTTACATACCCGCGCGCCGCTCGACGCGCATCGATCCGGTGGTGGCCCTGCGGCAGGAGTAGCTCACCCGAGTTATGCTGGGAGAGCCATGCCATCGATCACCCGCCGCTCCTTCATCGAGGCCTGCGCCGCTTTCGCCGCGGCCTCCTCGGCGCGCGCTGCGGCAACGCCCAACATGCACTTCCCCACCGCGCCACGAGACCGCCTGGCGGTCGCCTCTTACCCGTTTCGCAGCTTCATGGACCGGCCCGGCCACGCCGGCCTGAAGCTGACCGATTTCGCCGCGATGGTCGTTGAAAAATTCGGTATCTATAACATCGAGCCGCTGAACTCGCACTTCCCTTCCACCGCGCCTACGTATCTGGAAGAGCTGCGCCGGTCGGTCGAAAAAGCGAAGTCGCACGTGGTGAATATTCCGACCGCGGTCGGCGCGAGCGTCTACGATCCCGACACGGCGCGCCGCGAGAAGGCGATCGCCGGCGGCAAGAAATGGGTGGATGTGGCCGTGGCCATCGGCTCGCCCAGCATCCGCGTGCACGTCCAGGGCGCGCGCGGCGTGCCGCCCGATGTCGCCCGCGCGGCGGAAACTCTGAAGCACATCGCGGAGTATGGCGCGTCGAAAAACGTGATGATCAACCTGGAGAACGACGACCTGGTCACCGAAGACGCCTTTTTCCTGGTGAAGGTGATCGAGGCGGCCGACAGCCCGTGGCTGCGCGGCTTGCCCGATTTCGGCAACTCCATGCTGAAGGGCGACGAGGACTTCGATTACCGCGCTGTGGATGCGATGTTCCACCAGGCGTATAACATATCGCACGTGAAAGACTGCGAGGTCGATAACGGTAAGGTATACCGCGTCAG
>DATKNQ010000045.1:0-12954 GCA_035541265.1 Bryobacteraceae bacterium
AGCCGCAGCGATGGATTCGGCGGCATCGGCGAGCGCGACTGGTATCCGGTGGGCGGCGGCGAAAGCGGATGGATCGCGCCCGACCCGCGCGACTCGCAGATCGTCTACGCGGGCTCCTACGACGGCCTCCTCACACGCTACGACCACGCGGCCGGTCAGTACCGCGATGTGAGCGTCTGGCCTGACAATCCCATGGGGTATGGTGCCGAAGGCATGAAGTATCGCTTTCAATGGAACTTTCCACTGCTGTTCTCCGTGCACGATCCGGCGAAGCTCTGGGCCGGCGGCAACATCCTGTTTGAGACTACCACCGAAGGCCAGAGCTGGAAGCCGATCAGCCCCGACCTCACGCGCAATGACCGCAGCAAGCAAGGTCCCGCGGGCGGCGAAATCACCAAAGACAACAGCGGGGTCGAGTATTACGACACGATTTTCACCGTCGCCGAATCGCCGCTCGAAAAGGGACTGATCTGGGCTGGTTCCGATGATGGACTGATCCACGTGACCACCGATGACGGCGGGCATTGGACTGATGTCACACCTAAGCAGATGCCGGAATGGATCCTGATCAACTCCATCGAAGCTTCGCCGCACGATGCCAAGACAGCGTACGTCGCCGCGACGATGTACAAGTGGGACGATTTCCGTCCATACCTGTTCGTGACGCACGATACCGGCAAGACGTGGACAGCGATCAATCACGGCATACCCGATCATTCCTTCACACGCGTGGTCCGCGAGGATCCCAATCATCAGGGGTTGCTGGTCGCCGGCACGGAGACCGGCATGTACATGTCGTTCGACGACGGCGCGAACTGGCAGGCATTTCAGCTCAACCTGCCGGTGGTTCCGATCACCGATCTCGCATTTCACAAGCGCGAACAGGAACTGGTAGTAGCCACGCAGGGCCGCTCGTTCTGGATTCTGGACGACGTGCCGCTGCTCTACCAGGTGTCGGCCGCGGCGCTCAAGGAACCGGCTCACCTGTTCCAGCCGAAGGACGTGGTGCGCGGCGTGCGCGGCGGCTTCGAGATTCCTTCCGGGCGGCCACTCGGGCAGAATCCCGCGAGCGGCGCCGCGATCTACTATTCGCTCGCCGCAAAGCCCAAAGACAAGGAAGAGGTCACTCTCGAGATTCTGGATAGTGCGGGCAAGCTGGTCAGAAAATACTCGAACATCAAGAAGAGCGGCGAGGGAGCGGGAGGTCCCGAGGATGAGGAGGGGTTCGGCCCGCCGCGCGGCTCCGACACACTGCCAGTTGAAGCAGGACTCAATCGCTTCGTGTGGAACTTGCGTTACGAAGACGCCACCAAGTTCCCAGGAATGATCATGTGGGATGGGGATGTCTCCGGCCCGGTAGCCGTTCCAGTGAAGTACACCGTGAAATTGACAGCCGCCGGCCAGACTCAGACACAGACATTCACCGTGCGGCCCGATCCGCGTGTGAAAACGCGGCCGCAAGACTACGCGGCGCAACTCGCGCTCGCCCTGCAGATTCGCGATAAATTGAGCGCGGTCAATCAAGCCGTAATCGAGATCCGCGAGGCAAAGAAAGATCTGGCGCGGTACGAGAAGGAAGACAAAGTCAAAGACGCCGCCAAGGCACTCGACAAGAAGCTGACCGAAGTGGAAGAGGCGCTCTACCAGACCAAGCTGAAGGCGGGCGAGGACGCGTTGAACTTTCCCATCAAGCTGAACAACAAGCTGGCCGCGCTGAAGGAGGCCGTGGAGGACAGCGACACCACACCGCCGCGCCAGGACGAGATGGTCTACGAAGATCTCGCCACACAGTCAAATGCGGAACTGAGCAAACTGAAGCAGGTGCTCCAAGGCGATCTGCCGGCGTTCAACAAGCTGGTACGCGAGGCGAACATTCCGGCCGTCGAAGTGAAAAAGTAGTGCGCCTACCGCGCCCACGACCGTTCAATCTCTTCGAGGCTGCGGCCCTTGGTCTCGGGCACGAAGCGCCACACGATGGCGAATGTGATCACGCACATCGCGCTGTAGATCAGAAACGCGCCGGTGGCTGATAGAGCTTTCACCAGCGAGAGAAAGGTCATGGTCAGAGTTGTGCAGGCGACCCACAGGCAGATGGTCGCAATCGACATGGCGCGCCCGCGGATGCGCGTCGGAAAAATCTCCGCCACCAGCACCCAGAATCCGGGCCCGAGACCGACCGCAAAAGCGGCCACGCAGAACAGCATGATGGTCAGCACCAGCATTGCCGGCGGGGGATTGAGCAGGAACGCAATGCCCAGTGCGGCCTGGCAAACAGCCATACAAGCAGTGGAAAGCATCAGCAACGGCCGGCGCCCCAGTTTGTCGATCAGGCCAAGCGCGACAAGTGTCATCAGGAAGTTCACGACGCCGACCACCACGTTCGCGAAGACTGCCGAAGTGTCACTCTGGTGCGCCACGTGTTCTTTGAAGATGATCGAGCCGTAGAACAATACGGTGTTGATGCCGGTGATCTGCTGCAAAATCGCGAGCGACACGGCGATCCAGAAGGCGCGCCGCAGGCCGGGCTGGAACAACTCACTCAGGGTACCGGTTTCCTCGGCGACGACTTCCTGAATCTGCCGCAACTCATTCGCCGCGGCAGCACTGCCATTGACGCGCGTCAGCACGCCAAGCGCTTCCGAGCTGCGATCGTTCTCCACCAGCCAGCGCGGACTCTCCGGCACGAAGAACAGCGCGATGAAGAACGCGGTGGCCGGCACCGCCGCGGCTGCGAACATCCAACGCCAGCCGTTTTGCGCGTTGAAGGCCAGCGCCCAGTTCACCAGGTACGAGAGCAGAATGCCGGTGACGATGGTCATCTGGTTCAACGCCACCAATCTGCCGCGATTCCGCGCGGGCGCGACTTCCGCGATGTAGAGCGGCGCCAGGACGGAAGCCGCGCCGACGGCCAATCCGCCGGCCAGACGCGCGATGGCGAACTGCGCGAGCGTGTGCGGAATGGCCGCGCCAATCGCGGAGAATGCGAACAGCAGGGCGGAAATCATCAGCACGCGCCGCCGGCCGAAGCGGTCACTCAGCCAGCCGGCCAAGGTCGCGCCGAAGATGCAGCCGAACAGCAGAGCGCTGGCGGCCATTTCGGTTTCGACTTCGGTGAGGTGCAGTTGCGCGCGCAGGAAAATGAGCGCGCCGTTGATCACCGCGATATCGAAGCCGAACAACAGGCCCGAAGTCGCGGCCACCATGGTAGCCAGAAAGACGTAGAGAGAACTGCCGGTATCCGCCGCCGCGGGCGTCTTCACATCAGACCGTTGATCCACCGCGAAAAGCGTAACACGGCACAGATGGCCGCTGCGGCTTACTCCGCGAACCGGCGGAAGAAGCTGGTGGCGTTCCAGTGCGGGCGCGGGGACTGATCGGCAACGGCCTCCGCCACTGCCCTAATCAGGCTGTTGAAGCGCGCGGCGCACTCCAGATCGACGGGTTGCTTCAGATCGTCGGACGGGGCGTGATAGCGTTCCTTCAGCCAGGCCTTGGCGATCTTTTCCTCGGGCGATCCTTTTTCGTAACCGACTTTGAAGGCCAGGGCAGGAACACCGTGCCGGATGAAACTGTACTGATCGCTGCGGATGAAGATGTTGCGCTCCGGCTCTTGGTCGTCCTGAATCCGCACGCCGCGCGCGCGGCCCACGGCGCGGACATCTTCGCCGAGGTCGGACTCGTTCAGCCCATAGACCGTGATGCTGTGCAGCGGAAACAGCGGCAGAAACATATCCACATTCAGGTCCGCCACGATGCTGCCGGGCTTCACCGTCGGATGCGCGGCGAAATAAGTGGAACCCAATAAGCCCTTCTCCTCGCCTGTAACTACGAGGAACAACAACGACCGGCGCAGCTTCGGTTTCGATTCGTTCAGCGACTGCGCAATATCGATCAGGGTGGCCACGCCCGAAGCGTCATCCATCGCGCCGTTGTAGATGCGGTCGCCATTGATCGGCTCGCCGATGCCCAGGTGATCGAGATGGGCTGAAAGCACCACGTACTCATCCTTCAGCGCCGGATCGGAGCCGGGCAGAATGCCCACCACGTTCTGCGAAGTCACATCCGAGCGGTCCACAGCCACCTTCGCCAGGATCGAAGCGTGCAGCGGAAAGCGCGGCAGCGGCTTGCCGGCCTCGGCCATCGCCACCAGATCGTCAAACGTGTGGCCGGAGCCCGCGAACCATTTTTCCGCTTGCGCCGGGTTCACCACGGCGGCGAATTTCAAGCCGAATTGGGGATCGAGCGCCGGATCGGCCAGAACCATGGAAGGCTGCCGGCTGGAGAGCGCGATGCGCTCCCAGGGAATATCCATGTGGTGCGGGTTCGGTATGCTGATAGCGCCGATCACGCCGGCACGCTCCAGAAACTTGCCGCGCTCCGCGGTGAACTGATAATGCGCGCGCAGGGGGCCCGGAATCGAGGACGGGCCGCCGCTGATGTACATCACAATCTTGCCGCGCAGGTCCATGCCCGCCAGATCGTCGTAGTGAATTTCGGGCACGGTCAGCGCGTATCCCGCGAAGACGACCGGCGCCTGCACCGACGGCGCCGGATCGACGCGCGTGCTGATGATGGCATCCTGGCCGAGCACCAGTTCTTCCGACTCACCGTTGCGCTCGAGCGTGAGGCTGGAATCCATTTCCTTCAGTCGGCGCGTGTGAAAACGGACCGGCTGAATATAGCCCTCGGTGCCGGCAGGCTTCAGTCCCGCCCGTTCGAACTCCGTGGACACGTAAGCCGCGGCCTTGCGATGCCCCTCGCTGCCCGTCAGGCGGCCTTCCATCTTATCGTCGGCCAGGTATTGTACGTGGCTCCACCAGCGGTGGCCATCCATCGTCGTGGCCAGCAGCACCGCTGTCGTAGCCGCGATAAAAACGATCCGGCGAATCATTTCCTACCCTTCGCCTTCTTGTATTCCTCGCGAATGCCCTGCATTTGCCGGGCGTGGCTCTCGGCGTGCTGCGCCATCAATTCGAGCTGAAAGCGCAGCGTTACCGGTCCACGCTCGCTATGATTGCCGGCGCGCGCGTACTTCTCCTCCGGCAACTCTTTCAGTAGTTCGTAGTTTTCAGCACGCACCCGCCGGAAGCTTTCGAGCGATTGCTTCGGCTTGCGGCGCGCATAGTCCAGGTTCCTGGCCCAGGCCTCCTGATCGAAAGCGATCAGCGTGGGATTGTCTTCCGCGATAATCTGCCGCATGCGGTGTGCGCAGACGATCTCGGCGTCGGCCAAATGCGCGATGATCTGCCGAATGCTCCACTTGCCCGGCGCGGTTACGAAATCCTCCTCTTCGCCAGATACGCCGGTCAGGACCAAGGCAAGCAGTTCCGGTCCGCGGCGGAAGCGTTCCAGTAATTCTGAGATTTCACTCATGGCGTTCAGTTAGTGGTAATCCGCGCAGCTCAGATAGTATCCGCACTTGGGACACACCAACTTGCACTTGTGCTGAACCAGATGTGTAGAACACCTCGGACAATAGAGCATGGGCTCGTCTTCGGACTTCTGCTCGGATTCCGGCAAAGGGCTAAACGCTATTATAGCCGTATGAAAGCGGGTATGCGGCCAATTTGATGGGGGATACGCTATTTGACGAACCTTCCGCGTTCGATCGCCAGGCGCTCGCCGAACGGTTGCGCGGCCTCGCGGCGAAGGGCATTTATATCGGCGGCAGTTCGTGGAAGTACGAAGGCTGGCTCGGGCAGATTTATTCGCGCGCCAACTACGCTTCGCGGGGCCGGTTTTCCCGGAAGCTGTTCGAATCCACCTGTCTCGAAGAATACGCACGGACGTTTTCCACGGTCTGCGGCGACTTCGCTTTTTACCAGTTCCCCACCCCCGGGTTTTGGGCCCGGCTGTTTTCCCAAGTCCCCGCGGGATTCCAGTTCGCCTTTAAAGTGCCGGAACAGGTCACCTGCAAAATGTTTCCCAAACACGAGCGCTACGGTCCGCTGGCAGGCCAGGAGAATGAAGCCTTCCTGAACGCCGAAATGCTCAAGGAGATGTTTCTGCGCCCATTGTGGCCGCACCGCCAGAAGACGGCGCTCTTGATTTTCGAATTCGGGACATTCGCGAAGCGTTCCATGGCCTCGCCCGATGAGTTTCTGAAGCGGCTGGATGGTTTTCTCGCCGCGCTGCCCCCGCACTTTCGCTACGCCGTGGAAGTGCGCAACCCGGAGTTCCTGCAGCCGGACTACTTCAACTGCCTGCGGGCGCGCGGCGTGGCGCACGTTTATAACGCCTGGTCACGCATGCCCGAGCTGCGGCAGCAGATCGAGATGCCAGGATCGGAGACGGCCGGCTTTCTGGTGTGCCGCGCGCTGTTGCGGCAGGGCCGGCCGTACGAGCAGGCGGTCGCGATGTTTGCGCCTTACACCGAGATCCGCGATCCGAATCCGGGAGCGCGCGAAGCCCTTCGGGTCCTGATCCGCCGCGCGCAGGAGGAGCGCACTCTGGCCTTTCTGTTCGTCAATAACCGGCTGGAGGGCAACTCTCCGCTGACCATCATGGCGGTGACGGACGCGGATTAGCGCCTGTTCAATCCTGCCGCGTGATGATCTGCGCCTGAAACACGCTCAGACGCGCGTCCGTGTTCTGATACGCCTTCGATCCCAAGCCCGCCTTAATGGAAAGCGCGCTCAGAAAACGATCGCTGTCCCAATCGCGGCGTAGCGCTACCTGCGGCAGCAACAACGCAGCACGCCCGGCAGATTCGAGGATCGCGCCATGCTGGCCGATGCGAAAGCCGCGCGCATCCCGAATCGGCTTCATGGGCGACAGAATGGATATCTCGATGTCGATCTCGCCTTCGACTCCCAACACGGTGGGAAAGCGGGGATCGTCCAAACCGGCGCGCAGCGTGATCTCGGGTACGGCTTCAGCCAGACTCTCGTTGCTGGTCCGGCTGCCCATGCATCCCAGCAACTGTCCGTTCTGGTGCAGGCTCACGAAAACACCCGCCTTGCGCGTCAGCGCGGGCAGCATCTCGCGCGGGGGGATCGGACGGTGCTCGCCAGTAGCGCGCAAGTGCCGCAGCGTTTCGCGCGCGCTTTCGAGTAGCAGTTTCCGTCCGGCGGCATCCAGCCAAAAGGAACGCACCGGAAAATAGCCCATTGCGCCGTAGCTCACCGTGTGATCGTAGTCGCCGGTGACGTCGCCCGACGTCTGGTAGTCCAGGATCTCCTGATAAATCTCGTCTCCCGCGACGAAGCTCAGCGTCCGCAGCCACAGCCCAATGGGCGAGCGGCCGCACAGAGTTGAGCGGCTCTGATCGAGAGTCTCCTGGAACAATTGCGGATCGAGGCTGGCCGCGGCGTCCATCAGGTTTCGATCCAGGTGTTCCAGGCGGGCAGATACCTTCGAATCCACCGGGAATGGCTGGTAACCGAAAGCCCGCCCGAAGTGCGTGAGATCGGAGCTCACCAGAAAGATCGTCTTCAGGTCGCACAACCCGGCCAACATCTCCGCCGCGCGATCGCGCTCCAGAGAGTTCAAATGGCCCACGAAGAGCGGCACCACCCGCGCGCGCGGCGCCGCACGCTGTAACATGGGCAACTGGATTTCGACAGAGTGATCGCAGATGCGATTCTCCTCCACGAATTGGAACGGCCTCTGGACTGCGAGCCGTTCCATCGTGGCGCGATCCACCTCTGTCTCGCCAAGCGGCGTTTCGTAGCCGTCAACATCGGGAACCGAAATCCCGGCCGGGCCGTCTCTGTGCGCGAAGCCGAGTATCACCACGCGTTCCGGCGCCTGACGCTGGATATGACGAAAAGCCGCTGCGGCTACGGTGCCGGAGTACTGTGGGGCCGCATGTGGCACGACGAACCCCAACGGGTCCGGTAATAGATACTCGCCGGTCCTTTGCCGGGAAGATTCGAACAGGTCATCGAGCAGACGCTCAAGATCCGTGCGGCAGTCTGGATACCACGTGCCTCCGTACGGCGAAACGTGCACTGCATGCATATCAACCACACTTGGGCGAGAGTAACTCGCCGTGGCTGGTGTTTGGTGGCTGGTGGAGGGCGACTGCGCCACTCCACCGTCCTGCGATGCTGATCCCGCACCCGGGACAATGGCCATCTTCCGTCAGCCGTTTCCGCAACACCCGAAATCCATGGCGCTCCACGACAGCCACCCCGCAAGCCGGACAGTGTGTGTCTTCCAGACCGGCGAGATCGCGCGGCAGATTACCCGCGTACACATAGCGCAGCCCGGCGGCCCGGCCGATGGCAGCCGCGCGGCGTAGCGTGGCGGCGGGCGTATCGCCCTGGCCAAACATTTTGTAGTCTTCGTGTGACGCCGTCACATGCCAGGGGATGTCGGGCGAGATCGCCGCCAAAAACTCCGCGATCGACGCCAGTTCCGCATCCGAATCGTTGAATCCGGGGACAATCAGCGTGACCACCTCCAGCCAGAAGCCCATCGCGTAAATCTGCCGGATGGAATCCAGGATCGGCCCCAGGCGGCCGCCCAACTCGTGATAGCGGCGATCGTCGAAACTCTTCAGGTCGACCTTGTAGAGATCCACCCACGGCTGCAAGTATTCGAGCACCTGCGGCGTGGCATTGCCGTTCGAGACGAAACCCGTAACCAGGCCGGCGGCGCGCGCTTCGCGGAAGACGGCCACCGCCCACTCGCTGGTGATCAGCGGCTCGTTGTAAGTGCTGATGACGCTTGTGGCGCCGGAGACGCGCGCGGCTTCCACGATCTGCCGCGGCGTGATGCGCGTGAAATCGAGCGTGGAGCGGAAGTCGCGCAGGGCTTGCGAGGTGACCCAATTCTGGCAGTAGCCGCAATGCAGATCGCAGCCGAGCATGCCGAAGCTCAGCGCGCATGTGCCCGGCAGCGCATGGAAGAACGGCTTCTTCTCGATCGGATCCGCGTGCAGCGCGCTCACGTAGCCGTAGGGCACATAGAGCCGGCCGCCGCGATTGCAACGGACCTTACAGACGCCCGCGAAGCCTGCCGGAATCGGGCAACAGTGGCCGCACGCATAGCAGCGCACGCGGTTGGAATCCAGCTTTTCGTAGAGTTCCCCTTCGCGGACCTGCTCGGCGAGTTGCTCAGCCACGGTCTTCATCATCAGACCTTCGACTGCCAGTTACATTATATCGCCCGGCGGCGAACTTCGACCCATGCGTGTGGCGATCGGGCACAGCCAACTGCTGGTGATGCCTTATAAGTGGCTGTCTCTCTCTCCGCGCTGACTGGCGCGCTAAGTGCTATACACGTTGCGCTATGTTCGCCTTATTCGCGGCGGCGGTGTTTCTGGCGCCGCATTACACTCAGATTCTGCCCTCGCAGACGGCCACGGGTCTCGCGGTCGATAGCGCGGGAAATGCTTGGGTCGTCGCCAACGCGAACGACCAGGGACAAGTGATCAAGCTCGACCCGGATGGCAATGTGGTGTTCACCACCGCCCTTCCGGGCATCACAGAGGACGCGATCACGGTCGATTCGGCCGGGGCAGCCTACGCCGCGGGAGGCAATTCGACCGGCGAAATGGTGATTACCAAGATTGGCGCGACCGGTAGCGTGGTTTACCAGCAAGCCGTGGGACAGGCGGCGCCGGGCGCCATCGCCGTGGACGCGCAGGGCAATGCCTATGTGACAGGCATCGCGTTAGGGCTATCCGCAACTCCAGGTGCATACCAGACCACATCCAAAGGTACGGGGAATGGGTTTGTCTTGAAGTTGAATGCCAGCGGCAGCCAGGTGGTGTACGCGACATTCATCGGCGGCAGTGGCCCGCCGCACGGTGGGTGCGTGACGGTGCCTTTTTGCCCGCCTTACGATAACGACAGTGGTACCGCGATCGCTGTAGACGCAGCCGGCAATGCCTATGTCGGCGGCATCACAAACTCTGAAGACTTCCCGGTCACCACCAACGCGTTTCAACCAACGGTCGTCGACGGGTGGGCGGCGAAGTTCAATCCGTCGGGCAGCATGCTCATTTATTCCACCTTCGTGCCCTTCGACGTGCAGGGGCTTGCCATCGATCTTGCGGGCAACGCCTACATCGCGGGCGTCGGGAGCGAATGTTCCGCAGCCAAGCTGAATGCGGACGGCTCAGCGGCCTTATACTACACACCACTCGGACCCGGCGGTCCTATTGGAGGCGTCGCGCTCGATTCCGAAGGCAACCTCACCGTCACCGGCACGGCCGCAGCCGGCTTCCCCATTACGACGGGCACTCTGGCCAACGGCACGAGTTTCCTCGCCCGTCTGAACGCAGCGGGCAGCGCTGTGGTGTGGGCGACCCTGCTTCCGACCGGTGAAGGCGGCCTGAGCGTGGGCATCGATTCCAGCGGCAATCCGATCACACTTGGGCAAACCACCGAAGCGGGCGTGGACCCTAATGGCAAAACCGTGAACATCCGCGAAGCCGGAATCGTGACGCGCTTCACAAGCGCCACTGCACAACCCATCCTATTGGGTGCAACTAATTCAGCTTCAACTACCGTGGCCAGCCAACTGGTACCGGGCGAACTGGTGAGCCTCTACGGCGGCGGATTGGGTCCGAGCGCCCCGATCGGCGGATCTTTCGATGCCAGCGGCACGCTGCTCACGTCGCTCGGAGGCACCACGGCCTACTTCAACGGCATAGCCGCGCCGCTGCTCTACGCCCAGGATCAGCAGATCAACGCGATTGTGCCGTTCGAAGTGGCCTCCGCAAAGAGTGTGACGGTCAGAGTGGTGAATGGATACGGGCAGAGCAACGCGCTGGTGTATCCAGTCGGCAGCGCTGAGCCGCGCATCTTCACAACCAACGGAACCTCGGCTTTGGCCCTGAATGCAGACGGCACGCTGAACTCCGGTCAGAATCCGGCGCAGCCGGGCTCGTGGATCACCGTCTATGCCACCGGCGGCGGTTTGATGAATCCAGCACAGACCGACGGCAGGGTGGGGATTGTGGGATCGATTCCAGAGTCGCCGGTAAGTTGTGCACTTGTGACGTTCGCACCGGTGGTTACACCCTATCCGTGCACAGTGCTGTATGCCGGATCGGCGGACTGGCTGATCAGCGGCGGACTGCAGGTTAATTTACAACTGCCGGCAGAGATTAACCCTGATGTTTCGGATATCAGGTTGCAGGTCGGCGACCAGTTCAGCGTGCCTGTGG
The DNA here is from genome assembly GCA_035541265.1 of Bryobacteraceae bacterium. Classification (GTDB taxonomy): domain Bacteria; phylum Acidobacteriota; class Terriglobia; order Bryobacterales; family Bryobacteraceae; genus Bog-159. Next base: position 11,123 of record DATKNQ010000045.1, read on the forward strand.
CGCTCTCGATCAGCCAGTAAGACCCACATGCGAGAATAACAGTTCCGCATGTCTGGACTGTTTCGCTCGCTTCGACCGCTAGAGAATCCCATCGGGTTCGGGGCCGCGGACTTCATCATCCTCGCGTGGGCCGCTCTGCTGGCGCTGCTGTGGCTGGCCGCCGCGCGCCTCGAGCCCGGCATGCGACGACTGGCGCAGCGCACGCGCTGGTCGATGGCCTTGCTATTTGCGCTGCCCATCATCCTACGTCTGGCGATGCTGGGCATTGCACCCGTGCCCGAACCGCGCACGCCGGATGACTTCGCCTTCCTCCTCTCGGCTGATACGCTGGCGCATTTCAGGCTGGCTAACCCAGTGCACCCGATGCACCAGTTCTTCGAGACTAACTTCGTCCTCCAAGAGCCCACTTACTGCTCGATCTATCCGCTCGGCCAGGGCATCCTGCTGGCCGCCGGGCAATTACTCTTCCGCCAGCCGTGGGCCGGCGTGTTACTCGGCGGCGGTCTCTTCTGTGCCCTGTGTTACTGGATGTTACTCGGATGGACAACTCCGGAGTGGGCGCTCGCGGGCGGACTGATCGCCGCTACACAGTACGGCCCTATGCAATATTGGGTGAACACTTACTGGGGCGGATATCTCACGGCAGCGGCCGGCTGCCTGATCTTCGGCGCACTGCCGCGTTTGCACGTGCGCGTGGCTCGCCGCGATGCCATCCTGCTCGGTGTGGGGCTGGGAATCGGGTGGCTCACGCGACCGTTCGAGACTGTCATTCTCAGCGCGTGTGTGGGTTTATTCCTGCTTCTCAGGTGGCGGGCGATGATCCGCATTACGGCAATCGCGTTCTTAGCCGCCCTGCCTGCGATCGGTCTGTCGCTGCTTCAGAACCGCGCGGTCACGGGTAACTGGCTCACACTGCCTTACATTTTGAGCCAGCATCAATACGGCATCCCCACGAGTTTCACATTTCAGCCTGTGCCGACGCCACATCGCGCGCTAACGCAGGAACAGAAGGTCGACTATGACCTGCAGTCCGCCGTGCACGGCACGGCGCCCGATTCCGTCGCCGCACTCTTTCGCCGGCTCGGTGGACGGGTGCGATTCTATCGGTGGTTCTTTCCTGTTCCGCTGTTATTAGTGCTGCCCGCGTTTCTGCCGGCACTGCGCCAGCCGCGGTTTTTGTGGCTTGCGGCCGCGCTGGCAATCGTCGTTGTGGGCACGAATTTCTATCCCTACTTTTATCCACACTATATTGCGGGCGCCACTTGTCTGTTCGTATTGCTGATGGTGACCGCATTAGAGCGCGCCAGCCGCTGGCGCCGTGACGCCGTGCGGCTGCTGGTGCTGCTCTGCGGCGTGCACTTTCTTTTTTGGTATGGCCTGCAACTGCTGAGCGCATGGCCGCCCGCACTGGCGTTGACGAACCAGTACGAGAGCTGGGATTACGTCAACCATCGCGATGACCCGGAAGGCCGCGTGGCGATCGATCGCCAGTTGGCCGCGGCGCCCGGCAAGCAACTGGTCTTCGTGCGGTATGCGCCCGAACACCGGCTGCGGCAGTGGGTGTGGAACGCCGCTGACATCGATAAGTCGCGCATCGTGCGCGCGCTCGATCTGGGCGCCGGCGAGAACGAAAAACTGAAGCGCTATTATCCCGCCCGCACGGTATGGCTGCTCGAACCGGACATCAATCCGCCGCGGTTGACGCCGTATCGGGAACTGACTGCGCCACTGCAGTTCGAGGGTGTCCCGGACTTGCCACTTTCACCACGCTGACTGAGCGTCACTCCTCCGCCCGTCTGGCAAGTTCCATCAAAGTCTGGTGAGTCCCGCCC
>DATKNQ010000046.1:0-6882 GCA_035541265.1 Bryobacteraceae bacterium
CGCGACCGCCGTGAATAGCTTGGTATTGGAAGCGATCGGGCTCATCGTGCCGGGCGTAAACGGCAGCTTCTTTTCCCAATCGCGAAAACCGTAGCCCCTGGCGAACACCAGCTTGTCATTGACCACGATACCTACCCCCACGCCGGGAGCATTCCAGTCCTTGAGGGTCCTGGCCATGTAGGCGTCGAAACCTTCCAGCTTCTGCGCAACGTCGATCGTCTGCGCGCTGGCACTCAGCACGGCGGCTGATAGGAGCAGCCCAACTGCCGCTGCGAGCCGGTATGTCCTGGTAAGAACAGTCATTTTTGTGAGCTCACTTATCCGGCCAGTATACAACGGGGGCGCGCGGCGCGATAGGCTACAGAACATGACTTTCGCCAGACTCCTTCCGGTATTCACCTTGGCCTCTAGCGCACTATGCCAGTGTTCCGCCCGTCACGAATGCGACGGCAAACCGCTCAGTGAAAAAGAAGGACCGGTTCGTGTTGTGGTTCCTGGCGAGACGCGTCCCGCTCGCTGGGTCCGGCTTGCAACTTCATTCCGGATCCGGCAGACTGACAGAGCGGGGTTACTTCTGTCCGGCAGTGGCTTGTTGAATCAGCCACTCCTGGCTGTTGAGCGACTTTTTGCCGCCGGAAGGAGAACGGCGCGCGTAGGTGCCGTCACTCTTCATCTGGCGGCTCTTGACCGTGTCCGCAAGATACGTCTTCAATACTTTGTCGCGCATGTACTCGACCAGACCGGGTCCTTCCAGCGGAAAAAGCACTTCCACCCGCCGGTCGAGGTTGCGCGGCATCAGGTCCGCGCTGCCCAGATAAATCTGCTCCTCGCCGCCATTGCGAAAATAGTACACGCGGCTGTGCTCCAAGAAGCGGCCGACCACGCTGATCACCTGGATATGGTCACTGACCCCGGGGATACCGGGCCGCAGACAGCAGATACCGCGCACCAGCAGGTCGACTTTCACGCCAGCTTGCGACGCCTGATAGAGTAGCTGAATCACCTTCGGATCCACCAGCGCGTTCATCTTAAAAATGAGGTGCCCCTGCACACCCTTCGCCTGAAGCGCGATCTCACGGCGGATCAAAGCCTCAAACCGATCGCGCAGGTTCACGGGCGAAACCAGCAGCTTCTGATAGTCCTTTTTGGCGGAGTATCCAGTCAGATAATTGAAAAGGTCGGTAGTGTCCGAGCCGAGTTCTTCGTCGCAAGTGAGCATGCCGATATCTGTATACAGATGCGCTGTAACCACGTTGTAATTTCCGGTAGCCATGTGCAGGTAGCGGCGGATCATGCCGGCCTCTCTGCGCACCACCATCAGCAGCTTACAATGCGTCTTCAGACCCAGCAGACCATAAACGACGTGCACGCCTTCACGCTCCAGCGCACGCGCCCACTCGATATTGCTCTCTTCGTCGAAGCGCGCCTTCAGTTCCACCAGCACGGCCACCTGCTTGCCTTCTTCGTTGGCCTCCAGCAGCGCCTCCACCACCGGCGAGTTTCTGCCGATGCGGTACAACACCATCTTGATGGCCATCGTATTGGGATCTTTGGCGGCCTTCTTCAGGAAGTCGACCACCGGCTGAAAGGAATCGAAAGGGTGGTGCAGCAGAATATTCTGCCGCCGGATCAACGCGAAAATATCTTCTTCGGCGCTGGCTGCGACCAGCGGTTTCGGCACTGCGGGCAGGAACGGCGCATCCTTCAAATCCGGCCGGTCGAGCGAGTACAAGTTCATCAGGCGGCTGAGCGACAACGGACCGCGCACACGATACACCTGGCTGGCATCGATCTCCAGGTTGCTGACCAGGATATCGAGAATGTGCGATGGCATATCGTCGTTCACCATCAACCGCACCACGCTGCCGAAGCGCCGCTGACGCACGCCTTCTTCGATGGTCTCGAGAAGGTCCTCGGCTTCCAGTTCCTTGATGGCGAAGTCGGCGTCGCGCGTGACGTGGAAAGGATGCGCCTCGATCACATCCATGCCGCGAAAAAGCGCCGGCAGGTTCGCGGAGATCACCTGCTCGAGCCAGACGAAGGCCTCATCGCGCGGCGGCCGCTTGCGGGCGTTCTTGCGCTGCCGCTTCAACGGAATGAATTGTGGCAGCGAATCCGGCACCTTCACACGCGCGAAGTGCTCGACGCCATCCTCATCGCGGATCAGCACGGCCAAATTGAGGCTGAGATTCGAGATGTGCGGGAACGGGCGGCCCGGATCGAAAGCCAGCGGTGTGAGCACTGGAAACGCCGTCTCACTGAAGTACCGGTTCGCCACCGCCAGCTCCTTCGGATTCAACCTGGCGTAGTCCAGAATGTCGATGCCAGCCTCGGCCAGCGCGGGCAGCAGTTGGTCGTGCAGGCATTTGTGCGCGTCGCCGATCAGTTTCTTGACTTCGCGGCGGATGGCCACCAATTGCGCCGTGGGGTGCATGCCATCGGGGCCGACATCCAGAATTCCGGCGTCCACCTGGTCGATCATGCCGGCCACGCGCACCATGAAAAATTCGTCCACGTTCGATCCCACGATCGCAAGAAACTTGACACGCTCGAGCAAGGGATTGCGCTCGTCCTGAGCCTCTTCGAGCACCCGGAACTGAAAGGCCAGCAGACTCAACTCGCGGTTGATGTACAGTTGCGGCGAAGTCAGAGCTGGAATTTCGGCGGGCGTCTCGGCTTTCGCCACCGCGGTTGCACGGCTTCTCTTGGGTGTCATATGCTTAGGCCGCATGGAACGCGTCAGTACAGTTTAACGCGTTCCGCGCCTGCGTTTGAACGGCGTCCCGTTTTGTTGTAAACTAGGAAATTAGTCCAGAAGCTCCGGCCCACTTAGTGTGTCCAGGCGCCAAAATCAGAGGTTAATTCATGCATGCGATAATTGAGACCGGCGGAAAACAGTACCGGGTCGCTTCCGGCGACGTGGTCCGCGTGGAAAAGCTGGCCGGTGAAGTCGGCTCGGAAATCGATCTTCCGGTTCGCGCCGTCTTCAAAGACGAAGGCGAACTGGTGGCTGGCGCGGATCTCGGCCAAGCCACTGTGAAGGGCACGATCGTCGGCAACGGCCGCGGCCCGAAAATTCTCGTTTTCAAATTCAAGCGCAAGAAGCAGTACAAGCGCACCATTGGGCATCGCCAGGACTTCACGGAAGTGAAGGTCGGCGACATTTTGGTTTAGGTGAAGTATGGCGCATAAAAAAGGATTAGGCAGTTCGAAAAACGGGCGCGACTCCAACGCGCAGCGGCTGGGCGTGAAGGTTTTTGGCGGGCAACTGGTTCCCGGCGGCTCCATCATCGTACGCCAGCGCGGCACCAAGATCAAGGCCGGCGAGAATGTCGGCTGGGCCAAGGACGACACGCTGTTCGCCAAGGTGACCGGCGTGGTCGAGTATCGCGACCGCGGCCGTCTCGGCCGTTTCGTCAGCGTCAAGGAAGTCGCCTAACTGTTCATCGACGAAGCTCGCATCCTGGTGAAGGCCGGCGATGGCGGCAACGGTTGCCTGGCGTTTCGCCGCGAGAAATATGTCCCGCGCGGAGGCCCCAGCGGCGGCGACGGCGGGCGCGGCGGCGACATTTTCCTGGTTTCGAGCGAGCACCAAAACACGCTGCTCCAGTTCCGTTTTAATCCCGAACACAAAGCGCAGCGCGGCCGCCACGGTGAAGGCAGCAACTGCACCGGTGCCGACGGATACTCGATTGAGGTCCAAGTGCCTGTGGGCACCGTTGTCTACGATGACCAGACGGGCGAACGCCTGCACGACTTCACCGCTCCCGGCGACCGGTTCCTCGTCGCGCGCGGCGGACGCGGCGGCAAGGGCAACGCGCGCTTCGCCACCGCCACGCACCAGGCGCCCACCGAGCACGAGCCAGGCAAGCCCGGCGAAGAGCGCCGCCTGCGCCTCGAGCTGAAACTGCTTGCCGACGTCGGTTTGGTCGGATTTCCGAACGCCGGCAAATCGACGCTCATTTCACGTATCTCCGCGGCGCGCCCCAAGATTGCCGACTATCCTTTCACTACGCTCGAGCCGCAACTGGGCGTGGTCTCCTTCGACGATTACCGCAGCTTCGTAGTGGCCGACATTCCGGGCTTGATCGAAGGCGCGCACCTCGGGCACGGCCTCGGCACGCAGTTCCTACGCCACATCGAACGCACCCGCCTGCTCGCTCACCTGGTGGATGTTTCCGAAGCAAGCGGCCGCGATCCCGTGCAGGACTTTGAAACGGTGATGGCCGAACTCGCTTCCTTCAGCGAAGACTTGGCGGCCAAGCCCATGATCGTCGTCGCGACCAAGATGGATGCGGCCCAGGATCCCGCGCGCGTCGAGTCGTTGCGCCGTCTGGCCGCGGAACGCGGGCTGCCGTTCTTCGAAATTTCTAGCGTCACCGGCCAGGGTCTCGACGAGTTGCGCTACGCCATGGCGGAACGCGTCCTGCCGCCCAAAGAACGCGCATGATGCGCATCCTGTTCGTCGCGCCTCCGCTGGCCCCGATCGGTTCGGGTGAATCCGGCGGCGTAGAGACGCACTTACTCACGCTCGCGCCGCTTCTGGTGGAACGCGGCCATTTCGTTGGCGTCGTCGCGCCTGAAGGCAGCCTCGTGCCCGTATCCGGCGTGACGGTCTACGAGGCGTCCGGCGAACCGAGCCCCAGCGCCACGCGCGCCGCGCGCTCGGCCGTGACCATCGCGCGCGCCGGCGGCCTGATCGAGAATATGTGGGAGCAGGCGTTCCGCGTCCAGGATGAATACGACGCGATCGTGGGCGTAAGCTACGACTGGCTGCCGTTCTACCTGACGCCGTTCTTCCGCACGCCGGCCGCACACTGGATCAGCATCTGCTCGGCTATCGATACAGTCGACCGCATGATCGAGCAGCGCTGGCGCGAAGGCGGGTTGCGGCTCGCAGTGTACACCCGGTCCCAGACCGCGACCTTTCCGTTCCTCGATCCCGCCCGCGTCGCCCTGCTCTACGGCGCTGTGGACCCTGCCGTATTTGCGTTCCATTCGGAGCCCCAAAATCGGCTTTGTTGGGCAGGACGCATCTCGCCCGAAAAGGGCCTCGAAGACGCCATCGCGGCGGCACGCATGGCCGGCATGCCGCTCGATGTCTGCGGCACGATCCAGGATGAAGCTTACTGGCGGAGTCTGCCCAAAGACAGTCTCACGTACCACGGCTTTCTTGCGCCCGCGGAACTGCAGCAGCGCTACGCCAGCGCGCGCGCGATGCTGGTTACGCCACACTGGATCGAAGCATTCGGCAACGCGGTCATCGAAGCGATGTCCTGCGGTACGCCGGTCGTGGCATACAATCGGGGCGGCCCCGTCGAGATCATCGAACACGGCCAAAGCGGCATTCTGGTGCCGCAAGGCGACGTGCGCGCGTTAGCCGCGGGCGTGCGCGAAGCGATCAATCTCGACCGCCGCCGTGTTGCCGCGCGGGCTGCGGAATTCTCGGTCACGCGCATGGCCGATCGGTTCGAAGCGTGGATCGGGGTGTGAGATGTTGTATCATTCCCTGCTATGCGGACTTTCGCACTTTTGCTGCTTTCCACAGGTGTAATCTGCGCGCAGGTAGATTTCAGCGCGCTCAAGGAATTGAAGTACCGCGAAATCGGGCCATTTCGCGGCGGCCGCGCTGTTGCCGTGGCCGGCATCACCACACAGCCTTCCACTTACTTCTTCGGCGCCACCGGGGGCGGGATTTGGAAGACCACCGATAGCGGCGCGACGTGGTTGCCGGTCTCTGACGGGCAACTGAAGAGCGGATCGGTAGGCGCCCTGGCCGTTTCCGAGTCCGACCCCAACGTCATCTATGCCGGTATGGGCGAAGCTTGTGTGCGCGGCAATGCGGCCAACGGCGACGGCGTCTACAAGTCGGTCGATAGCGGCAAAACCTGGAAGCACGTGGGGCTCACCGACAGCTATCACATCGGGCGCATCGCGATCAATCCACGCAACCCCGACATCGTTTTCGTCGCCGCCCTCGGCCACTTGTTTGGCCCCAACGAGGAGCGCGGTGTTTTCCGCTCGAAGGACGGTGGCAAGACCTGGCAAAAGGTCCTCTATCGCGATGCTGACACCGGCGCCGTCGATCTCTCGATGGACCCGTCGAATCCCAACCTGATCTATGCCACGCTCTGGCAGGTACGCCGCAAACCGTGGACGTTTGAAAGCGGCGGCAAAGGCAGCGGCCTGTTCCAATCGACGGACGGCGGCGATACCTGGACCGAGCTCACGCACAACGAAGGCATGCCCAAAGGCACGATCGGCCGCATTGGTGTGGCCATTTCGCCGGTCAATTCCGATCGCGTCTGGGCGATCGTGGAAGCGGCCGAGGGCGGCGTCTACCGCAGCGACGATCGCGGCAAGAAATGGCATCGGCTGAATTCGGAAAACAAGCTCCGGCAGCGCGCCTGGTATTACTCGCACATCTTCGCCGATCCGAAGAGCGCCGACATGGTCTACGTGTTGAACACCGCCATGTGGAAGTCGGTCGATGGAGGCGACAAGTTTTCGCTGATCCGCGCGCCCCACGGCGACCGTCACGCCTTGTGGATCGCGCCGAACGATCCGGATCGCATGATCGAAAGCGACGATGGCGGCGCCACGATCTCCAACAATGGCGGCCGCACCTGGTCGACCGAGAATAACCAGCCGACCGCGCAGTTCTACCGCGTCGCGCTTGACAGTGATTATCCCTATCACATCTACGGCGCGCAGCAGGACAACACCACGGTGCGCATTGCGAGCCGCAGCGATGGATTCGGCGGCATCGGCGAGCGCGACTGGTATCCGGTGGGCGGCGGCGAAAGCGGATGGATCGCGCCCGACCCGCGCGACTCGCAGATCGTCTACGCGGGCTCCTACGACGGCCTCCTCACACGCTAC
>DATKNQ010000047.1:0-4899 GCA_035541265.1 Bryobacteraceae bacterium
ACCACTTCGCCGTAGGGAGCGGTGATGACCGTAGCGTCCAGGCCGTAGGCCTTGGCGATCTCGGCCCAGCGTTCGCCGAACTTACCGGCCACGCAGACGATTACCTTATCGCCGCGGGAAAACAGGTTCGAGACGGATGCATCCATCGCTCCGGTGCCCGAAGCGGCAAACATAATGACATCGTGCGCCGTGCCCAGAACCTCTTTGAGATCCGCTAACGCGGAGCGGTACACTTTGCGGAAGTCCTCCGTGCGGTGATGAATATCCGATGCCATCATGGCGTGCAAGGCAGGCGGATAGAGAGGCGTGGGGCCAGGCGTTAATAAACGTTGCTTTTTGATATGCATGGGGGGACCTTAGTCTTTTAGAATAGCAGACATCATGCCCTTACTCGATCGAGTGCAGAAAGACATGGCGGCGGCCATGAAGGCCCGCGACGAAGCCCGGCTGGGCACGCTGCGGATGATGAAAAGCGCCCTGAAGAAACACGAAATCGACGCCATGAAGCCGCTCGACGAAGCGGCCGAGATGCAGGTGCTCAAATCGCTGGTCAAACAGCGCATTGATGCAGCGGAGATGTTTCGCAAGGGCGGACGCGAGGAACTGGCGGCCAAGGAAGACGGTGAACGAAAGCTGATAGAATCCTACCTTCCAGCCGCGGCCGGTGAAGCTGAAATCGACGCTGCTATAGCGGCCGCGTTGGCCGAGACCGGTGTCACTTCGCTGAAGCAGATGGGCGTGGTGATGAAGGCCACGCAAGCCAAGCTGGCGGGCAAGACCGTGGATGGGAAAGCTCTGAGTGAGAAAGTGAGATCGAAGCTCCAATGACGCCCCCGCAAACCGAAAAGAAGTTCCGGTCGTACGTGCCGGACAAGACCGATCAGCGTGAGTTCACGTTTCGCGCCGTGCTGCTGGGCCTGGTGCTGACGGGCATTCTGGGCGCCGCCAACGCTTACCTGGGCCTGAAGGCGGGCATGACGATCGCCGCGACTTATCCGGCGGCGGTCATCGGCATGGCGCTGCTGAAACTGATGAAGGGCTCGCTGCTCGAAGAAAACATCACACGAACCATCGGCTCGATCGGCGAATCAGTAGCGGCGGGTGCGATCTTCACGATTCCGGCCTTCGTGTTATCCGGATTGTGGCCGGGGCTGACGATGGACAAGTATTGGAACTCGGTCGCGCTGATGGTGATCGGCGGCATGCTCGGCATTCTGTTTGTCACGCTGCTGCGGCGCGTGATGGTGGAGGATCCGGAGCTCCCCTTCCCCGAGTCGGTGGCGGCATCGGAGATTCACAAAGCCGGCCAGCAAGGCTCGCGGGCCGCCAAGATTCTGTTTGCGAACATGGGCTTTGGCGCGTTTATCTACCTGCTGGGCGCGATCAACGTTTTCAATCCGAGCAACTCGTTCCGGGTGACCATCGGCGACCTCGGCAAGCGGCTGCTGCTGCGCACCAGCACGAATCCGAGCGTGGCGACGACCGTGACGGGCGGCGCATCCATCCTGACCGCGCCGGACGTCAGCCCGGCGTACCTGGGGGTCGGCTTCATCATCGGACCGCGGCTGGCGGCGTTGAATTTCGCCGGCGGCGTACTCGCCTGGGGATTGCTGGTGCCGCTGCTCACCTACGTGCTGGGGCCGTCGATTCAAACTGGCGCGGCGGCGGGACATCCGATCTCGTGGACGCTGCTGGCCAATTCGATCTATTTCTCGATCGTGCGGCCGATCGCGGTAGGGGGCATGCTGGTGGGCGCATCTTATACACTGTTTCGCATGCGGAAGCAGCTTGCGGTGGGTATGTCGCGCGCGGTTTCGGACTTGAAGAAGTCGGCCGCTTCGCATGCCGCTACCAGCCGCACGGAACGCGATTTGCGCACGCGGACGGTGTTCATCGGCGTGGCGGTTGTGCTGCTGGCGATGATCGGGCTTTATTACTACTTCATCAATGGCGGGAACCTTTCGACCTCGACAGTGGTCACGGGCGCGGTGGTGGCGGCCGTAGTGATGATCGTACTCGGCTTCTTTTTTGCGGCGGTGTCGGGCAACCTGGTCGGGATGATTGGCTCGTCGAACAATCCGGTTTCCGGGCTGACGCTCTGTACGCTGGTGATCGCGGCGCTGCTAATGGTCGCGCTGGGCGTGTCGGGAGTGGGCGGTGTGGCGGCGGTGCTGGGTGTGGCCGCCGTGGTTTGCGTTTCATCCGCGGTCGCAGGCGAGATGCTGCAGGACCTGAAGGTCGGCCACATTCTGGGCGGCACGCCGGCGAAGATGCAGATGGGCGACATGCTGGGCATCATTGTCGCATCGCTGGTGCTGTTCTTTCCGCTGGCGATTCTGGATAAGGCTTATCACTTCGGCAGCGCGGCGCTGCCCGCGCCGCAGGCTGGTTTGATGGCCATGCTCTCGAAGGGCATCGTGGGCGGCGACATGGCGTGGCCGCTGGTGGTGGTGGGGATTCTGATGGGCTTTGCGCTGATCATGGTCGAGGTGAAAAGCCCCATGCTGTTCTCGGTGGGCATGTACTTGCCATTGGGGACGACGTTCGCCATCTTCGTGGGCGGCATGGTGCGCTGGGTCATGGATAAAATGCGCGACCGCCGGGACTTCAATCCGGCACAGAAGGCGCGCGTGGATAACGCCGGCGTGCTGACGGCCTCAGGCTTGATCGCGGGCGAGGCGCTCTGCGGACTGGTGATCGCCGGGCTGGTGGGCGGCGGCCGCGATGTGACGCTGGTAAAGTGGACCGCGCCGTTCGTGGCCGCACTGATCGCCATGGCGCTGTTGATCGTGGTGATGATCCAGGTGCCGCTGCGCAACGCGGGCCGGCCGGATGAGCCGGCGCCGCCCACAGCGATCATGTAGGAGTCTAATGACGAGCGTCGATGCGCAGCCGTCTGCGGCGACAGGCCCATCGGCGGCCAAGGTGCTGCCGGGGTTTCTGCTCTCCGGGTTCCTGTTCGCACTGTTGGGCGCCATCTTACCGGCGTGGGGATACTATCGCGATCCGCCGCAGTTCATCACCATCGGCAATTACTTCCTGAGCCTGGCGGTGGGCGTCATCGCGGCAGTTTGGGTGTCCGCGAGGATTCTCGAGCGCAAGGGCGCGCGGTTCCTGCTGCTGGTTGCCTGCGGGCTCGGCTGCGCGGGGCTGCTGTCACTCGCGTTAGTGACTCCTACCGCTCACTGGCTGTGGCGCGTTCCGGGCCTGGCCGCGCTGGGTCTCTCCGTCGGGCTGCTGAATGCCGGGCTGTTGCAGACCGTGGCTCATATCTACTCGAACAACCCGATCCGGTCGATCGCACTCGGCGGCATCTATTACGGGATCGGTTGTCTCGCCGTGACCCTGCTGGTGGCCGGGACATTTTATGCCTATTCCGTTCCCGTGATTCTGATCCTGATGGCGCTTGCGCCAGCGATCTTCAGCGGCGTTTACGCACATCTGAATCTGCGGGATGAGCCGGTGCCGATACCCGTGGACATCCGGCAGACGCTCAGCGACTTTCGCAGCTTCGGCGCCATTCTGTTCGCCCTGCTGCTGTTCTTTCAGTTCGGCAATGAATGGTCGCTCGCCGGATGGCTGCCGCTGTTCCTGGTGCGGCGGTTGGGCATCAGCCCGCCGGCTTCGTTGGGCATGCTGGCACTGTTCTGGATCGCGCTGCTGGTGGGCCGGGTGGCGGCCGTCGCGATTCTGCCTAAGGTGCCGCACGGACGGCTGCTGGGCGCGAGCGTGCTGGCCGCATTGTTCGGCTGCCTGGTGCTCGAGATGACCAACAACCTGTTCGGCGCCGGGACGGGCATTCTGCTGCTGGGCGCGGGCTTCGCCAGCATCTATCCGTTGGTGGCGGAGAAGATCGGACGGCGCTTTCCGTATTACAGCCCGGTTGTCTTTAGCGGCATTTTCTCATTCGCTTTATTCGGCGGCCTGATCGCGCCCGCGACCCTCGGATATGCAGCCGCCATCTGGGATATCGGCATCGTCGTGGCTTTGCCGCTGCTCGGCACCTGCATGGTCTTCGCGCTGCTCGGACTCATTTGGTTGGAATCGAAGGTGACGGGCCGCTGATGCTGCGCGCGTTGTGGATCTGGTGGCTGGCCCTGCCGCTGGCTGCCGCCAACCCGGCTGGCAAGATCCGCCAGTTCCTGGATGCCTCGCCGGTAGTTCGCCAAGCGTTCTGGGGCATCCGCATCGAGGACTTGCAGCAGAATCGCATTCTGTTCGAGCGCAATGCGGACCACTTGTTTCTGCCCGCGTCCAACGCGAAGCTCCTCACGACGGCGCTGGCTTTGACGCGTCTCGGCCCGGACTATCGTTTCGAAACACGCGTACTGGCCGGCCGCGCGCCGGATAGCGACGGCTGCGTGGCGTCGCTGCGGATTGTGGGCGGCGGAGATCCAAATCTATCCGGCCGGACCATTCCGTACGAGCCGAACTCGCCGCCTGGCGATCCTCTGGCGGCGATTGACGATTTAGCGGCGCAAGTTGCCGCGCACGGCGTGCGCTGTGTGAGTGGCGAGGTGATCGGCGACGATTCGGCTTACGTTTGGGAGCCATACCCGGACGGCTGGTCGATCGACGATGCCGTTTGGGATTACGGCGCCGCCGTCAGCGCGCTGTGTATCAACGACAACACGGTGTCGTTGACGTTGACGCCGGGAGATCGTCTGATGGCCCTGGCGCGTGTCAGTGTGTCGCCGCCGCTTGCGTATTACCAGATTGAAAGCAGCGTACGGACCGCGCCGGGGGATCGCAACATCACCATCGACCGGCTGCCGGGATCGCGGCACGTGCGCCTCTGGGGCACGCTGCCCTTGCGCGATCCGGGCGATACCGAAGCGTTAGGCATCGATGATCCGGCGCTCTACGCCGCTTACGCCTTGCGCGATGCGCTGGCGCGGC
>DATKNQ010000048.1:0-26084 GCA_035541265.1 Bryobacteraceae bacterium
GACCGCGGCCTGGATCGACGGTCTCTCCGTAATCACGCTCGATCAGACCGGCCTGGCGCAAAAGGGCGGGGCCGTCGTGTCGAGCGTCATCTTCAGCGAGCGGCCCATCGAAGCCTCGGCTAAGATCGGGTACGGCAATGCGGACCTGCTGCTCGGATTCGATCTCCTGGGTGCGGGCAGCGCCGAAAATCTGAAGCGCGCGCATCCGTCGCGCACGGTGGCCGTCGTGAATACCGCTGAAGTCCCCACGGGCGACACAATCCGCGGTCGCGCCCGCCTGGCCGGTCCCGGCGCGGTGGTCGACCAGATCAACGCTTACACGCGCCACGACCGTAACCTGTTTCTGGACGCTTCCCGCCTGGCCGAAGGCCTGTTTTCGAGCCACATGGCCGTGAACATTTTCCTCTTGGGCGTGGCCTGGCAAGGCGGGCTGATTCCCGTCTCGGATGCCGCGATTGAAGAAGCCATCCGCCTCAACAAGGTGGATGCCGATCGCAATGTGCAGGCTTTTTTGTGGGGTCGCCGGTATTATCACGATGCGCCATCGGTCGAGGCGCTCCTGGCGCCGCCCGCCCCGCCCGCGGCCATCGACGCAGTCGCCCGGCGCGTGGCCGAATTGGAGCTCTATCAGAACCGGGTCTATGCGGAGCGCTATGCGGCATTTGTCCGCGAAGTCGCAGCCCGGCAGCCGGCGCTGGCTGATGCGGTGGCGCGCAACCTCTACAAGTTGATGGCCTACAAAGACGAGTACGAAGTCGCGCGGCTGCTGACGAATCGGGAGCGCGAGCGGCAGATTCGAGAGATGTGGGAACAAGTCGAGTCGATCGGCTACAATCTGCATCCGCCGCTGCTGCGCGCCCTCGGCATGCGGAAGAAGCTCAAATTCGGGCAGTGGTTCCGCGGGCCGCTACGCCTGCTCGCCTCACTAAAAGGCCTGCGCGGCACGCCGCTCGATGTCTTCGGTTACGCGGAAGTTCGCCGTGAGGAACGCGCGCTCATCGCATGGTACGAGCAACTCGTGCGCGGCTGCCTGGAACTCGTCACGCCCGGGAACCTGGCCCTGGCCCAGGAAATCGTATCTTTGCCTGTGCAGATTCGCGGCTACGAAAGCATCAAACTGGCGACCATCCGCCAGGCGAAGGCCACAGCCGACGAAAAGCTCCAGGCGTTGCGCGATTCCGAGTCATACTGGGAGCATGTACCGGAGACTGAAACGCGCGCTGCCATTCCTACTGCTGGTGGCAACCGGGATGCTAGCGGCCACACCTGAGCAATGCAATAGTCTGCTCGAAGCAGCGCTGGCAAATAAGAATCCCGATACCCGCAAGCAGGCCGTGGCCGCCCTCAGCCTTGCCGCCATTCGCACGCCGGCCTTCACCAAACTGGAGGGCATGCTACAGGATAAAGACGTCGAAGTCCGGCTCGCGGTGGTTGCCAGCCTCGCCGAAGTGAAAACCGTCCGCGCGCGGAAAGCCCTGCGCCAGGCGCTCGACGATGAGGTGCCCGAGGTCAGCTTCGCCGCGGCGAAAGCTCTTTGGGCGATACACGATCCCGCCGGCCAACAGGCCCTGTTGGGGATCCTGGGCGGGCAGGCCAAGACCTCTTCCAACTTCATCTCTAAGGAAAAACGCGACGCACTCCGCATGCTGCACACGCCGCGCGTCCTGTTTTTATACGCCATGCGGCAGGGAGTGGGCTTTGCGCCCGTGCCAGGCTTGGGCGAGGGTATTACGTCGATGCAAGCTCTCCTTACGGATCCCGGCACGTCGGGCCGCGCCACCGCCGCGCTGCTGCTCGGCACGGACAAATCGCCGGCGATCCTGGATGCCCTGAAGGAAGCGCTGCTCGATAAAGACTGGTCGGTGCGCGCCGCCGCCGTGCACTCGCTCGCATTGCGCAACGATCCAAAACTGAAGCCCGACCTCGAGCCCATGCTGAACGACGAGAAGGAAGCCGTCCGCCTGCGCGCCGCGGCGGCCGTACTGCGCTTAACGGCGATCGAACAAAAGCCGCGCCCCAAGCGGGAGTCGAAGACTAACGCACAGTAACCGCTGCCGCGCCGCGACCCTGCCGGTACGGGACTTTGGCCGCCTCCAGATCGTCTCCTACCAGCCGGATGCCGCGGCTCTTCGCGCCGGTGACGTCCACGTACACGCCCGTGCCCGCTGCCGCCCGCGAATCGCGAATCGTAGCGCCGTCCACGTTTTCGAAAGCAATCGCCGGCACGGCTGCCGGCGACGGGCGCGCGAGCAGGCCATCGAACTCGAGATCCTCCGCGTCTGCCACGCGCAGCGCGTTCTGCCACTTCGCCGAGGTGGGCGGCTCCCAACCGATCTCGACATCCCGCAGGCGTAGATTCCGCGCCCAGCGGATCTCCATGGCGTGCACGGTCTTCTGCAGCGGCGATTCGGGATCGTTCGACACAAACAACTTCACGTGGTCGAAACTCACGCCGTCGAGCCAGCTATCCGGATGCCCGTGGATCATCGACGATCCCATCCCGTGCGCCACCACGTTCTGGATCAGCACGTTGCGAATCGCGCCCGCGGGCGGCTCATTCGCGCGCGGCGTGCCGTCCACCTCGCTGCGGCGCTTGATGTTGAAATGGATCGGGTCGCCATCGCCCCACCAGAACCAATCGTGCCGGCGGCACTGGATCGTCAGGTTCGACAAGACGACATCGCTGACATAGCCGCCATCGAACACCATGAACGCGATGCCGCGGTTCGAATCCGTGATCACCGTGTTGCTGATGGTCACCCGCCGCACGCAGTTCATGTTTCCATCGCAGAACTTGATCGCGCTCGATGCGGACGACAGCCGGCAATTGGTCACCGTGATGTTTTCGCACGGCAGCGCCGGACCCCATTCGTTCGACGAGTAGAAAACAATGGCGTCGTCGCCGGTTTCGATGGTGCTGTTCTCGATGCGCACGTCTTTGCAGCCATCCGGATCGATGCCGTCCGCCCACACCGCTTCTTTCAGGCTCGACCGGATATACACGCCGTCGATCGTCAGCCGCTCGCAGGCGTACGGGTTGATCGTCCAGCTTCGCGAGCGAATGAAGGAAAGCCCGGCGATGCGCACGTCCTTGCAATGCAGCAGCACGACCAAATGCGGGTACATCTGCTCGGTCCCAAAACCCTTCGGAAACGATCGCATCAGCGGCTTGCCGAGCGCGCTGGTCAGCGCTTTGGCGAGTAGCATGTTCTCGCGGATGTAGGCATCGTCGAAGCCGGCGTTGTCCTGCCATACATATTCGGCCTGCCCATCCACTGTGCCGCGGCCGTCGATGGTGATGTTGTCGACGCCCTCGCCGTAAAGCAGGGAGGGCTTATCGAACGCTTTGCCATCCAGCGACGCATACAAGTTCGCGCCCGAATCGATCAGCAGGCGCACGTGGCTGCGCAGGTGCAGCGTGCCCGACGTGTACTCGCCCGGCGGCAGGTAGACCGTGCCGCCACCCGCGGCGCCGGCTGCGTCCAATGCCTTCTGAATCGCGGGGCGTGCATCGTCGGATTTACGCCCGGTCGCGCCGTAGTCCTTCACGTCGAAGACAGCGCTAGCTGCGCTCAGAGTGGGAAGAAACAACACGAGCGCCCACGCGCACAACCCTCCGCGGTGGGACATCATCAGGCCTGTAACTCGGCGGCAGGCGCCGCCTCCTGGACGGGCTCTTCCAGCCGAACCTCGCACTCGCAGCAATCGCTGCAGCGTGAGCATTTCTCGCACAGATGGTTGGCGCAGGTATCTTTCGTGCACCACTCGCAAATGCGCGTGGAGGGCTCTCCGCAAATCGTGCATCTGTACGGCATGCTACTTCTTCTCCGTCTTAGCGGCGTTCGGCTGCTTCGCCAGAATACCGCGGCAGCGCTGCGCCTCGTGATCCATGATCGCGCACTCCTGTTCACGCTCGGCCGCCAGATCCTGAATGTACCGCTGGAAGCGCTCGCGGTTGGGATCGTTCTCGGCCATCTGGCTGCCCAGAAGATCGGCGACCGCCGGATTCCAATATTTGCGGATACCCTCTTCGACGGACGAGACGGTCTTTTCGAGCGACTGCATGCGGAAAAGGGTCGCCAGGTCCGCCGAGAGCTTGTCGGGCGCGTTGGCCAGCGCCAGCGCTTCGGTAGCCAGCGCTTTGGCCTGCACCTTGCTTTCATTGAGCTGCGTAATGTACGTGTCCGGGACGCCGTTCTGCGCCATACCCTTGACGTCCACCTGGTCGAACACCGGGATCATGCGCTGCGCATGCGCTGCGATTTCCTTCAGGACGGGACGGATGTCCCATTCCGGTTCGACGCCCTTTTCCTGGGCGCGGACGCCCAGACACGCGACGGCAGCCAGCAACATTGCGCGGCAACAGCAAGCTCTCATACTCTTCTCAATCTAGCACTTGTCGGATGCGAAGCCGTGTGTGTCGATGGCCGGGGGAGTCACGCAACCATCCCCGCCGCATCGGGGTTCACGGGTCAGCTTGCCGCCCATCGTTGCTTCAGCGGCCCAGCATCGGGAACAGGCGCCGTAAGTCTTCGTCACTGGGCTGGCGTCCGTACTCGCACACCTCGAACGCCTCGGCGTGTACGATCCTCGCCGCACGATCGGCGCCGTACCACTTTTCGAGAGCCTGCCGTACGGCGGGCGTGATTTTCCCGGATTCCGTGGTTGCCAGCCACCGCTTCCGTTCCGCCGGATCCTTGGGCACCGTATCCAGCTTGCCATCCACCCACGGCAGCCATTCATAAAACTGCGATACGTGCGCATCCATCGCGTCGATCTTCAGGCTGAAGACATCGTCGATATCGATCGCCACGTCCGGACGGAACGGCGAAGGCTTCTGGAAATGATCCTGGTAATACAGGAACACCGGATTCTTGCGCAGCGGCGGCGTATCGGGACAGATGTTCGGCACCACCACCATGTACGCCGCGTCCTGCACCAGCACTCCGGTATAACGATGATCCGGGTGATAGTCGTTGGGACGCGGGGCCAATACGATGTCCGCGTTCCATTGGCGGATGCGGCGGATGATCTGCTCGCGCACATGCAGGGTGGGCAGCAGCTCGCCATCGTGGTTGTCGAGCACCTCGTAGGTGATACCCAGCCGCCGCCCGGACTCCTCCGCCTCGGCGCGCCGCCGCTTGGCCAGCGCGCCGCCTCCCATACTCTGGTGGCCGGCATCGCCATTGGTGACGGAAACAAACTTCACCGCCGCCCCCAGCGCGCGGAACTTGGCGGCTGTCCCCGCCGCGCTAATATCGCAATCGTCCGGATGGGCGCCGAACGCGATCACATGCAACTGGCCATCCTGGGCCATCAACAGGCCCGCAGCCAGCATTGGCAAAGCACCATAACGTAGCACTGTCTAAACGTCTCCGAATTCGTCTTTCCACACCGCTTCGCGTTTCTGATAGAGCGCCGTGCGGCCCAGAATCGCGAACAGCGTGCTGATGGCCGACCGTTCCGCCACGTTCTCCGCCTCGCCGTTCTGGATGCGCGTCAGGAAGGCCTCAATAGCGTCGTTGGTAATGTCGCGCTTCGACAGCATCGTCTCGCTGTCCTTTGGCCCCTTGTGATGCACCAACTGTTTCCGCGATGTTTCGAGCACGCCCTTCCGGCCCGTGAACTCTTCGCCGACGCGCGCGAATCCCGGCGGGCTGATCTGGTTGGCCTCGAAGTTCACGTGCATGCCCTTCGGAAATTCGAAGGACAGCGTTAGGTGATCGAGGATCTCCATTGAGGTGCGCACCTTGGTGCCCGCCATGCCTACGGCGCGAATGGGCCGCGCATCCAGGAACCAGTGCAGGACGTCGAAATTGTGGCAATCCTGCTCCACGATGAAGTCGCCCGAATAATCGCGATAGCAGAACCAGTTGCGCAGGTGCTCGATCTTCGGATCGTCGTAGGGCACGCGCTTGAACGGGTCGCCGCTGATCCAAAAGGCGCGCGCGTTGACCAGTTCGCCGATCTGGCCTTCCTGCAGGCGCTTATACGCTTCCAGGTAAACCGGGCCGTAGCGCTGCTGGAAGCCCACGCTCACGTTCTTCTTGGGATCCGCCTGGCGCCCCGCCGCGATCACGCGCTTGACGCCCTCCAGATCCACGCCCATGGGCTTTTCGCAGTAGACGTGCTTGCGCGATTGGATGGCCGCTTCCAGCATGCGCGGGTGTTCGAAGGGCGGCGTGGCGATGAGCACGGCGTCCAGGTCCGGCGCCGCCAGCAGCTTCTCGAAATCCTTGTAGACCGCCGGTTTTTCGATCTTGATGTGCTGCGTGCCTACTTCGATGCGATCGTCGAACAGGTCGCAGAGCGCGGTCACGCGCGCGCGCGGGTCGGCATTGAAGATGCCCGCATCATACTGCCCGCGACCACCTACGCCGATCAGGCCGACGGTGATCTTGGAATTGGCCTGCGATCCCCGCACGGCCTCCGGGCGGACGATGGTGAAACCGGCGGCGATAGCCGCGCCGGTCCTTTCTAAGAGCTGCCTCCGGGAGACCCCGGTTCCGGACTCAGACATAGCGAAATAGTCTCCTCAGCGGATTATATCTTCGGGCGGAGTCGAACCGGTAGCTTCCAGTCCGCGCCGCGCTTTATGGTGCAGCTCGCCGAGATTCAATCCGGTGAGCGCGGTGGCCAGTGCGCCGCCCGCCAGCAGCGGCAGGGTGAGCGCGGCCCACAGCACGAACGAGAAGGTGGCCGCGTCGTTGCGTTCCACGCCGAAGACATCGTGCAGCGCGATCAGGCACGCGGCGTTGACCAGCCCGATATTGCCCGGGGCGTTGGGAACCGCCGTGCCCAGCCGCACGATGGCCAGCACCGCCGTGGCATCCCATAATGACAAATCGAGCTCGTAGCCCTTCATCAGCGCCCAATAGGAGAACACCTGCAGGATCAGGTATACGAAGCTCGCCCCAATCACCGGCAACATGGTGCGCCAGTTGCCCATGGTGTGCAGCCCTTCCACAACGTGCCGCAGCATGGCTGCCCAGCGGCTCTCACGCAGCAGGGCGTGGGCATGGCTTCTGTGGAAAGTGACGTATGCCAAAATTGCGGCGCCGGCCAGTACGGCGACCTCGAAAACACGGACGGTATATGTCAGCCACATCGGGATGCCGTGCAGATGTTCGGCGGCCACGATGAACGAGAGCACCATCCAGAAGCCGTCGATCAGGCGCTCGATACCGATGGACGCAAAAACCACGGAGGTGATCTCGTCGTTCCAATGCGCGACCAGGTAGCCGCGGATGAGCTCGCCGACGCGCAGCGGCAACACCTCGTTGGCGAACAGGCCGATGTAGATGGCTTGTACGGTGCGCCAGAAGGGCAAACGGTCGACGGGACGGAAGAGCAGCACCCAGCGCCAGGCGTGGCACAGATAAACGGACAGGTCGAGCACGATTCCCAGCACGACCCATTTCCATTCGAGCTGGCGGAGCTGCGGGATCAGATCGCCCAGCGGGTAATTGTGCAGCACCCAGGCGAGGCAGCCGGCCGATAAGGCATAACCCAACACCTGCGGTAGCCACCGCGACCAGGCGGTTTTGCAGGATCGCTGGTTCGATGGCGGGGCCAACTGCTTATCATAGCTGGCTGAGTGCTCGCATAGCATCGATGGATGCGGCGATCTTCATTCTTATCGGGGTGCCGTCTGGATGGGGCGGCCATGCGCCGGCCATTCCATGCGGGAGACGGATCGCGGCGCTACCAGATAAACGGGATCAGCTTCCGCGCGCGCTGCGCATACTCGTCGAAAGCCGCGCCGTAGTGGTCGCGGAGATGCGAGTCCAGTACGGGGACATTGACGAACACGAAACCCGCCGGCATCAGCAGCGGGATGACTGCCGTCACCCATGCCCCGGAGATCAGGCACAGGCCCGCAAACGAGAGCAGGTCGCCGAAGTAGTTCGGGTGGCGCGAATAGCGGAACAGGCCGCCGGTGTAGAGCCGCCCCCTGTTCTCGGGCCGCTGCTTCCAGAGGTGGCGCGCGTATTCGGCATAGGAATTCATCCACGAGCCCGCGGCGAACAAGATGACGCCGGCGACGGCTGCCACGCCCAACGGTGCGGAATTCGTCCCGCCGGCGATCCCGAGCAGCAGGAAAATCGACAGGCAGCCACGCGGCGATGGTAAACACCTCGCTCCAGCCGACGCCGCGTTTCAGGAATACGTATTCCGTGAAGAGTATCCGGACGTAGTAGATCGAGAAGCCCGCGCCGAGGCTGGCGCGCCGCCCGCGTCTCCAGGCCTGCCGATCCAGGGGAACCATTGGCGGGCGATGGCTAGTCCCGGCCCCAGCAGAAGCCACCACGCCAGGGCAACCCATGCCCCCGCGATCAACGCCAGCGTGGTGCGCTGCGCCACGGAAGCACCCCGCAGTTCATGCATGCTCCGATGCAATTCCCGGCCGGTCACTGGTCGTGATCTTTCAACGTCTTAAACACCTGGAACTCCGCGCGCGAACGTGCCGTGTTTCCCTGCTGCGCATAAAGCTGGGCCAAATGATAGTGCGCGGACTTGAGTCCCGGGTCCAACCGCACAGCTTGCTCGAATTCGCCGATGGCGTCTCCGGCGCGGCCTTCGTCCGAATACAACAATCCCAATTGGAAATGCGCGGGAGCAAAGTCCGCGCGAAGGGCCACGCTTTTCTTGAGTAACGCCTCGACCTTCTGCCGCGGACCCGCAACGCCCGGGGTCAGATTGCGTTTGCGCAAACTCAGTGCGTAATAGTAATTCGCCGCGGCGTTGTTCGGATATAACTCGGCAAACCGCTCCAGGCGCTTCGTAACTTGATCGGCAAGTTCGGGAGACACGTCGTACATCCCGCCCAGGAAGTCGAGCGCCTTGGTGTCGCGTGGGTCCAGGTCGACGGCGCGGCACAAGGTCTCGACCGCGTCGTCATATTTGCCGGCAGAGTAGAGCGCCACCCCCAGCCCTACCTGGATGCGCGCCGTCTGAGGATACTTTCCGCCGGCATACTGAAACACGGTCAATGCCTGCTGATAGGCGTGGTGACGCAGCAGATCGGTGCCCAGGTCAAACAGGTTCTTCTCGGACGGGTCCATGCGCGCGGCCCGTTCGTATTGTTTTTCGGCTTCGTCGGTTCTACCGGCGGCTTCTTCCACGTCGCCGAGCAGATTGTGCAGCTCACTACGGTCCTGCCGCGCGAGCATTTCTGTTAATAACCTCCGCGCGCCGTCCAGGTCCTTGGTTTCCAGGCGGGCAAGCGCCAGATCGTAACCGTTATTGTAATCGGCGGGATTGATGCGCGCGGCCCGCTCAAGCCACGGCAGCGCGTCCGCGACGCGGTTGAGGTGGATGTAGTATTCCGCCATCTGGCGGTTGGCGGCGAAACTATCCGGCTGCGCGGGAACTTGCGCCGCGTAGAAGACGACCGGCGCTGCGATGATCCAAAGCCCGCGCATCATGCGACGACGGAGCGGCGCCCGCCGCTCCGTCCCATGATCCTAAAAGTAGAACTTTAAAGCAAGCTGCAGCTCCCGCGGGTCGTTGGGATTATCGACCGTCGACGTGATTTGTCCGAAGTTCACCGTGTTCAGGAAATTCAGGTTCGACGGTAAAGCAAAATTGGGCGTGTTCGTCAGGTTGAAAGCCTCAACGCGGAATTCGAAGCGTTTTTGCTCTGTGATCGGAAATGACTTGAACAGCGAGAAATCCAGGCGATGGAAAGACGGTCCCGCAACCTGGGTGTTGCCGCCGCCCAACGGTGCATAGTTCGACTGCCCAACCTGAGTGACCACCCCCGGATTGGTGAATGCCGCGGCGTTATAGAAGTGTGTGACGCTCTGTCCCTGATAGAGCGGCTGGCCGGTATATAGCGCATAACAGCCGTTATCCGCACCCGTCGGAATCGTGCAGCCAATCGTCTGCGGATTGCCGCTGTGCAGCGTCAGGATCCAGTTGAAACTCCATCCGCCGAGAAACGCGTCGGCCAGCTTGCTGCTGCTGCTCAGGTACGTCCGGCCGTGCCCGAACGGCAGGTCATAAGTGCCGCTGGCTACGAACGAATGCCGGATGTCGAAGGGGGCGAGTCCCCAGTCACCCTGAATCCCGAATCCGGGCAGATCCGGGGCGCGGAAGCCGCCCACGCCGCCGCCGCTGAGCAGGTCGCCCGCATCGGTCAGAGTCTTCGAATAAGTGTACACCACCAGCGCGCTCAGGCCCTTCGAGAAACGCCGCTCCAGTTTGGTCTGCAGCGAATGGAAGTCGGCCGTGCCGATGGTATCGTCGTAAGGCGATCCGGGCGAAAAGTCCGGAAACGGAATGTAGGGTGTAATGCTGGTGCCGGGCGGTAGCAGGACCGATGGATTATTCGTACCCACAAATGTCTCTAGGTGCCTGCTAAGTGAACCTACATAACCGGCCTCGATAGTAGTTGACGGCGTAAATTGATACTGCAAAGTAACATTGAAACTTTGGACGTATGGCGTCTTATAGTTCAGTTGAATACCGCGCAGTGTCAAGCCTGGACCTGCAACTAGGGTCGGGTCGAGCGGGATACCAGCGAGTGAATTCTCGAGTGTCCCGTTTTGCCCGTTCGGCAGAACCATGGGCGACTGAGAATTAGGTGCGAAGTAGTAGAAGCTGTATTGGAACGGATAGTTATACCCTAAGCTGGGATATCCGCCGCGGTTCTCAAACGCGCCGTAGAACATGCCGTAACCGCCGCGAATCACCAGGTGATCTGTGGCCTTATACGCAAAGCCGAAGCGCGGCGCGAAATTCGTCTTCTGCACATTCGCCAAGCCGCTGCCGCCATAGCCGCTGCTATACACCAGGTTGATTCCGTCCTGCTGCAGTGTTTGCACGAAGCTGGCGGATAAGGCAGGGTTGTTCTGCCGATTATTGGGAATAATATACTCAGCTCCTGAGAATGGCGTACCCGGAACGAAGTTGGCCTGTGCTCCGTACTTCTCGCCGGTCGGCGTAAAGTAGTCCCAGCGCACGCCCAGGTTCAGAGTCAGTTTGGGAGTGACTTTCCAGTCATCCTGCGCGAACGCCCCGCGGTAGGCGCGTTGCGCGGCGACACCGCCGAAATTCGAGAGTGACACGTTATCCGGTCCGCCGATGCCGCCGGGCGTCGGCGCGAGCAGAAATTGTGCCCGTCCCGTGCTGTTGTCGGTCACATTTGGAATCGAAGTATATTGTCCGTTGAAATCGTAGGCGCCGCGCGAGTAAGGAGGCGCTTCCCACGGGAACCCGACCTGCTGGATCTCCACGCCGGCCTTGAAGGTATGTTTGCCGTAGATCTTAGTCAGATTCTCCGTAAATTGAACGGTGTTACTATAACGATCGCTAATCAGCCACTCGGCGGAGCCTAACTGGCTCAGACCGCCGATTCCCAGGTAAGGTAAGCCGCCATTGCCGGCGGTTTGCAGCACGCCTTCAATACCGAACTGCCCCGGTATGTTGCTGGTATCGTTGCCGTAAGGCTGCACACGCGAGGTGTGCTCCCGGTTGAAGCCCACGCGCGCTTCGTTGACTAGCGTTGGACTGAACGAATGCGTATAGCTCAGCGCCGCCCCCATGGTATCCACCTGCTGGTCTCCGTCGCCAAAGCCGCCGCCATCCGCATAACCGCTGAATGGTCCGGGAATGAACTGGGGATTATGCGACCAGCTATAGCGTGCGAACATCTGATCGTGCTCGGTGAAGTATTCATCCACGCGGCCGTCCACGGCATTTACGTCATTCGAAGAGCTGCGATTCACGTTGTAGTTGTTGTACAAGCCTCCTTGGGTTGGGGCGGGGAACAACTGCATCAGCTTCAACGAATTCGGATCCATGCGGCTGGCAGGGATCGTGTTGCCGGGAAATGGTGTCCGCACATACTGGCCATTGCCAATGCTTGTAGTCGATCCGGGGTCAAAGATCGTTCCCAGCGGGTAACTCTTGCCGGTCGCATCGGTCAGTTGCCCGCTTTGTAGTGATACCAGGTCGGAGAAGTTAGTGTAACCGCTCGAAATCTCAGACTGAGTCGGCACCGTGGCCGTTTCGGGCACCTGCTGGCGAATGCGGGTGCCTTCATAATCGCCGAAGAAAAAGGTCTTGTTCTTGAAGATCGGGCCGCCCAGGGTCGCGCCGAACTGATTCTGGCGGAAGGCGCCTTTCTTCGATCCGGTAGCGTTTTCGAAGAAGTCCGCCGCATCCAATGCGTCGTTGCGCAGAAACTCCCAGAGGCTCCCGTGAAACTCGTTAGTCCCCGACTTCAAGCTCGCGTTCAAAACCGCGCCGCCGGCGCGCCCGAATTCCGCGCTAAATGAGTTGGTTTGCAGCTTGAATTCTGCCAGCGCGTCAATCGGAGGCTTCAGCACATACGCCGCGCCGCTCAGGAAATCGACGCTGTTACTGTTGTTGTCGATGCCGTCGAGCATGTAGTTGTTCTGGTCGGCGCGAGTGCCGTTGGCCTCGAACCAGCCGTTCGCATTCAGACCGCGCCCCTCGGGCTGGCCCGGATTCACTCCGGCCGTCAGGCGCGCCAGAAACGTGTAATTCCGTCCGTTCAGCGGCAGGTCATTCACCGACTGAGTGCCCACCACCTGGCCAACCGAGCCATTCTCGGTCTGCAGGACGGGTGCCTGTCCCGTCACATCGACGGTGGTACTGACCTCGCCGGGCTGCAGTATGAAATCGACCACCAGTTGCTGCTGAATGTTCAGTTGCTGGCCTGTCCGGCGTTCTTTCTTGAAACCGGGCTGCTCGACCGCGATAGTGTAAGTGCCGATGCGCAGCGGCGTGAAGACATAGTTGCCCGAGGCCGAAGTCGTGGTTGTCTGGGTAAACAGTGTCCCTTCGTTCGAGATCGTGACTTTGACGCCCGGGACCACGGCCCCGCTGGCGTCGCGCACGGTTCCCAATATGGTGCCTGTGTCCACCTGCGCTTGCAGGAGGGTGGCCACGCCTAGTGAGGCAAAAACAACGAGGATTCGAGCAGACAGCCCAATCGACATAGGTTGGAGGTCCTTTCCCTGAGCGGTTACCAGCATTCCCACGGGGTTTCCCGACCGCTGGAAAAACCACCGCACATTGCGGAAAAGCCTATCATGCAAAAGCACTACTGTCAACGTACACGGTGAGACAAACCCCTTCCGGGCCCCGTTTTCGGTACCGGTAATAGTCATATATAGTGTTTATGATCCAATCAGTTATGGACATGTATAGCACTGGCGGGACCCCCTTGAAAAATCCGTTATCGTACACGTTACACTTGGCACGCTTACAATGGGTTTTGAAGAATTTCGGAGATGAGACAGCCGGAGAAGAGCCGCCCGCGCGACAAAGCGGCCGGTATTAAAGACATCGCGAGCGCCCTGGGGGTCTCAATCGGCACCGTCGACCGCGCTCTGCACGGACGCCCGGGCATCAACGCCATGACGCGCGCGCGTGTGCTGAAGATGGCTCAGACGCTCGATTACCGCCCCAACGTCGCCGCCCGCCACCTGAAGCTGAACCGCAAGCTGCGCGTCTCCGTCCACCTGCCACGCGAGATCGCATCGTTTTTCGACGCCTTGCGGGATGGCATCCAGGAGGCCGCCGGACCGTTCGACTCCTCGATCGAATTGCAATTTCGCGACTACCCGCATCTCGGCGAGGGCGACGTCGAACTGTTCTCGCAGGCCCTCGAAGACAGCACCAATGGCCTGATTCTGGTGCCCGGCCACCCTGCCGATCTCAAGCCCTGGATCCGTAAAGCGGCGCGCCGCCATATCCCGGTGGTCTGCGTGGCGACAGATGCCCCCGGTACCGAAAGGCTGACCGCCGTGTCGATCGACGCCTATACCAGCGGCTCCATGGCAGCCGAGCTGTTGACGCGGTTCTCCAGACAAGAGGGAGCCGTGCTCGTGGTCACCGGCGACCTCAGCACCGTAGACCACGCCGAGAAACTGCGCGGCTTCGAGAATTTTCTTGCGAAGACGGATGGCTCCCTCAAAGTGGCTGCCGTCATGGAAGCGCACGACGACCCGGATCAGGCTTACCGCCTCACGCTCGAAAACCTGCGCCGGCACCGCCGCATTGCCGCCGTGTATGTGAGCACCGCCAACTCCGCGTCCGTGGTACAAGCGCTCGAAGAGACAGGCTCCGTCGGCAAGACCGCGGTCATCACCACCGACCTGTTCCCGGCGCTGGTGCCCATGATCCGGTCCGGAAAGGTGCTGGCCACCGTCTATCAGCGCCCCCGGACGCAAGGCCGCATGGCCTTCCAGTCGCTGCATCAGTTTCTGGTCGAGGGAACCTGCCCGCCGCTGCGGCAGCGCCTCCCGCCGCACATCATCATGCAAAGCAATCTGGACTTGTTCCTGGAAATGCAGCCAGCCGATCTGGAGGCGTTGGCGAAGTGAGGCATATTGACACATCCGCGGGCCCTATGATCTACTGAATGACGTTAACGTACACGGATTCTCCATGCACTCGCCTCCACGCCGCAGTTTCCTCGCGAAAGCATCTGCCTGGACCGCAGGTGCTCTTACCATCGGCCGCCTGGAACCGGCCGTTATGCCCGGCGATTCCTCGGCGCCAGTCTCGACCGAGCGCGTCAGCCTGGATGGCGAGTGGCTCTTTCATACCGATCCGGACAACACCGGCGAGCAGAAAAATTGGGTTCGGACGTCAGATTTTCCACGCGACGCGCGCCCCGTCACCGTCCCCCACACCTGGCAAATCGAGGCGCCGCTGGTCGACTATCGCGGCGTCGCCTGGTATTCGCGCACCTTCGATGTGCGGCGCGAATGGCAGCATGCCGCCGTGCGCGTCGAGTTCGAGGCGGTCTTCCACTCCGCGCATGTGTGGATCAACGGCGTATCCGCCGGGGAGCATACGCGCAAGGCTTACACGGCGTTCACGCTCGACGTGACCAAGTTCCTCAAGTGGGACGGCCCGAACACCCTCGCCGTGCGCGTGGACAATGCGTTCAACGAGCACATGCTGCCGCGCGGCCGGTCGAGCGATTGGGCGCACGATGGCGGCATCTATCGGCCGGTGCATCTGCTGATCACGCCGAAAGTCTTCGTCGACCAGGTCGACGTGAACGCGATGCCCGATTTCGCTAGCGGCGACGCGCAGCTCAAGATTACCGCCTACGCGCGCAATACCGGATCGCAGCCGTGGAAAGGCAAAGTCTCGTTCATCGTCGTCGACGACGAAACCGGCCTCGATGCGCTCGTCAAACAGGACGCCGCGGATTTGAGCATCGCCGCGGGCGCCGCGGCCGCGGCTCAGGTCACCGCCGTTCTGCCAAAGGCGAAGCTGTGGCACTTCGATCAGCCGCGGCTCTACCGGCTCGAGCTTTCCATCGCGGACGGCACAGCTTCAGCGCACGTGTTCGCGACCAACTTCGGCGTGCGCCGTTTCGAAACCCGCGGCACGGCGTTTTACTTGAACGGCGAGCGCGTGCGCCTGATGGGCGTGGAACGGATGGCGGGCAGCAACCCGGAATTCGGCATGGCCGAACCCACCGAATGGATCGATCACGACCACGCCGATCTCCAGAACCTCAACTGTGTTTTCACGCGCGTACACTGGCAGCAGGACCGCCGCGTGCTCGATTACTGCGACCGCCACGGCATCATGATCCAGACTGAGGTTCCGACTTGGGGTCCGGATACATTCAAGGGAATGCACGATCAGCCCGATGCGGACATCATGCAGAACGGCATCGAGCAGTTGCGCGAGATGATCGCGCGCGACCGCAATCATCCCTCGATCGTCTCCTGGGGACTGTGCAACGAGATCGGCGGCCAGAATCCGCCGGCCTATCACTTCGCCGAAAACATGCTGCACGAGGCGAAACGCCTGGACCCGAACCGGCTGTGCTCCTATGCTTCGCATTCGCTGCGCGAAACGCCCGGCAAAGACGTTTCGGGCCTGATGGATTTCGTCGAATGCAACGAATATTACGGGAGCTGGTATCCCGGCGGTCCCGATGCGGTCGGCCGCAACCTGGACGAAATTCACGCGGCTTTCCCGGATAAGCCGATTGTAATTTCCGAATACGGCTACTGCGCGTGCACCGCCGAGCGTCCCGAGGGCGACGAGCGCCGGCGCGAAGTGCTGCGCACCCATGACGCGGTCTTCCGCGAGAAGGATTACGTCGGCGGCCTGATTTTCTTCTGCTATAACGATTACCGCACGCACGTCGGCGATCGCGGCGATGGCGTGATGCGCCAACGCGTGCACGGCGTGGTGGACTTATACGGAGCGCGCAAGGAATCCTACAATCTGCTGCGACACGAGTCGAGCCCTATCGAATCGATCGCCGTCGAGGGCCATCCCACCGCATTTCAGATCACGCTGCGCACCAGAAATGCAGTCCCCGCATACACGCTACGCGGCTATACGCTGCGCGGCGTTTCCTATGGATATGGCGAGATCCCTGTCGAGCGGCTGGCGGTGGCATTGCCGGATCTCCCGCCCGGCAAGGAGATCACGCTGAAGCTGGCCTTCTCCGGGTTGCGGCCGTGGCATGTCTGTCTCGATGTCCTGCGCCCCAGCGGGTTCTCCGCTTACACGCTGGAATGGAAGGCGTGAGCCAGTTCTCGCTTCCTCCGGCGCCGCCGAGCCAGACCGGGCCGGTAAAGATCTGGTCCGAACCCGTCACCATCCCAACTTACGTGCCGATGCCTCCCGACCGGAACCCGATGTTCCTGGAGAAGCGTGTCTACCAGGGGAGCAACGGCAAGGTATATCCGTTGCCCTTCATCGATCGCATCCGCACGAAAGCTGAGCCGCGCGCCTGGCAAGCCGTCCATCTGGAGAACGAGTTTCTGCGCGTGATGATTCTGCCGGAAATCGGCGGACGTATTCACGTGGGGCTCGACAAGACCAACGGCTACGATTTTTTCTACCGCCAGAACGTAATCAAGCCCGCGCTGGTCGGGCTGGCAGGCCCGTGGATCTCGGGCGGCGTCGAATTCAATTGGCCGCAGCATCATCGCCCGGCGACTTTCATGCCGGTTGCGTTTCACGTCGAAGAGGATGCCGGCGGCGCGCGCACCGTCTGGTTGAGCGACCACGATCCCATGAACCGTCTGAAGGGCATGCACGGCGTGACGCTGCACCCGGGCCGCGCGTACATCGAACTGCAGGTCCGGCTCTACAACCGGACGCCGTTCGTGCAGACGTTTCTCTGGTGGGCGAACGTGGCCGCGCGCGTCCACGAGCAGTATCAATCGTTCTTTCCGCCAGACGTGCGTTACGTGGCGGATCATGCCCGCCGCGCTATCAGCACTTTCCCTTTGTGCACCGGCACGTACTACGGAGTGGATTACGACGCGCGCGCGCATCACGGAGTCCCCGACGGCCGCTATCCGCCGAACGACCTGAGCCGCTATGCTAACATTCCCGTCCCGACCAGTTACATGATTCTGGGGTCGAAAGAGGATTTCTTCGGCGGCTACGATCACGGCCGCAGTGCGGGCTTCGTGCATATCGCGAATCACCACATCTCGCCCGGTAAGAAGCAATGGACGTGGGGCAACCACGAATTCGGCTATGCCTGGGATCGCAACCTCACTGACCACGACGGCCCTTACATCGAGTTGATGGCCGGCGTCTATACCGATAACCAGCCCGACTTCTCATTTCTTGCACCCGGCGAAACGCGCACCTTCAGCCAGTATTGGTATCCGATTCAGCAGATCGGTCCGGCACAGAAGGCCAACCTGGATGCGGCCGTCAGCCTCCAAATCGCGGAGCGCAGCGCGCGCGTGGGTGTGAGCGTGTCGCGCCCGTTTCCGCAAGCGGCGATTACGTTGGACCGTGGCGGCGCGGCAATCGCTCAGTGGACGCGCGACCTGGCGCCGGGCGCGCCGTTTGTGGAGACGCACCCAGTTCCGGCGGACGACGTGAGCGTCCGCGTCCGCAACGCCGAAGGACAGGAGATTATTCGTTACGCGCCCCTAGCGGTGCCGCCGCAGTCTGCGCCTGTCGCTGCCACGGAACCCCCGCTACCGGAAGAGATCGCCGGCACGGACGAACTGTACATCACGGGGCTCCACTTGGAGCAATACCGCCACGCGACCCGCGATCCCGACATCTATTGGCGCGAAGCCCTGCGCCGCGATCCCGGCGATGCGCGCTCCAACAACGCACTCGGTGCCTGGCATCTGCGCCGCGGGGAATTCGCCGAAGCGGAGAAGTACTTTCGTGTAGCCATTGCGCGATTGACCGAGCGCAACGCCAATCCGCGCGATGGCGAGCCTTATTACAATCTCGGCCTCACCCTGCGCTATCGCGAGCGCGACGAAGAGGCCTACGCCGCCTTCTACAAGGCCACCTGGAATTACGCCTGGCGCGGTGCGGCCTACCACGGGTTAGCTGAGTTGGATGCCCGCCGTGGCGACTGGCACACCGCAATCCGTCACCTGGAACTTGCCCTGCGCGTGAATGCCGACAATCTGCAGGCGCGCAACCTGCTGTCGATCGCGCTGCGCAAGCTGGGCCGCGAACCCGAAGCCGCCGAATGTCTGCGCGCGACGCTGGCCTTGGATCCTCTGGATGCCTGGGCCAACGATCTCGCTGGGCGCGCGTTTCCTGGAGACAATCAAGTAAGGCTGGATGTCGCCTTCGATCTGGCACGCGCGGGTCTCAACACCGAAGCGGCCAGGGTCCTGGCAGCCGCGGACTTCACCGCGCGGGATGGCTCGTTGCCCATTCTGCACTACACCCTGGCGCACCTGAGCGCGGGCGATCACGGTACCCGCGCCGCGCAGACTCCGCCCGATTATTGCTTTCCCAGCCGGCTCGAAGAGATGATCGTCCTCGAGGCCGCGATGCGCGCCAACCCGCGCGACGCCCGCGCTCCGTATTATCTGGGGAACCTGCTCTACGATCGCCGCCGTCATCGGGAAGCAATCGCCAGGTGGGAGACCGCCGCCAGTCTCGATCCGGCGTTCGCGACGGTGTGGAGAAATCTGGGCATCGGCTACTACAACGTCGGGCGCAACCAGAAGAAAGCCCGCGCCGCATTCGAGAAAGCCCATCGCGCCGGCCCGAGCGACGCGCGCATTTTCTACGAGCGCGATCAACTCTGGAAGCACTTCGCCACGCCGAAGCGGCGCCTGGCGGAGATGGAGAAGCGCCGCGATCTGGTCGGCCTGCGCGACGATCTCTCCGTGGCACTGGCGTCGCTCTACAACCAGACAGGCCAGCCTGGGAAAGCTGCCGCACTGCTGGCCGGGCGCAAGTTCCAGCCTTGGGAAGGCGGCGAGGGATTGGCGCTCACCGAGCACACCAGGGCGCAGCTCGCGCTCGGACGCCGCGATTTGTCGAGCGGTCGTGCAGCAGATGCCTATCGCTACTTCGAGCGCGCGCTCGCGAGTCCGGAGAATCTCGGCGAAGCCAAGCACCTGTTGGCCAATCAGAGCAATATCTACTACTGGCTGGGGCGCGCGTGCCACGCTCTGGGCAAATCCAAAGATGCCCAGACCTGGTGGCGCAAAGCCGCCGCGGCCACCGGCGACTTCCGCGAGATGAGCGTGGTCGCTTACTCGGACATGACTTACTACAGCGCCATGGCGCTCGCCTGCCTCGGCAGACGGCGCGAATCCACCGCGCTGCTCGAAGGGTTGCGCCAGTACGCCATGAAGCTGAAGCGCACCAAAGCCAAGGTGGACTATTTCGCTACCTCGCTGCCCGCGATGCTTCTCTTTCAGGAAGACCTGCAGAAGCGCGCCGAACTCACCGCGGACTTCCTGTTAGCGCAGGCTGCACAGGGTCTGGGACGCAAACGCCGGGCAAGCCAGTTGCTCGACGAGATCCTGGCGCGCGATCCGAATCACGCCGCCGCAGCGGACTTTCGCAGCGAACTTGCTTGCCGCCAGGGATTCTCCGGGAAATAGGTTCGGCCAAAATCCGCCGGGCGGAAGTCCGCCCGATATTCAACTGGCGAGCGATCTGAGCTTTGCGGACCCCGGAGCGGTATGGCTTTCGAATCTGACTGGCATGAAGTCCCCGCGATCATGACGCTTCCATCAACGATACCAACCGCACACCGAGATGATTGAGTTCCTCCAGTGTGGTTACACGTCCGGAAGGGAAGGGCCCCAGGGATCCAAGCGCCACACCAGCACCAAGTTGCTCCTGTTAGATTCAAACTAATGGATGTATTCATCGCGCGCCAACCCATCTTCGACCGTCAAAAGCAAGTCTTTGCCTACCAGTTGCACTACCGTTCCGAAGACTGCCAGGCGGCGTCCGGCGAGAATGAGCGGATCGCCGGCACAGAGGCGATCGGGAACGCTCTTCTCACCATCGGTATTGATAATCTGTTGTGCGGCAAGAAGGCATTTATCAGTTTCGATCGCAGCCTCCTTCTGGGCGAATTGCCCTCCATTCTTCCGCCTGAGGTCCTGGTGATTGAGCTGCCTCCGTCAGTGGAACCCGATCAGGAGGTGCTGGATGCCGGCGGGCGTCTCCATGAGCAGGGCTATGACCTGGCACTCGATGATTTCGTGCCTCAGGCACGGCGCGAGCCGCTGGCCCGACTGGCAAGGTTCCTCAAAGTGGACGTGGATGCCGTGTCGCGGTCCGATCAGCAACAGTTGCTGCGCACCTACCGGCCGCGTGGAATTGGCGTTCTTGCCGACAAGGTCGAAACCCAGGAAGACTTCGAGTGGGCCCGTGAGGCGGGCTACGACTACTTTCAAGGTTACTTCTTTGCGCGTCCGCTGAGCGTGCGCGGGCGACGCATCCCGGCAAGTAAGTTCACCTGCCTGCTTCTGCTTGCCGAGGCCCAACAACCAGAGCTAGACTTCAAGAGATTAGAAGCGCTCATCTCGCGTGACGTCTGGCTGTCGTACAGCCTCTTGCTGTATGTGAATTCCGCCCTCTTCGCCCGTACCGCTGAAGTTCACTCGATCAACCACGCCATGGCGGTGCTCGGGGAGGAAGGTATTCGGCACTGGGCTGTGCTGGCAGCGCTGCCCCAACTGGCGAAAAATAAACCGGGTGAACTGGTGACGGTGTCGCTCGTACGCGCGCGTCTGTGCGAAAGGCTAGCCAGTTTGGCGAAAGTTCCACCGAACCAAGCGCTGCTGATGGGACTCTTCTCTTTGCTTGACGCCCTTACTGACCTCCCGTTGGATGAGGCTCTCGACAGAGTCCACGCCGCTCCCGGAATCAAGGCTGCGTTGATCGATTGTGCGCCGCGGGGCGATCCGTTCTGGAGTATTATTCAGATCGTCCGCCGTTATGAGAGGGGCGAATGGAAAACGGTCAAGGAGCTGGCGGCGACTCTGGGGATCGCGGTCAGCAGCATTTCGGCGGCCTATGCGGAGTCCACGTTGTGGGCCCAACAGACGCTGCACGCCACCTTTCGGAAGTTCAACACACGGCGCCACGTGCGGTACGCCGTTACCGGCCCGCTGCACGTTCTCTGGGAAGATCGCGAGGGCAAGGAAGCGGTGATTCAGGCCACCTTGATGAATGTCTCGGTGGAGGGATTTCAATTGCTGGTATCGGAGAAGATACCGCTTCTCTCTTATCTGCGATGCAACGAGCCCAAGTTCGGCCTGTGCGCGCGCGGGCGCGTCCGGTACTGCAATTACGTGAAGGGCAAGTATCTCATCGGTGTAGAGTGCCGCAGCGGAACCGGTTGGCATCCCCCCGCAGATTTGGCCTGATTCCGTGGCGAGTTGTTCCGATCGCCGCTACAACCCGGTCGAAGCGGTATTGCCTCCCGGTAGATCGCCCCACCGCAGTAGGCGCGGTGCAGCCGGTGTATTCGAAAGTCACGCCCGCTGATCTCCGTTCTATCGAAGAGCAGCGCCCGTATTTCATATCCTGGGGTGCCCAGACGGAATAGCGTTTCCGTCGGTCCGCACGATACCCGGATCCCCCTGGATGTCGTGGCACAATTATCGGTTCGCACCGGCGCTCCTGGCCAAACAAGTGGTCGGCCTCCACATCTCCTCTAATCTGCTTTCATCTCCTTCGGTGAGCGATCCAACAGGTGTGGAGCAGGGTCATGCACAGGTCCCTGATTACTCGGGCTCAAGTTGATCGAGGATCGGATTCCCGATCCCGGCGACCGAGTGGTGTGAACGTGGCATCAGATCCAGCACGATGATCTCGTTGGCGCCTTCTCGCAGAAAGACGCCCGGCAGGTAAAGGGTCTGTTGCGGGCCAATGTGCCAAAAGCGGCCCAGGTTGCGGCCATTCACGAAAACGCAACCCTTGCCCCAGCCGCGCATGTCCAGGAACGTGTCACCGGTGTGGTGCAAGTAGAATACCCCTTTGAACAGCAGCGGGCCGGGAATGGGAGGCTGTTTCCCAGGCCCCATTGCCGGGGCCTGCTCCATTGGCAATGGGTACATCTCCCAGCCTGTAAGCTCCTTGCCGGCCCATGTGACTTTCTCGGTGATGCCCTTCCGATTGCGAGTCAGCAACGGACCATAGTTGATGCGCCCACCGTTTTCCACGAGAATATCCAGGACCGCAGGGGACTTGGAGACAGTGAGCCCGAAGGAGTCTTGCTTGCGGCGCCTGTCCAGCGAGGCGATCGGATGGCCGTTCAGCAGAACCACCGCAAAGTCGCGCAACTCCGTAATGGTTACCAGACCGGTGGCTGGGTTAGCCAGATGCGTGCGATAAAGGACGTACCCGT
Organism: Bryobacteraceae bacterium; assembly: GCA_035541265.1. GTDB lineage: Bacteria > Acidobacteriota > Terriglobia > Bryobacterales > Bryobacteraceae > Bog-159. Next base: position 22,622 of record DATKNQ010000048.1, read on the forward strand.
AGGACTGTCCAATGTCTTCCATCGAAAGCGGCCGCTCCGATTTTACGGGCGCGGGAAGAGCATCGAGCAAGCTGGCGGATTGCTGGAGTTCGAACCGCGGAATTGTAGTCATCGGCCGCGCGCTCGGGACTTCCGGAAGATGCACGCCCGCTGGCAAATGCCTGGCAATCACCTCGCGGAATTTGTAGAACTTCGGCGTAGGGCGGCCAGCCTCATCAAGCGGCGCATCGTAGTCGTAGCTGGTGGGCTGGGGTTGATAATGGTCGGAGTAGTTGGCGCCATTCATGAAACCGAAGTTGGTTCCCCCGTGGAACATGTACAGGTTCACGGAAACACTGCGGGAGAGCATCCATTCCAGTTCGGCAGCGCTTTTGACCGCATCGACGTGCGCGTGCGGCTCTCCCCAGTGGTCGAGCCACCCTGGGTAGAATTCGGCGACGAAGAATGGACCATGTGGACGGAACTTGCGAATGGTGTCGAATACTTCCTGGTCCACGGAGCCATTGATAGCCGGGAGGGCTTCGGGCAGGTATCCGTCGGGCATCTGCTCCGCGCCATCGGAGGTGAATAGGGGGACGCCGAAGCCGGCTTGCCGCAGCATGTCCCGCACCCGGCGCAGGTAGACTTTGTCCTTGCCATAAGAACCGTATTCGTTCTCGAACTGCACCATGAGGATCGGACCACCCCGCGTGTTCTGGAGCGGCGCGATCTCCTGCCCCAGGCGGTTGATGTAGCGCTCGGATGCCTTCAGGTAGCGTTCGTCCATCGAGCGGACTACGAGGTTGTGCTCCTTCAACAGCCACGACGGATAACCCCCGAACTCCCACTCGGCGCAGGCATACGGGCCTGGCCTGATGATGACATACAAGCCAAGTTCCTGCGCAGTTCTGACAAACTGTGCGAGGTCGCGATCGCCTGAGAAATCGAACACACCAGGCGCGGGCTCATGCATGTTCCAGAAAACATAGGTGGTCACTGTGTTCAAACCCATAGCGCGCGCCATCCGCAAACGATCACGCCAGTACTCGCGGGGTATGCGAAGGTAGTGCATCTCGCCGCTAATGATCTGAAATGGCTTGCCATCCATCAGGAACATTCCGCGTTCCGTATCAATCGTGAAACGGCCCGGCTCCGCAGCCGCGGCGGCAGCGGCGGCAAGAGCGATTAGCAGAGAGAGCGTGCGTGTAGTCACTTTGCGGCCTATCGGAGGTTGCATGTCCTTACTGTAATCCGCAGGCGTAGCGATAAGCACACACTCCGTTGAGTCTGCATCGGACTTCAGGCGGGTGGGAGAGCGGCCGGTAACGTCGCCCCAGCCGCAACGTTTTTGTAGGCAGTGCACGGCCCGGAGGTCCTGCATCCGGCAAATGTGATTTCGGTATTCTGTTTGGAGTCGGAACGATTCCGGAGTCGCCAGGAAGTTGCACGTACATCGACGTATGGTGCGAGAGGCGGTTGGCAGCGCCTTGCCCGCACCGCGCCCGAGTTACTCAACGAGCTGCTGGTAGAGCAGACCAAACCGCGGCCCCGGCAGTCGAACGACAACGGACTGGTCGAAGCGCAAAACCGCGCGATCATCCGAAAGCACATGGGCTGCGGACACATCGAATCGAATCATGCGGAGGCCATTGAGAGTTCTACGAACAAGATTTGAACCCATACCTGAACTATCACTGGCCGTGTGGGGTGCCTGAGGTGGTGCTCGACGCGAAGGGCAGACAGAAGAGAGTGTATCGGTGGTACGCAACGCCGTGGGAGGTCCTGCGGCAGCTGCCGGACCTAGCCCGACGCCTGCGGGAAGGGACGACGCAGGCTGGCCTGGAGAAACAGGCGGGGGCGGAAAGCGATTCGGCCGCCGCGCGGAGGATGTAAGAAGCTAAAAGGAACTTATTTACTGCAATTGAACAAAAGAGGACGGCATGAAACACCAGTCACGCTGCCGGGGATAGTTGGCGCGGCACGATCGGCAAGACGGTTAAGTGCGGTCCGGCGCGGGGTCCAGCGTTTCGATCGGCATCCGGTTGATCAGCGCTACAACCTCTTCGGCCTGGAAGGGTTCCTCGATGGTGGCGAAGACGCCGTTGGCGTGGATCCGGCGTGGCATCATGCCCTTGCGAACCGCCACTACGATTCGGACGCCGGCCGCGCGCGGGTCGGACACAAAAGCTTCCAACAGGGTCACGCCAAGACTCTCCAGAATCGCCTGATCGCATATCACGAACGCGGGACGGAACACATCCACGATCGCCGAAGCGTCATATCCACGCCGGGCATAACGGAACGCGACTGTCTTGTACTCACGCCGGGAGAGTTCCTGAATCAGCTTTTCGTCCTGTGTGATCACCAGCACGTTGGTGGGAAGCCCGTGCACGCGGCGATAGTACGGGCACTCCTGACATGCGCCGGTGCAGAAGCGCTTCTCGTGGCCATCGCCGCGTACCAGGTTCGCCATGCGGAAGCACCACGAAGCGCGGGCTTTGTAGACCACGCAATCCTGGCACTCGCTGCCGGGCCCGTGGTTCATGTATTCCCAACAGCGCATGGGGCGCGAGCAGAGGGCGGCGTGTTCCTCCCAGGCCTTCTCATTGGCGCGGCTGGAAGAAAGCAGCGGGGTTAGGTCGCGCTCCTCGACCCGATAGTGGCCGCCGGCGGTCCTGTGGGCGGGAAGCCGTCCGCTCTTGATCCATTTCAGAACCGTGTCCGGTTTAACGGAACACAACTGAGCAGCTTTTCCGGTGGTCAGCGACGGAGCAGACACAGCGCGAAATCTCCCTATTCGTTGTTTATATTATCAACAGTTACTCGCACGATGTCAAGATGATCAGACCTGATTTTCTGGATTTGTCCATCCGGCCCCGGGATTTCCGTGTTTGCCCCGCCAGATGCCAATAAGTCTTGTGTTATTGCCGAGTTACGCCACACTGAGACCTATAGAATCGGGGTGACAATTCGCGCGCACGGCTATATCATTGAGGTGGATAACATCACATCAGTCGAACTTATTGACTCCGGCAGAAGCTCGATAATAGGAGGCTTTCATGCATACCTTGATCCTTCCACACGGCGGCGGTGCATTACGTCCCTTGCTGCTGGAAGGCGAAGCCAGGCGGGAAGAGTTGAGTAGAGCCGAACGCCTGAAGAGAGTCCCGATGACCAGCCGCGAAACCAGCGACCTGATCATGATGGGAATCGGCGCCTTCACGCCCCTCGAAGGATTTATGGGCCACGCGGACTGGCGCGGCTGCTGCGAGTCCTACGCCTTGCCCAGCCGGAACGGTCTGTTCTGGCCCATCCCCATCACCCTGTCGACGGAGGAGGACTACGCGAGGGCGATCACCCCCGGCGAAGAGGTCGCGCTATGGGACGTCGAGACCGAGTCGATCATGGGCACCGTGAAGGTCACGGAGAAGTACACGATTGATAAGGAATACGAGTGTCGGCAGGTCTTCCGGACCCTCGACAC
>DATKNQ010000049.1:0-2180 GCA_035541265.1 Bryobacteraceae bacterium
CGTGCTCGATACGGAGAAGTGCCTGTTGGCGCAGGGCGTGCTCTGCCTGGGCGCCGCGACGCGCACCGGTTGCGAAGCCCGCTGCATTGCGGGCAACATGCCCTGCACCGGATGTTTCGGCCCCACCAGCCGCGTTCGCGATTTCGGCGGCAAGGCCATGGGGGCAATCGCGTCCGTGTTGGGCTGCAACGATTCGGACGATGTGGAACGCGCGCTCGAAAGCATCCCCGATCCGGCCGGAACTTTCTATCGTTACAGCCTGCCCGCGTCGTTCCTGGAACGTAGGCGGATGGAGGTATCGAATGGCCGCAGCAACTGAGACTCAACCCGCTCGCCGGATCACGATCGACCCGATCACACGCCTGGAAGGCCATGGCAAGATCGAGATCTTCCTCGACGAGAAGGGCGATGTGGAGCACGCCTATTTCCAGGTCCCCGAACTGCGGGGCTTCGAGAAGTTCGCGCAAGGGCGGCCGGCCGAAGATATGCCGCAGATCACTTCGCGCATTTGCGGCGTGTGTCCAATGGCGCATCACGTGGCCTCCACCAAAGCCCTCGATGCGCTCTACCAGGTCACCCCGCCGCCGGCTGCGCGCAAGATCCGCGAACTGGTCTACAGCGCGTTCATGGTGGAGGATCACGCGCTCCACTTCTATTTCCTGGGCGGCCCGGATTTCGTCGTCGGACCGCAGGCGCCCGCGGCCGAGCGCAACGTGCTCGGCGTAATCGCACGGGTCGGCACGGAGGTCGCGCAGCGCGTGATCGGGATGCGCCGCAAGTTGCGCGAGCTCACCAGCCTGGCGGCCGGCAAAGCCGCCCACCCGGTGTTCGGATTGCCCGGCGGCGTATCGAAGGCGCTGCGTGCGGAAGACTTGCAACAATTTCGCACGGTAGCCGAAGAGGCGGTCGACTTCGCCCGCTTCACGCTCGATCTGTTCGAGCACATGGTGCTCGACAACAGCGCCTACATGGACCTGCTGCGCTCGGATGCGTACACGACGCGGACCTATTATATGGGCCTGGTGGACGAAGACAATCGTGTGAACTTCTACGACGGCATGCTGCGCGTGGTCTCGCCCGATGGACACGAATGGGCGCGCTTCGATCCGGCGCGCTATGCCGAATACATCGCCGAACACGCCGATCCGTGGACTTACATGAAGTCGTGCCATTTGAAATCGCTCGGCTGGCACGGTCTGCGCGACGGCCCCGACAGCGGCATCTACGGCGTGGCGCCGCTCGCGCGCCTCAACGCAGCGGAAGGCATGGCCACGCCGCTGGCGCAGGAAGCATGGCTGCAGTACTTCGGATTGCAGGGCGGCAAGCCGGTGCATCACACACTGGCCAATCACTGGGCGCGCGTCATTGAACTGCTGTACGCCGCGGAACACATGCGCGAGTTGGCGCAGGATCCCGAGCTCGCGGACCCTCAGGTGCGCACGATTCCCACGGCCACGCCGCGCGAGGGCATCGGCGTGGTGGAGGCGCCGCGCGGCACGCTGATTCACCACTATCAATCCGATGAGCGCGGCGTCATCACGAAGGCCAACCTGATTGTCGCCACCCAGCACAATGCCGCGCGCATCGCCATGGGCATCGAGAAGAGCGCGCGGGCGCTGGTGCACGCGTCCACGGTCGACGAAGGCATCCTGAACATGGTGGAGATGGCCTTCCGCGCCTACGATCCGTGCCTGGGCTGCGCGACGCACTCGCTTCCCGGCCGTATGCCCTTATGCGTCCAGGTGCGCGATCGCTTGGGCGCTCCCTTGACAACGCTGAGGCGTGACAGCGATGGCCGCATCCACCGCGACTGAACACGGCGCGCGCGTGCTGGGACTCGGCAACGAGATTCTGGCCGACGACGCCTTCGGCATCCTGGTGGCGCGGGAAGTGGAACGGCGCTATCCCGGCGCGGAGATAGTCTGCTCGTCCGCATCGGGTTTCGATTTGTTGGACAACCTGCTGGATGTCGAGCGCCTGCTGGTGGTGGATACCGTGATCACTGGTGACTGCCCGCCGGGCACGCTCCGGATGTTTCCGGCTCGCGGCATAGAACCGATGGCCGGCGGATCGCCGCATTTCGTGGGGCTGGCGGAAGTTCTTTGCGTCGCGGCGGCGTTAGGGATGGCCTTGCCGCGTGAGGTGGCGGTGCTCGCGGTAGAGGCAGCCGAGTGTTCGAC
>DATKNQ010000050.1:0-14806 GCA_035541265.1 Bryobacteraceae bacterium
CCGAGCGCACAATGGCGAAAGCCGAACGGGAGGTTCGAGCCGCAGAGGAAAGGACGCTGATCCGATGCAAAGCATTACCTATCAATCAGAAGAGACTATCCGCGTGGTTCGAGGCCCGCGCCTCAGGAAAGCAGCGCCGGCTGGCATACAATGGTGCCGGACCGGGCCAGGGGCAGATCCACGGCCAGAGAAGCATCTCTTCCCGATTCAAGAGGATGTGCGCTATCAGTGTCTGCAGGGCGGACGCCTGATCGCCACGGGGAGCGGCAAGACGATAGAGATCAGCAGCCGGGAGATCCATTTCACGACCCAACATGCGCTCCGGGTCGGCGAGGGAGTCCGCTTGGCGGTCGCCTGGCCCGCCAGACTGGATGGCAACTGCCTGATGAAGTTGGAAATCCGCGGGTTGGTGGTCCGCTGCGCGCCGGGTACTGCGGCGGTCAAGATCGCACGCTACGAATTCCGCACCCGGGGCGCCAGTCTGGCGACGATCGACGGTCAACGCCTCCGGATGGCGGCGTCCATGTGAGTTAAGGATCGGCCGCCCGCCATTGTCGCCGTATCGGAAGGGCGGCCGACAGGCATCGCGGGTCCTGCCGCGCAGCACACGGCCAGCGTTCTCTTTCGGCAGTCCTCCCCACTGCTGAAGAAGAGCGGAGCCCCGGCCGTGTTTGCAATATTCGCGAATCGGCAGGACCCACGATGCCTGCATAGGCCTCCTCCATATGCCACACTAACGGTATGCTCCCGCCCGCCGCGCGCGAACGCCTGATTGCCTTGCTCGGCCCGCGCGGATACCTCGATCGCCCCGAAGATCTGACCCTCTATGAATACGACGCCAGCGTCGAAAAGGCCCGGCCCGAGATGGTGGTGTTCCCGCGCCATGCCGAAGACGTCTCCGCGATCCTGCGCATCGCCGCGGAGTACCGTGTGCCGGTCGTGGGCCGCGGCGCCGGCACGGGACTCAGCGGCGGCGCGATTCCGCGCGAAGGCGGCATCGTGGTGGGTTTCGCGCGCATGAACCGCATCATCGAAACCGATCTGGCCAACGAATGCGCCACTGTCGAAGCCGGCGTGGTGAACCTCGATATCACGCTCGCCGTGCAAGCTCAGGGCTACTTCTACGCGCCCGATCCCTCCAGCCAGCGCGCCTGCACCATCGGCGGCAACGTGGCCGAAAACGCCGGCGGGCCGCACACGCTGGCCTACGGCGTCACCACCAATCACGTGCTCGGCCTCGAGTTCGTGCTACCCGACGGCACGGTCATGACCACCGGCGGTAAAGGTGGCGACACGCCTGGCTACGATCTCACCGGCTTTCTCACCGGCTCGGAAGGCACGCTGGCGCTGATCACGAAAGCCACCGTCCGTCTGATGCGCAAGCCGGAAATGGTGAAGACGATTTTGGCGATCTATGGCGATGTCGAAGAGTGCGGCGCCACGGTCGCCGAGATCACCGCGCGGGCGATCGTGCCGGTGGCGGTCGAGATGCTCGACGGCGTGATGTTGCGCATGGTCGAAGAAGCCACGCACGCGGGCTATCCGATGGACGCGGCCGCCGTGCTGCTGATCGAACTGGAAGGCGTGCGCGAGACCGTCGAGGAGCAGGTGGCGCAGATCCAGGAGGTCTGCCAGGGGTGCTGCGCGCGCGAGGTGCGTGTGGCGCGGTCGGCCGAGGAGCGCGACCTGCTATGGAAGGGCCGCAAGAACGCCTTCGGCGCGGTGGGACGCGTCAGCCCGTTCTATTACGTGCACGATGGCGTGGTGCCGCGCACGCAGATCGCGCCCACGCTGCGCGTGATCGCCGAGACCGGCCGCAAGTACGGCCTCACCATCAGCAACATCTTTCATGCGGGCGACGGCAACATGCACCCTATCATCCTGTTCGATGCGCGCAAGCCGGGAGACCTCGAGAAAGCCAAAGCGGCCGGCGCCGAGATCCTGGAATACTGCGTGCGCGTGGGCGGGTCGATCACCGGCGAGCACGGCGTCGGCATGGAGAAGAACGAACTGATGGACCGCCAGTTCAAACCGGAAACGCTCGACACCATGCGTGCCTTCAAGCGCCTCTTCGATCCGCAAAACTACCTCAATCCCGGCAAGGTGCTGCCCACCGGCAAAGGTTGCCTGGAGATCCGCCAGCCGCCCCTCGAAACCCACGCGCCGCTCTACTGAAAGCCCGCTTCACGGGTGGATCTGATAAAAGCCCTGATACTGTCCCATCTCCGGATAGAACACGTGCGAGCGGTACAGTTCCATGATCTGGCGCGTATGTCCCAAATCGTGGAAGGCGAATTCGTTGAGCAGTTGCGCGATGGTGATCACGCCGAATTCCGCGTGCCGGCCGGACTGCTCACCCGCGCCATCGGGTAGCGCGCCGAGCAGCGCCAGCGTACCGTTGCGCTCCGCGGCAAAGCGCGCCAGGGCGGCGTGAGGATCGAACTGAGTCACGGCGCGGAACAGCGCCAACTGATCGTAGCGCGGCAACAGCGGTTGATCCCCTTCGAGCATCGCCGTGAAACGATTCCGGAATCCTTTCGTCTCTACATCAACCAGGTGAGCCAGCACCATGCTGATGGACCATCGTTCGGAGTTCGGCCGCCAGTCCAACTGTTCTGGTGTGGCCAGCGATAGCAGACCGCGCAGCAGGCCGGGTGTTTCCTGGAGGACCCGCAAGCAATGATCGGAGTTGGGGACACGTAAGTCTGGCATGGTCTCAGGTTACAATGAGGGAAATCTCCGTGGATGAGTGCGCGCGTATGAAACTGGTTTATTGTGCCGCGATGGTTGCATTGGCGGCGTGGCTTTCAGGCTGTGGTAAGCAGCAGGTCCAGATGGCCGGTGGTATGCCCGCCGTTCCCGTGAGCGTGGCGGTAGCGGCCGAGGAAGCCGTACCCGTCCAGATTCGCGCCGTGGGAACCGTGGAGCCGGCGTCCACCGTACAGATCAAGTCGCAAGTCGCGGGCGAACTGATCGGTGTGCATTTCACCGAAGGCCGCGACGTGGCCAAGGGCGATCTATTGTTCCAGATCGATCCGCAGCCGTACAAGGATGCGTTGGAGCAGGCGGAAGCCTCGGCCGCCAAAGACCGTGCGCAACTCGCGCAGTCCCAAGCCAACCTGGCCCGCGACACCGCGCAGGCCAAGAGCGCTGAGGCGGATGGCTATCGCTACGAACAGCTCGCCAAGGAAGGCGTGGCGTCCGAGATGCAGGCGACGCAGTCGCGCGCGGCGGCAGATGCGGCGCGTGAAAGCGTGCGCGCCGACCAGGCCGCTATCGAGAGCGCCCGCGCATCGCTTCAAAGCGATCAGGCGGCGGTCGCGCGCGCCAAGCTGGACGTCGGCTATTGCGAAATCCGCTCCCCCGTCAGCGGCCGCGCCGGCAACTTACTGGTGCATCCCGGCAACCTCATCAAGGTGAACGACGTGGCGCTGGTGGTCATCAATCAGATCGCGCCCATCTTCGTCTCGTTCGGGGTTCCCGAAGATCAGCTCGATGCCATCCGGGCGCGCGCGCACGGCAACCTGGAGGTGCAGGCTTCCACGGACGCCGATCCCAATCGCATCGTGCGCGGCACGCTGAAGGTCATCGACAACGCCGTGGATACGAACACCGGTACCATCCGGCTGAAGGCGGTTTTCAACAATAGCGAGCGTATGCTGTGGCCCGGCCAATTCGCTAACGTGGTGCTCACGCTCGACACGCAAACGAACGCGACGGTCGTGCCTACCGAAGCCGTGCAGGATGGCCAGCACGGCCAGTTCCTGTTCGTCGTGAAGGCGGACCAGACCGTGGAACCGCGGCTGGTGACGGTGGCGCGCACGATCGGCCGCAAGGCCGTAATCGCCAAAGGCGTGGCGCCCGGCGAAACGGTCGTGACCGACGGCCAAATGCGGCTCTACCCCGGCGCGAAGATCCGTCCCGTGCCCGCCGGCAAAGTCGATAACCTGACTCTCTAAAGGCGGCCCGGCCATGCATATCTCGCGTATCTTCATCGAACGCCCCGTAATGACCGCTTTGCTGATGCTCGCGATCCTGCTGTTCGGGATCGTGGCGTTCCGGTCATTGCCCGTCGCGGCGCTGCCCACCGTCGACTATCCGACCATCCAGGTGACTGCGGCGCTGCCCGGCGCCAATCCGGAGACCATGGCGTCGTCCGTCGCCACGCCGCTTGAACGCCAGTTCTCCACCATCGCCGGCGTGCAGAACATGAGCTCGCAGAACACGCAGGGCGCCACGCAGATCACCGTGCAGTTCACGCTGGCGCGCAATATCGACGCGGCCGCGCAGGATATTGAGGCCGCCATCGCCAAGGCGGAAGGGCTGCTGCCGAGCAACATGCCGCACCCGCCTTCCTACCAGAAGGCCAATCCCGCCGATCAGCCCGTGCTCTACCTGTCGGTCACCAGCGACACGCTGCCGCTCTACACGGTGGATGAATACGCCGAGACGCTGATGGCACAGCGCATCTCGATGGCCAGCGGCGTGTCTCAGGTACAGGTCTACGGCGCGCAGAAGTACGCGGTGCGTGTGCAGTTGAATCCCGATGAGCTGGCTGCCCGTGGCATCGGCTTCGACGAGGTGATGCAGGCCATCCAGAGCAGCAATGTGAATCTGCCCACCGGCCGGTTGTATGGCGAAAAGCAAGCCTTCACCGTGCAGTCGAACGGCCAACTGCTGCGCGCCGCCGCTTACCGGCCGTTGATTGTGGCCTACAAAAATGGCGTCCCGGTCCGCCTGGATCAACTCGGCAACGTGATCGACGGCGTAGAGAACGACAAAGCCGTGGCGTGGTTCGGCGGCGAACGCGGTATGATCCTGGCCATCCAGCGGCAGCCCGGAACCAATACCGTGGAAGTGGTCGGCAATATTCGGGCGCTGCTGCCGCAGATCAGGGCGCAGATTCCGCCCGCGGTCAAGATGGACATCGCCTTCGACGCGTCCCAGTCGATCCAGGCTTCCATCCACGACGTGGAATTCACGCTGGTGCTCACCGTTTGCCTGGTGGTGATGGTCATCTTCATCTTCCTGCGGAACTTCAGCGCCACCATCATCCCGGGCGTGGCCGTGCCGCTCTCGATTATCGGCACGTTCGCCACCATGTACCTGCTCGGCTACAGCCTGAACAATCTGTCGCTGATGGCATTGACGCTTTCGGTCGGCTTCGTGGTGGACGATGCCATCGTCATGCTCGAGAACATCGTGCGCTACATGGAAATGGGCAAAGGCCGCATGGAAGCCGCGCTGCTGGCTTCGAAGGAAATCGGCTTCACGATCATCTCCATGACGATCTCGCTGGTGGCGGTCTTTATTCCCGTGCTGTTCATGGGCGGCATTGTCGGGCGGCTGCTGCACGAATTCTCGGTGACGATTACCGTCGCCATCCTGATCTCCGGTTTCGTTTCTTTGAGCCTCACGCCGATGCTCGGCAGCCGCTTCCTGCGCGCTGCCGGCGCGCAGCACGGGCGCCTGTACAGGACGTTTGAATCCGCCCATAACGCCTTGGCTTCCGGATACGACTTCACGCTCAAGAAGGTCTTGCGTCATCAGTTCGCCACGCTGATGGCCGGCTTCCTCCTGCTCGCGGGAACGTTCTACCTGTTCTTCACCATGCCGACCGGCTTCATCCCCAGCCAGGATAGCGACTTCTGTTTCGGCATCGGGATGGCGGGGCAGGACATCTCGTTCGAGTCGATGGCCAAGCACCTGCGCGCGGTTTCCCAAATCGTGCAGCAGGATCCCAACGTGCTCGATACGGGCACGTTTCTGATGGGCGGCAACCAGGGCGGCTTCTTCGCCCACATGAAGCCGCGCTCGGAGCGCAAGCTCAGCGTGGACCAGATCATTGAAGAGCTGCGTCCGAAGATCGCCGCCGTGCCCGGCATCATGGTGTTTATCCAGAATCCGCCGCCGATCACGGTCAGCGGCCAGTACACCACCAGCGTGTACCAGATGACTCTGCAAAGCGCCGATCTGCACGAGATCTACCAATGGGTGGATCCGCTGATGAACAAGATGCGCACGCTCCCAGGGTTCGTCGATGTGAATTCCGATTTGCAGATCGCCAGCCCGCAGGTGAACGTGGATATCGATCGCGACCGGGCCGTGGCTCTGGGTCTCACGCCCGAGCACATCGAGGATGTGCTGTACGCCGCGTACGGCGATCGCCAGGTTTCGACGATCTACACTCCCGCGAATCAGTACGCCGTCATCATGCAGGTCGAACCCCGGTATCAGCGCACGCCCGAAGGCCTCTCCAAGATCTACTTGCGTTCCAGCCAGGGATCGCTGGTGCCGCTCGATGCGGTGGTGAATCTGTCCCGCGGCGTGGGTCCGCTCAGTGTCAACCACTTCGGGCAACTGCCGGCCGTGACCGTGTCGTTCAACCTGAAGCCCGGTTTCTCGCTCGGCGACGCGGCCGCGAACGTGCGAGACGCGCTGCAGGAGTTGCGCATCCCGCCGACCGTCAGCGTGAACTTCCAGGGCACCGTCAAGGAATTCCAACAGTCCTTCCAGGGGCTTTCGATTCTGTTGATCGTGGCGATCCTGGTGATCTACATCGTGCTGGGTATCTTATATGAGAGCTTCATTCACCCGGTGACGATTCTCTCGGGTCTGCCGTCCGCGGTCTTCGGCGCGCTGCTGACCCTGCGCTTGTTCCACAAGGAGCTGGATCTGTACGCCTTCGTCGGCCTGATCATGCTCTTCGGCGTGGTGAAGAAGAACGCCATCATGATGATCGACTTCGCGCTCGAAGCCCAGCGCGTGGAAGGCAAGGCGCCCTTCGAAGCCATCTACCAGGGCTGCACGCTGCGTTTCCGCCCGATCATGATGACCACCGTGGCGGCGCTGTTTGGCACCCTGCCGATCGCCCTTGGTTACGGCGAAGGCGCCGACGCGCGCCAGCCGCTGGGCCTCGCGGTGGTGGGCGGCCTGGTCGTGTCGCAGTTGTTAACGCTGTACATCACGCCGGTGATTTACCTGTACATGGAGCGGCTGCAGAATTGGCTGCGCGGCACGGCGCACGCCCCGCTTCAACCCACGGAACTGGCCGCGCATTAGCCACGTCGTAGTATTGTGCCGGTACGCATCGGGCTAACCCTGCTAACGATTCTCCTGACCGCGGGCGCCATCCCCGCACAGGCTCCCGCGCTCTCCGAAGACCAGATCCGCGAGTTGCTCCGCCGCGTCGCCGATGCCGATCTCAAGAACGATCACAAGCAGCGCGATTACACTTTCACCGAGCGTCAGGAAGAGCACAAGCTCGATCGCAAGGGCAACGTCAAATCTACCGAGTCGAAGACCTACGAAGTGATGGAACTCTACGGCTCGCAGGTGCGCCGCCTGGTGGCCAAAGACGATCAGCCGCTCTCTGGCGACGCCGCCAAAAAAGAGGATGACCGCCTCCAGAAAATCGTCGACAAGCGCGCCAGGGAAAGCGGCGCGGATCGCGAGAAGCGCGAGGCCAGAGAATCCAAAGAGCACGAACAGGACCGCCAGTTCGTGCGCGAGGTGGCCGATGCTTACGACTTCCACATGGTGGGCGTCGAGTCACTGGACGGGCGCGACACTTACGTCATCGACGCCGAGCCGCGCCCCGGATATCAGCCGCATTTAAAGGACGCCCGCATCCTGCCGAAGTTCCGCTTCCGCGCCTGGATCGACAAAGACGAATCCGAGTGGAAAAAGCTCGATATTCAATGCATCGATACGGTCTCATTCGGCCTGGTGCTGGCGCGCATCCACAAAGGTTCGCGCATTGTCATCGAACAGACTCGCGTGAACGACGAAGTCTGGCTGCCGCTGCACATCGCGGTCAAGGTTGACGCGCGCGTTGCGCTGCTCAAAGAATTCAACTTCGACGAAGACGTGACTTTCCGCGATTACAAGAAATTCCGCACTGACACCAAAGTTACTCCAGTTGGTGAGGTAATTGAGCCGCACTAAGCCAGCATTCAACGCAAGGCTAAAATTATCGCAGACGCTGCAGATTCCGAATCACCGCTCCTTTCGCGCATTGGCGGTAACGGCAACGACAGCGGCACGGAGGCGGACGCTCACACCCCACAAAGGCACTTCACTGAGACTTCTCGCTCATGTGGATAGTCCTATCTTCTCTCTTGAGCTAGAATAGAAGCGCCAAGCGAAAGGGCCGATATGTCTTCTGAGCAATCCGGGCCAAGTGAGCGAGACGGCCTGGGCGCGGAAGGCTCAACATCCCCTGAGAACGATAATGCGCAGTTCGCCACCCGCACGATCGGACCGAGTGATGCGGCCCCCGGCACGGTCATCGATTCGTACCATCTGCTCCAGTTGATCGGCCAGGGCGGCATGGGTGAGGTGTGGTTGGCTGAGCAGAAGCAACCCGTTCGCCGCAGCGTGGCTCTCAAGCTGATCAAGGCGGGCATGGACACGCGCGATGTGGTCGCGCGCTTCGAATCTGAACGGCAGGCACTGGCGCTCATGAACCACCCGGCCATCGCCAAGGTCTTCGATGCCGGTTCTACGCCGCAGGGCCGGCCGTACTTCGTGATGGAGTATGTCACCGGCATGCCTATCACGGACTATTGCGACAGGCGCAAGCTGACCATGCGACAGCGGCTGGAGCTGTTCGTCCTCGTTTGTGAAGGGGTGCAGCACGCCCACCAGAAAGCCATCATCCATCGCGATCTGAAGCCCTCCAACATTCTGGTCGGCGAGGTGGACGGGAAGGCGATGCCGAAGATCATCGACTTCGGCGTAGCCAAAGCCACCGCGCAGCGCCTCACGGCGGAAACCATGTTCACACGCGCCGGGGCGATTCTAGGGACGCCGGGATATATGAGCCCGGAGCAGGCGGGCTCGGCGGGCGTGGATGTCGACACGCGCACCGACGTGTATTCACTGGGCGTGGTGCTGTATGAACTGCTGGTCGGAACTCTGCCGCTCGATTTCCGCAAGATGGCCTTTGACGAGATTCTGCGCAGGCTGCGCGAGGAGGACGCGCTCCGGCCCAGCACGAAGCTGGGTACGCTTGCCGAGGCATCCAGCCTGGTGGCGCAAAACCGGGGCGCCGATCCGCCGACGCTCGCCCGGCAGTTGCGCGGCGATCTGGACGCGATCGCGCTAAAAGCTCTGGAGAAGGACCGCTCGCGGCGGTATGCCACGCCCCTGGGACTCGCGGCCGATATCGGGAGATATTTGCGCGATGAGCCAGTGTCGGCTCGCCCGCCCAGCCGGGCATATCAGCTCCACAAGCTCGCGCGGCGCAACCGTACCCTGGTGGCCAGCGCGGCCGCCATTGTGCTAACGCTGATTGTTGCCACGGGTGTGAGCACGCGCGAAGCGATTCGTGCCATTCACGCCGAGCGCAGCGCCGCCGACAGCCTGAAACAATCGCGGCAGGAGGCGGCCAAGGCGCAGGCTGTCAATTCCTTTCTGCAGCAGATGCTCCAATCCGCCGACCCCCGTTCGGCAACCAAGGCGGATCCCACCGAAGGGCGCGATGTCACCATTGCGCACGTCCTCGACGAAGCCGTTCACCGTCTCGATGCGGGCTCGCTCCACGCTCAACCACTGGTAGAAGCCGCCGCGCGCGAGAGCCTCGGCAGAACCTTTTCCGGTCTCGGCCGCTACCCCGATTCCGAACGTCAGTATCGCGCCGCTCTCTCCCTGGTACGCTCCGTATCGGGCCACGAAGCGGACGTGGCCACGAGCGAGGCAGGGTTGGCCGAGCAACTGACATTCGAGGACAAACTGCCGGAAGCCGAGACGCTGCAGCGCGACGCTCTTCGCCTCCGCACGCAATTGTACGGCCCCGATGACCCCGTGCTTTCAGAAAGCCTCACCGACCTTGCCATTACGCTAAGGCACGAAGGCAAGCTGCCGGCGGCGGAGCAATTGTACCGCCGGGGACTGGCCATCGATCTCCAGAATCACCGCGCCGAGGACGCCACTGAGGACGAGCACAATCTCGGTGTTCTCCTCCGTATTGAAGGGCATCCGGCTGAAGCCGAGGCCATGCTTCGACGCGCCCTGGCTTCCCGCCTGCAGATTTCCGGCGCCGAAAACCCCTCCACCGCCCAAACCATGAACCAGCTCGCTTACGCCTTGCACGCACAGGGAAAGCTCGCCGAAGCGGAGCAGTATGCGCGCACTTCTCTGACAACGTCGCGCCGGCTGCTGGGTGACGAACATCCGGACATCGCCGTCGGCTTGAATCACCTCGCGACGCTGTTGCGGGAT
Source organism: Bryobacteraceae bacterium (assembly GCA_035541265.1). Lineage (GTDB taxonomy): Bacteria > Acidobacteriota > Terriglobia > Bryobacterales > Bryobacteraceae > Bog-159. The sequence goes on from DATKNQ010000050.1 coordinate 10,225, forward strand.
CAGGGCAAGCTGGATGAGGCCGAGTCCATGCTTCGCCAGTCGCTTGCCATTGCCGACCGCACTTGGGGCGCCGATCAAACGGATACGGCGAAAATCGAAACCAATCTAGGCGATCTTCTTGCCAGGCGGGGTAAGCTCCAGGAAGGTGAGCGGTGGCTTCGCGAAAGCCTGCGCGCCCGCCGGAAGTTACTTCCAGGTAATCATCCCGATATCTTTGACAGTGAAGCCCGGCTGGGTGGAGTGCTTGCCCAGGAAGGCCGCTTTCAGCAGGCGGAACCGTTGCTGCTGAGTGCCTGGCATGGGATGGAAAATGCCTCCGCCGCGCAGTTACCGCAAAAGCGTCTGGTGCTGGACAAGATCGTTGACATGTACACGGCGTGGAACCGCCACGCGCCCAATGCCGGCAAAGCAAAACTGGCGGCCGCCTGGAAAGTACTCGAATCGCAGACCAAATAAGGTGCTCGGGCGCGGGCAACATCGGGTGTCACACGCTCACGCCGTCGAGAGTATACCCGTGGCGCGGGCTTCCTGCTTGAAGTGCCGGCGGCGTGCCGGGTCGCGTGCCAGATCGCCGGGCGGAGCCCCAGGGCCGCATTGCTATTCAGGCGTATGCTGGTGCAGTGTGCATCGCCCATGCCCCCTGCGCCGATGGGGCGAGGATTTTCGGGGAGGGACGGGTGGATCACGGAATCGATAACGCGTCCGGCACTTGCAGACAGATCACGGTGACTTAAGACCCGCGTTGCTCAGATCTGGAACGGCGTGGACCGTTCCAACGAATTCCCGCTTCCGGAAAATGAGCCCTGCGCGCAGGCCTGACATTCGCGAGCACATCAGACAAGGCGACACGCAAGGTCAAGTCTGGGCTCTCACAACAACGCCGCTTACCAGACGCGGCAAGGATCCGCCGAAACCATCGGATCGCCCACCTTGCACGAAAACGCTTCCTGAAACTCCGGCATATTTTCGAGCACGCCGTTGGCGCGAAACTCACCAGGCGAATGCGGATTGGTCGCTACCTGCACGCGCGACGCCTGCTCGGTCGAGTTCTCGCACCAGATCTGCCCGTAGCCCAGGAAAAATTGCTGTTGCGGCGTGAAGCCGTCTTCCGACGGCAGCGTGTGCTTCGCCAAGCTATCCATCAGGGCCATGTACGCCAGGTGGATGCCTCCGTTATCCGCGGCATTCTCGCCCAGCGTCAGCTTGCCGTTCACGTGCGCGCCTGGCACCGGACTGAAGCCATCGTACTCCTCGGCGATGCAATTGGCGCGCTGTTCGAAAGCCTTACCATCCTCGGCCGTCCACCAGTCACGCAGGTTACCCTCGCCGTCGAACTTGCGGCCTTCGTCGTCGAAGCCGTGCGTCAGTTCGTGGCCGATCACCGCGCCGATGCCGCCGTAATTCACCGCGTCGCTGGCGTTTGGATTGTAGAACGGCGGCTGCAGGATCCCGGCCGGGAAATTGATGTTATTCATGTTCGGCGAATAGTAGGCGTTCACGGTGGGCGGAGTCATGCCCCATTCGGATTTGTCGACCGGCTTGCCCAGCTTGTTGAAGTTACGATGCATTTCGAATTCGTGCGCGCGGATGGTATCGCCGAAGTAATCGTCGCTCGTTACTTTTATGCTGCTATAGTCGCGCCACTTCTCCGGGTAGCCGATCTTGTTGGTGACTTCACGCAACTTGGCGAATGCCTGTTCCTTGGTGGCGGGCGTCATCCAGGTGGCGTTGTCGATGTCTTTGCGCATCTCCATCTCGATCTGCCCGACTAACTCCAGCGCTTTCTCTTTACTCGCGCCGTTGAACGCCACTTTCACGAACTCCTTGCCCAACTCCTCGCCCAGGCCACGGTCAGTAGCGCGCACGCAGCGCTTCCAGCGGGGCGGCATTTCTTTGGTTCCGCGCAGAATGTGGTCGTTGAAGTGAAAATCCTCTTCGTCGAACGCGTGCGGCAGCATATCGGCCGCGGTATTCAGAACGTGCCAGCGCAAGTATGTCTTCAGATCCGCCAGGCTGGTGTCCGCAATCAATCCGTTGAGCGCCTTGATGAAGTCCGGCGACACCACATCCACCGCTTCGATCGGCGGAATGCCGATGGTCGAAAGATAGTGCTCCCACTCAAAGCCGGGTGTGAGCTGCACCAATTGCGCCACCGTCATCTTGTGATACGTGTTGTCCGGATTACGGCGTGCCACGCGATCCATGGAAGCCTTCGCCAGGGCGGTCTCAACTTCCATTACGGCGTGCGTATCCGCCTCGGCCCGCGCGTCACCGGTTCCTTGTGCCTTGGCCAGCAGCTTGAACATCGTGCGCACGTGTTCTTCGTATTGCTTGCGCAGTTCCGCCGACCGCGCATCGGTCTTCAGATAATAGTCCCGGTCCGGCAGGCTGAGGCCGCCCTGATCGACATGCACGATCTCCTGATTCGATTGCTTGTCGTCGGGCTGGACATAGAAGTTGAACAACACGCGGACGCCGTCCATGTTCAAATGCACGATCGCCGCCGCCAGGTCTCGCTTCGAGGAAATCGCATCCACCTGCTTCAACAGCGGTTCGATCGGCCGGATACCGCGGCGTTCGATGGCCGGCTCGTCCATGCAGGCCGCGTAGAAATCGCCGATCTGCGAGTTGCCGGCCTTCTCCAGAATGCCGCGCTCGATCACCATGTTGCGTTCCGCCAGTTCGTTGAAACGCGCCCAGCGCGATTGATCGGGCGGTATCGGATTGTTCTTCCGCCAGGTCCCGCAGGCGTATTGATAGAAGTTCTGGCAGGGGCTGACGCTGGGGTCCATGGCCTTCAGATCCACGCCTGAGGCGGAGGGCGCGTCCGCCGCGCGCAAAGCTGCCAGCGCCAGGAGCGCGGCCAGCGAACAACGAATCATATACATGCATCCGATTGTACTCGGAAGCCGCTAGTCGTAGAAATTCCGGTCCCAGGCATGGCGTCGCAGTACCGCGAGCGTCTCCGCCGGCAGTGGACCTTCATCCGGCACGCGGCAGTTGGCCTCCCCGTTGCGCACCGTGCGCATGCCCGGAATCACGGTCGATACCGCCGGATGCGAAAGACAGAAGCGCAGAGCGATCGCCGGCAATGCGGCAGTTTCCACGCCAAGGTCGCGCACCAGGCTTTCGACGTGCTCGCGCACCTGTTTCTTGCGATCGCCGCGGAAGTAGCCCGCGCGAAAATCATCAGGCGCAAATTGCGTGTGCTCGTTGATGGTGCCCGTCAGGCTGCCTTCGTCAAGCGGCACGCGCGCGATCACACCGATATTGCGCGCCATCGTCAGCGGGAACAGCTTGCGCTCCGGCGTCTGGTCGAAAATGTTGTAGATTACCTGCACCGTGTCGATCAGCCCGGTCTCAATGATCCCCAGCGCCGAATCCGGCTGGTGATCGTTGATCGAAATGCCCACGAGCCGCACCTTGCCCGCGCGCTTCAGATCCTCCAGGCCGCGCCGCCATTCGTCGCGTGCGATCCACTCCGGATTCCAGACGTGCAGTTGCAGCAGGTCGATCGTGTCCACGTCCAGGTTCTTCAAGCTCGTCTCCGCCGATCGGATGATGTAATCGTACGGGAACACCTGCTCGATGCCGACGCCCGGCCGCGCCGGCCATAGCAGATTCTTGGGGGGCACCTTGGTGGCGATGTAAATCCGCCGGCCCGCCTCGCGCACCACCTTGCCCACCAGTTGCTCGCTGTGCCCCGTGCCGTAGGCCAGCGCCGTATCGATGAAGTTCAAGCCCAACTCGATCGCGCGCCGCAACGCCGCCAGCGATTCGTCATCGTTTCCGCCCAGCCACTGCACCCCGCCGATGCCCCACGCGCCGTAGCCCATCTCACTGATCTCATAACCAGTCCTGCCGAGTTTGCGATATTTCATGAACCTCCATTATAGGAACTGGAAACGCAGGCGGCGCTAAACTGGTCCATAGAGCATATGCGCAAGGCTCTCGTCGCGCTGTTTCTCGCGGCCCTCACCGCGTTCGCCGCCAACATCCGCCTGTATCTGAGGGACGGTACTTACCAGCTTGCGCGCGAATACCAGGTGGAAAGCGACCGCGTAAAGTTCTACAGCGTGGAACGCAGCCAGTGGGAAGAGATCCCGCTCGACCTGGTGGATCTGAAGCGCACAAAGTCCGAACAGGGCGAGCGCCAGGCGGAAATCGCTGAAGAGGCAAAAATCATCTCCGCCGAGGAAAAGGTGCAGCGCGAGGTCCGCGAAGAAATCTCCAAGATTCCGCAGGATCCCGGCGTCTACTACGTGGAGAACGGCGCGGTCAAGGCGATCAAGGCGGCAGAATCCAAGGTGCACACCGACAAGGGCCGCAACGTGCTCAAAGTGCTGTCGCCGATTCCCATGGTCAGCGGCAAAGCCGTGCTCGAACTGGATGGCGAGCACTCGCAGAACATCCTGACCAACCCCGAGCAGGAATTCTACATCCAGCTTTCGGCCGACGAACGATTCGGAATTATCAAGCTGACGCCCCAGCGCGGCATCCGCATCGTGGAGAAGATGACCACCGTTCCCATCACCAAGGAAATCATCGAAGAGCCTATCGAGGTGCAGGTCTTCACCAAGCA
>DATKNQ010000051.1:0-3887 GCA_035541265.1 Bryobacteraceae bacterium
TATCGCGATGGCGAGGGCCGCGTGCGCCGGGAGAGCGGCGATCAGGTGTGGATTTCGGATCCGGTGGCGAACGTCAGCTACGTTCTCGACACGAAGCATCAGACGGCGCGCAAGTTGGGCTTGGCGCGGACGATTGCGTCCGGGAAAATGGCGCTGGATCAGGCCAATAAGGTCAGGGCCGAACAAATGGCGGGCGGCCCGATCTGGTTCAGCACCAGCGGGAATAGCGTGAGGATAGTGACCGGCGGTAAGATGGGCGCCGTCGGCGGAGAGATCGCGGCGCCGAAGGTCGAACCATTGGGAAAGCAGGAGATGGAAGGCGTGGAAGTGGAAGGCACGCGTACCACCACCGTAATTCCGCAGGGGCAGATTGGAAACGACCGGCCGCTGCAGATCGTGCATGAGCGCTGGGAGTCGCCCGAATTGCAGGTGACCATCATGTCGAAGCATACCGATCCGATGGCGGGGGACTTCACCGAGCGGCTGACCAACGTGCTGCGCGGCGAGCCGGATCCCGCGTTGTTCCAGGTGCCGGCCGGCTACACGGTGGAATCGGTGGAATCAGACCAGCGGTAGCGATCAGTCAAATTCGCGGCGAGGTGGGGTTTGGTCCGGCCCCACCCGTCCGGCGGCGATTTCCGCGCGATGGTAATTCTCACCCTTCATCGCGCCGCCCGCCATGCGCCGCAGCATCGCGATCTGGCCCACGTGCGTGAGCGCATCGGCAATCGGACCTTGAAACAACTTCTCCGCGGTTTCCTGCAGCGGCTCTCCGGACGCGAGGTAAGCATCGAACTTTTCGAGTGTGGCGAAGAAGCGCGCGACTTCGTCATCCCAGGGAAGAGGTTTGGAGTTGAACCATTCTTCCTTGCCGCGCGCCACGGAAAGCCCCCAGGCCAGCAGATCGCCGATATGCGCCAGGATCTCGGCCGGCGTGCGCGTGCTTTCCGACGCACGGTAAGAAGCGAATCCGGCAGGCGCGCCACGCACCGCTTTGCCGCCGCGATAGGCCAATGTTGCAAGCGTGTGACGCAGGAGGTCGAGCTTGGGATCGGGCATCCCCGATATTATGGCACGCGTGCCGCCAGTGCGTTCGCAAGCGAGAGAGGATCGTGCCCTTCGGCGACGTTGGCGTAGCCTACAATGTAGCGGCCCTTGTGCAGGAAGCAGAGGCGGCCGAGATAGCGGTCGTTCAGCACCAAGGGATCGCCCGTTGCGCCGAACCGCGCGCGCAGCTTATCCATCACGGCGATGGCTGCTTCTGAGGATGGCTCCGCGACCACGAAGGCTTTGCCGAAATCATACTCGGCTACATAGCCGCGCGCGAGCAGGCGAATTCCCAGCACGCTTTCGGCAATCAGCCGCGCGGATTTCTGGCCTTCGGGCGGAAACCAGGCGAGTGTTTCGGGAACAGCCGTGCTGCCCGGCAGCTTTTTTTCGAGGGCCGCGGCGAAGGCCAGCAATTCCGGGCCGTGCTCTTTGTCGGCTGCTAGCTCGGCGTAGTAGCGATCCTTGACGAAGATGACGCGCCGCGGCGTCGCCTGTCCGCCCGTGCCCAGTTTTTCCCCGGGCAGGCGCGGATCGCGATTCGCCGAAAACATTCCGTAAGCCGAGTCGCCGTCCGGAAACTCGGAAACATCGATCAGGATGGAATCGCCGCCGCGCACGCAGGTGACCCCATGCATCGCCTGGAAGCCGTAGAGCAGATAGCCTTCGGAGTTGCCATCCATGTACTCATAGAGGCTCGCGGCATCGTAGCTGCGGGCCGCGCCCTGCTGGGTCCAGCCCGCTACCAGATCGCATGAGGGAACCTGCGCGGCGCAGAGCGTGGCCGCCGCCAATCCCGCGAGCAGCAGCTTCACGCGAACAGTTCCTGCGCGCGCGTGAGCCGTTCGCTGACGCGCACGCCATGCGGACAATCCACTGTGCAGGTGGTGCACGAATCGCAGCGCACCTGCGCCACCTCCGCCGGCAATTCCAGAAATCGCTCCCGGCCAAGCGAAAACTGACCGTATCCATCCGCGTAAGTGAGGTAGCGCAGAAGATCGGCGACCGGCAGGCCTTTGGCGCAAGTCCCATCGCAGGCGCCGCACATGCGGCAATAGAGCGGTGCAATGTATTCAAGCCTGCGCGCCAGCAGATCCTCGTCGGACTTGCTGAAGCCGCCGGTCATAGCCCTGAGATTTTCGTCGAGCTGATCCATGTCGGTCATGCTCGGAATGGTGGTGCCGATATCCTGATTCTTCAGCACCCACCGCAGCGCGGACAGCAGAGCACCTTGTTTCTGGAACGTGGTGTAGAGCTTGTCGCCGGGCTTGGCGAGACGCATGCCGCCGGCCATCACTTTCATGGCGACGACGCCTTTACCCGCCGCGTGCGCCGCCGCGATCACCGGATCGAGCTTCTGCCCCATGCTGAAGTTGTACGCTGTCAGAATCACGTCGATGTGCGGGTTGGCGGTGAGCGCGGGTATTAATTCCACCTGGCCGCTGTGCGTGCTGACGCCGGCGAAGCGGATCTTGCCGGCTTGCTTGGCGGTCTGCTGCGCGTCGATCAACTCGTCGGTGACGTCCGAGGGTTTCGTCTTGGCGTGCAGATACCAGATATCCAGATGATCGGTGCCGAGCTCGCGCAGACTGGTGTCCAGATCGGCCAGCGCGGTTTCTTTGGTTTTCGACGGCGTCTTGCTCGATAGCGTAATATGCTGGCGTCGGCCTTTGAGCGCGGCGCCCACCATGCGCTCGTTGTTGCCGCTCTGGTAGACGCGCGCCGTATCGAAATACGTAATGCCGATGTCGGCGGCGCGCTCGATCACGCTGGCGTCAGAGGTGATCATGCAACCGAAGCCCACGCAGGTGACGCTGAGTCCGGTCTTGCCCAACGTGCGATAGTGCAGCTCGGGCGACGCCGGCTTGGGTAGGGGCGCGGGGCGTTTCTGATCATCCGCGGGCGGGCGGGCGGCGGACGCCGCGACGGGCACGGCCAATCCACTGAGCAGGAAATTGCGGCGAGATGACTCCGGCATGGATCTTCTCCTTATCAGATGCTAAAATCTTATTCTAAACCGGAGCCACTCTAATGCCAACTGATTTTTCCCGACGTCTTTTCTTGGGCGGATCTGGCGCGCTGCTGGCCCACAGCATGTTCGCCAAATCCCAAACCAAGACCGCCGCGGCCGAAACGCCCGCATCCGGCCCCGTGCCCGTTGCGCTCGTCAAAGGCGATGACCGGCGCAAGAATATCCACGACGCGCTGGCCGCCATCGACGACCAGATCCGGCCGGTGCTGCGGCATAAGAAATACGTCGTGATTAAGCCGAATAACGTTTCCACGGTGAATCAGTTGGCGGCCACGCACGCCGACACACTAAATGGCATTCTCGATTACCTGGAGCCGCGTTTTAAGGGGCCGGTGATCATTGCGGAATCCTCCGCGGGCGAAACCATGGAGGGCTTCGAGCATTTCCACTACGATCGCGTAGCCGCCGAGCGGCGCGCGCAGCATGTCAGCCTGATCGATCTGAATACGGAAGCGCGCTACGTGACCATGCCGCTGGTGGATTACGACATCCATCCAGAGCCGGTGCGGCTGGCCGCGCGGCTGGTGGATCCGGAAGCGTTCATCATCTGTTCGGCGATGCTGAAGACGCACAACACCGTGGTGGCCACGCTTTCGGTGAAGAACATGGTGCTGGGCGCGCCGCTGCACTTCGCGCCGAAAGAGACGCCGCACTGGAACGACAAGCGCCGCTACCACGTGGGTCTGCGGCAGACGCACTACAACATGTTCCTGACCGCGCAAAAGCTGCGGCCGTTCTGGGGCGCCACGGTGATCGACGGGTTCGAGGGCATGGAGGGCAACGGTCCTTCGTCGGGAACGCCGGTGCC
>DATKNQ010000052.1:0-8041 GCA_035541265.1 Bryobacteraceae bacterium
GCCGCCGCTCGCAAATCGCCAGCGCTGCTGCGGCAGATCGAGGCGCATCGACGAATAATGTCCGAAGCCCAGTGCCACCAGGCCGAAGGTCATGCCGGGTAACAGTTCCAGCGGCAGCAGCACGACGAGCAGAATCGCCAGGAAGGCCGCATCTTTGGCCGCCAGAATCTGCCACCCTCCGAGCGGCAGCAGGTGATAGCGCGTCACGCCGGAATCGCCGTCGAGACCGAACAGCGATTGCGCGCACGTGCTCATCGCCAGCGCCACCAGCAGGCTCATGATGGTGTTTGCCGCCGGATCGGGATGCGGGGCGAATATCCGGTAAGCACCACCGCCCAGGCTCAGCAGCGCGGCGGCATACGGATCGAGCAGGCTGAGCATCTCGCGCGTGTTCTTGCGAATCAGTCCGCCCAGCCGCCCGGGCGGTTGCGGGATATCGAGCAACAGGTCCCAATGCGGGTCGCGCTTGACCATGCGCCGCCGCAGCGCCAGCGCGCCTTGCATGGCCACGGCCAGCCCGCCGAACGCGAGCGCCAGGCCCGGCTGCCGCGTCTTCAGAAGAATCAGTACGCCGATCCAAGTCACCGGGCTGAACGCCAGGCTGGCCAGCCGCAGCGCCCATCGTTGCCAGCGCTCGAGCGGCCACAGCGCGCGCCGGTCCGCGGGGATCTTGCTCAACGGATCTGCGGATAGCGGAAGCAACAGCAAAAGCCCCAGCACCACGAACAGCGCCTCCGCGCTCTGGCCGAGCAGCACCAGAAACAGCAGATTGTTGGCCTTGAATGAATTGGCCAGGTCGCGTCCCACCGCGCGCCGCAGCGCCTTCAGGATGGCGACGAGCGCAGCCAAGGCAGGTCCTCCTGGGGTGGCCTCTCGACCAGGTCGAAGTACAGTTCCTCGAGCGGCCTTTCCAGCTCCGATGCCGCGCTGCTGAACACGATGCGGCCGCCGCGAATCATCTTGATCTCGCCCGCCAACTGGCCGATCATCGACAAATCGTGCGAGGTCAGAAACACCGCGATGCCGTGACTCGCAGCCGTCAGCAGCAGATCGCGGATGGTCACCGAAGACACCGGGTCGATGCCTTCGAATGGCTCGTCAAGCATCAGCACGCGCGGATTGTGCAGCAACGCCATGGCCATCGCCGTTTTCTTGCGCATGCCATGCGAGCACTGGTCGAGATATGTGTTCCGTCCGGCTTCGAGGCCCAGCACGCGCAGCAGCGCATCGCCCCGCGCGCGCGTTTCCTTGTGGCTGAGGCCGTACACCGGGCCGCTCAATTCCAGGTGCTCCTCAACGGTGAGGGCGTCGAACAGGCCCTGGTCCTCCGGCAGCACGCCGATCATCCGCTTCACGCGCAGCGGATCGGCCGCGGTGTTGCAGCCGTCAATCAGAACCTCGCCGCGATCCGGCGGCAGCAGTCCGCTCAGGATTTTCAGCAGCGTCGATTTGCCCGCGCCATTCGGCCCCAGCAGCGCACAGACCCCGCTGCGCACCTCAAACGAAATGTCGTCGACGGCGACGAACTCCCCGAATTGCTTGCTGACGTTGCGGCACTGAAGCATGCTGTGTGGCGTCTACCCGGCCACGACCACGTGGATCTCGCCGGGGCCGTGCACGCCGCGCACCAGGATTTGCTCGATGTCCGCCGTCCGGCTGGGGCCGGTGATCAGCACCATCGAGCTGGTCTGCGTGGCCGGATGCGGCAGGATGGTGAACAACTCATCCAGCCCCGAAATGATGCGCTCCCGCGGCACCACGGCGATGTGCACCGGCGGTAGCAGCGAGATCAGCCGCGCCTCGCGCGGGCTGGCGAGCATCACCAGCGATCCTGTGTCCGCCAGCGCATAATCCGCGCTGGTGATGCCCACGCCCGCCGTGGCGCACAGCGCGCGCAAATCCGCGGCGTCGGTCACACCCGATCGCACGCCGGGCAGATCCGTAATGCCGCACTCGCGAAGGAACGGCGCATTGGAAGCCACTGCCGATCGCCCGCCGAGCACCTCCCGCACGTATGCGCAAGCATCCTCAGCGGTCGCCGCGCGGCAAGTCTTTCCGGCCAGCGCCTCGACCGCGCACAGCAGGCTCGCGACGCGCGCCTCCGCGTCTGTCTCCGGAACTCGGATGCGCACCGGCGGCGGCTCCGCGATCCCTTGTCCAGCGGTGCGGCCCAGCGCCGTGCGCACCTTATGCAGGATATGATCGCGCGACATCAGCGCTTCCTCCACAATTCGCGGAAGCTCTTCGCGGGCGCCGGCGGTAGATCGCGCTGGCTCAGCCACGCGCGCACCGGCGCCACATTCATCAGCGCGGGCGCGCGCTTCAGCCATCCGCCGTTTTCTGAAGGCGCCACGCCGGAAGCCACCATCGCCGCCATTTCGTAGATCCGCGGATGGCACATCACCCAGGCCCACAGCTTGAAGGCCAGGCGTTCCAGGCGATTCGTCCCCGTGCGCTGTTCCGCCTGCTTCGTCTCCGCGCGCAGATCCAGCAGCACCTGCGGAATATCGATCTTCACCGGACAAACTTCCGCGCACGCGCCGCACAAGCTCGAGGCGAATGGCAGCGCCGGTTCGTGGTTCAGCCCCAGGAACTGCGGCGTGATGATCGCGCCGATAGGTCCCGAATACACCCACGGAAAACTGTGCCCGCCGATCTTGCGGTACACCGGGCAATGATTCAAGCACGCGCCGCAGCGGATGCAGTAAAGCGATTGCCGCTTGGCGCGATCGCCCAGCAGCTTGGTGCGGCCGTTATCGAGCAGCACTACGTAGAATTCGGAGGGTCCGTCGATCTCGTCCGCGCGCCGCGGCCCGGCTAAAAACGATGTGTACACGGTGAGCGGCTGGCCCGTGGCGCTACGCCCCAGCAGTTTCAAAAACGTGGCCAGATCCTGCGCGCGCGGAATCAGCTTCTCGATCCCCGCCAGGGCAATATGAATCCTCGGCGCGGACGTAGTCAGCCGGGCGTTGCCCTCGTTTTCGACCACCACGATCGCGCCCGAATCCGCCACCAGGAAATTCGCGCCGCTGATGCCGATATCCGCCGCCAGGAATTTCTCGCGCAGCACTCCGCGCGCGATCAGCGTCTGTTTCTCCGGCACGGTTTCGTTGGCTACGCCCAGCGTGCGCGCGAACAGATCGCCCACATCGTAGCGCGTCAGATGCAGCGCCGGCGCCACGATGTGGTACGGCCGCTGATGCGCGAGCTGCAGAATGTACTCGCCCAGATCCGTTTCCACCGATTCCAGGTGATGGTGCTCCAGCCGCTCGTTGAGATCCACCTCCTCCGTGGTCATGGATTTCGATTTCACGATCAGCCCCGCCTGTCGCTCTTTGGCGAGGCCCAGCACGAAATCCGCGACCTGGGTCGCATCCTGGCACCAGATTACCTTGCCGCCGCGCGCGAGCACGTTCGACTCGAATTGTTCCAGGTAGTAATCCAGGTGCTCGATGGTGTGCTTCTTGATGGCGTTGGCCTGCGTGCGCAGTTCCTGGTAATCGGGCAGCGCAGCGGAAGCCACCGCCTGCTTGCGATGATCGATCAGCCGCGCCGTCGCCTTGTAGATAGCCAGTTGCAGGTTCGCATCGCCCAGCGTCTTGTGGACCTTCTCGTCGAAAATGGCGGACATGGGTGGGGGCCTTAGCGGCTGGCCAGAACCTCCGCCAGGTGCATCGTGCGCACCGCCAGTCCGGCGCGCGACAAGGCGCCCTGGATCTGCATCAGGCAACTGGAGTCCACGCCGACCACCGTGCGCGCGCCGCTGCGCACGATGGCGTCGATCTTGGTGCGCGCCATGCCGCCGGAGATCTCCGGAAGCTTCACCGAAAACGTGCCGCCGAACCCGCAGCATTCCTCGGCCGCGTCCATCTCACGGAGTTCCAATCCGCGCACGTGCGCCAGCAGCCGGCGGGGGCCGTCTTTGATGCGAAATTCACGCAGCGCGTGGCAACTGTCGTGAAACGTGACGATGTCTTCCAGGCGCGCGCCGACGTCTTCCACATGTGCGACCTCCAGCAGGAATCGCGAGAACTCCCACACCCGCGGCTCCAGCGCTTCCACCGCCGCCATCCCCGCCGCATCGTCCTGGAACAAATCGCGGAAATGATGCGCGATCATCGAAGTGCACGAGCCTGAAGGCACCACGATGTATTCCGCGTCGCGAAACACTTTCAGAAAATGCCGGGCCACCTGGCAAGCCTCGGCGCGATAGCCGGTGTTGTACGCCGGCTGGCCGCAGCATGTCTGATCTTCCGGAAAATCGACCTGGTAGCCGAGGCGTTCGAGCACGCCGGCCATCGCCAAACCCACTTTGGGGAAAAGTTGATCCACGATGCAGGTCACGAATAGCGAAACCCGCTGAGCCATGAAGTAGGATTGTAGCGCACTGCTCGTTTACGAAGGGGAGAATAGGGGAGGGAAGCCGGAACTACTGGAAACACACAAAAACTGGAGGGCCGCGTAGGTGTCTCAACCTGCCGCTACGCGGCGTTCCCAGTCAAGAACAAACGAAGACCTAGTTCGCGCTAGTGGTGGTCTTGGTGGTGTCTTTCTTCTTCTTGGGGCTCTTCTTCTTCTTCTCGGTCTTCTTGGTGGTATTGGTGTTCTGAGCGAACAGGCTGACACCACCCAGAGCGATCGACAGGCCCAACATCAGGGTCATCAATTTCTTCATTACGGTTCTCCTTTTCGAATCGACGAATCTGCCTCGTCTGCAAGTCATCATAAACTGTCGCAGATGAATTCGCTCTTAAGCCGTAATTAAAATCACTTCATTTCGGCAGACTCAAGCCCCCACCGGCGGAATGAATCCTGTTCTTTATCACCAAGATACGGGGTCGGTGATTTCCCGGTCCGGTCCGCCTGTGCCGCCGATCACGTCCGCCGCTGCGATAATAACCCCCTTGTTTGCAGTTTGTAGCGCCGGACGCGTCCCCTTTCCGGCCCAAACTGTGCCTACCGCCCTGTTAGCATAAAGCCGGAATGAAGAAACCGGGAATCGCCAAACGGCTGGCCCGCCAGTCGGGCGTCTCCAAAGCCGAAGCCGCCGATCAGTTGGACCGCGTCATCCACCAGATCCTCTCCAAGCTGCGCGAAGGCAAACCCGCGCCCCTGCCCGGCCTCGGCCGGTTCACCCCTGGACCGAAGGGCTCCTACCAGTTTGAAAAGGAGAAAGGGACCGGCCATGGAAGAAAATAACTGGCAATCGACCGAGCAGGTGGCCCGCCTCCTCCGCCAGTGCCTAGCCGAGGGGATCAGCGTGGAAATCGACGGCCTGGGTACTTTCCTGCCCGATCCGCGCGGCGGTTTCCGCTTCCAGTCCCGCAACCGGCCCAAAGTCTTCATCGCTTATGTGCAGGAAGACGCCGCCGCGGCCGAGCGCCTCTTTGTCGACCTGGAAGCCGCCGGATTCGATCCCTGGCTCGACCGCCGCAAGCTGTTGCCCGGCCAGAATTGGCCCCGGTCCATCGAAGAAGCCATCGATACCTCCGATTTCTTCCTGGCCTGTTTCTCGGCGCATGCGGCGGCCAAGAAAGGAGGATTCCAGGCGGAAATCCGCTACGCCCTCGATTGCGCCCGGCGTCTTCCCTTGGGCGAAGTGTTCCTCATTCCCGCGCGCCTTGAGGCGTGCACGGTTCCCGCCCGCATTCAGCGCGAACTGCAGTACATCGACCTGTTCCCGGACTGGACGCGCGGGTTTCGCCGCATCGCGGCCGCCATGCGCCGCCAGTTGGCCAATCGCCCGGCCGCGTAATCCCATAATCCGTAACCGCCAATCCCGGCGCCGCGTCCATCCTTCGAAGCCTGTATGCCTGCCCACCGCCGCCATTGGCTCGGCCTGTTGCTCGCCGCGCTTGAATTGCCGCTGGCCGCCCAAGTCTATCCCGGCGGCGGCTACCCCCCAGGCCAGTATCCCGGTAGTACCGGCGGAGTCGGCATTCCGTTTCCGCGGCGCCACAAGAAAGACCAACCGCAGGCCCAGTTGGACAGCACCTCCGGCATGCTCCGCCGGATCGAAAAAGACCAGGTCATCGTGGAGGCCGACGACCACCGCATCCTGAACTTCAAACGCACCGATTCCACGAAGTTCGTGAAGATGGGAAATCCTATTAAGCCGGCCGGCCTCAAGCCGGGCGATTTGATCGAGGTCGAATCCACTTCGGACGAAGAGGGTTTCATGACCGCGGTCAACGTCCTGTGGCAGCAGGATGGCACCAGCAAAGATCGCGCGCACGCCGCCGAGCCTGTCGACGTATCTTTGGCAAAGGGCAATCATCCGGACGCCAAGTCCCCCGCCAAATCCAAGGATGACGACGCCCAGGATGAGCAGGCCAAAGATAGCGAAGCCAAAAGCAACCCCGGCAAGGACGACCAGCAGCCGGTGGCCGCCAAGCCACGCGCTCAGTCCGAGGGACCGGATCCCGCGGACCTGAGCGCACCCATCAAAGAATCCGTGCCCGCCGTGCAGATCGACTCGGACGACGCCGGTCCGCCCGTCTTGAAGCGCGGCGGTTCCAAGGCACACAAAGAAATCGAGCCTCCACCCGCGCCGTCGCCCGAAGCCGCCCACCCCACGCAAGTGGCGGAGAACAACCCGCCCGCTTCACCGGAGTCCGCGCCCGCCGTGACCGGCAACACGCGGCCCGAAGAAGTCGTCATCGAAAAGGCGCGCGAAGCCGCGGCCACCTTCCTCGAAAGCCTCCCCAATTATTTCTGCCAGGAGATCATGACGCGCTACCAAAGCTCATCGCACCCTGCCAACTGGCAACCGCTCGACGTGGTTTCGATGGCCCTGGTCTACGACCACGGCCAGGAAAGCTACCGCAACATCGAGATTAATGGAAAGGCCACCAAGAAGAGCGTCGAAGATCTGCCGGGGGCATGGTCCACCGGCGAGTTCGGCAGCGTGCTGGCGGATCTGTTCTCGCCCAACACCGGGGCCGATTTCGAGTACCGCAGCCAGTCGCGCAGCGCCGGCCGCGCCGCCATGGTCTACGATTTCGAAGTCGAGCGCGAACATTCCCACTGGCGCATCATGGTCGCGTCGCAACTGATCCAGCCTTCCTACAAAGGTTCCGTCTGGATCGACAAAGAAACCAACCGCGTGCTGCGCATCGAAATGCAAGCCACGCACCTGCCCGAAGCCTTCCCGGTCGATCACGTCGAAATGGCCACCGACTACCAGTTCGTGCGCTTCGGCGACCGCGAATTCCTGGTGCCCGTGCACGCCGACTCGCTCGCCTGCCAGCGCGGCTCCGACGACTGCAACCGCAACGCCATCGACTTCCGCAACTACCACAAATACGCCGGCGAATCGACCATTACCTTCGAAAAATAACGCGCCGGATCACCCTTCACCAGGTACCGAGCGGCGAGCGAACGAGAAGGCGTTGCCTCAGCGGAGCTCCAGCAATCGCTGAACGCTCATACCAGCTTCGTTCAGAATCTGGCGAGGGGTTCCCAGGTACTTGTGGTCCGGAACCACCACGCGCGCGTACGGATCGTCGCGCCGGAGGACGATATGGCTGCCCTTTTGACGGTTAACGACAAAACCGGCGCGAAGCAGCGCCCCGATCATCTCCTGGCCGGAAAGATCCGTCGGAAGCTTCACGGGCCGACACTGGTTGTGACTTCGAGGTATTCCCTACCGGCCTCGGAAATAGAGTGGCTTGCGGAAAGACCGTCACCTCCGAAAGGCCTCTTTACGTACGTTCAACTTGAGCAAGACGTCCTGCGATGCCTTTTCTTGTTTCGAAAATCGCGGCCCTGCCACTTAGCGAAACGGCGACCGATGCGGTCGGGCGGACGGCTTCGCTTCCGCACGGCCACGGTCGCAAGATAGTCGGATGCCCGCGTTTAATCTATCATCGACCTGCCGCCTCCGCGCCCGTAGCATTCCATACATAATAGAAAGGATCATGCCCTCAACCTGGTTACGGAGTCTCTTCTGCCTCTACGCCGGCGTCGCCTGCGCCGCCGCGCAGCCCGCCGCACAGCAAATTGACGCGAGCGTCTTCTCGGAACTCCACTGGCGCAACGT
>DATKNQ010000053.1:0-53357 GCA_035541265.1 Bryobacteraceae bacterium
CGTTATGGCAATTCCGAATGTCAAGCGGTTCCGCCCCTTCTGCCCGACGTGCGGTGACAGTTTTACCGTAATGGCAGTGCTGCCGAAGGACACCAACGTCGACAAATACCTGGCCGATGTGGTGGCCCGGCACGATCACAAAGCGTATCAGGAGTCCAAGGTTCAGCACTTCAAGGTGCGCGTCGGCCAGCAGAAGCAGAAGAAGGCGAAGTAGGTTTCCTCTCCTTGTTATGTGCGGGCCTGCAGATTCTGCAAGGCCCGCAATCCTTCCTTGGCCACGTCCGGATCGTCATCGTGGCTCAACTTCTCCAATTGCGGGATATCGCTGCGGTCGCCGCTGCGCGCCAACACCTGCGCCAGGTAGATCTTCTCGTCTTTCGTTCCGGTTGCGAGCGTCGGGTAAAGCGAGCGGCGCACCGCCGGATCGCGCGCCAGTTCCACCAGGAACGGATACGCTACGCCGTGATACGAGGCGCTATCGAGCGTGTCGATCAGGAACTTGAGCGGGCTGAATTCCGAGATCGTTGTATCGCCGAGCATCACCTGCGCAAACGCCATGGAAAGCCGCGGCGACATTTTTTGTTCATCCTGATAGGCCTTCTTGATCAGCGGCAAGTCGGCGGGATTCTTCAGCCGGCCATAGCCCTCGGCTGCCGCGGCGCGCATCTGCTCATCTTTGTCGCCCAGATAGCGCGCGTAAATCTCGCGGCTGCTCGGATCCGGCAGCATGGCGATGGCGCTGAGCGCGGCGCGGCGCACCTTGGTATTGCGCGTATGATTGAGAACGTCCACCAAGTCGGGGAGCGCGGATTTGTTCAGCAGCAGGCCGGTGGTCTGGATGGCGTTGATCTGCACCTTCGGATCGAGGTCGTGCAGCAGGAACGTGATGCTGGAGGCGGCCTCGGGATCGCGGATCTTCTGCAGCGCTACCAGCGACTCGTAAATTACAGAGCTGTCTTTCGCATGCATTGCTTCAACGAGCGAGGGAATGGCGGCTTTGCCGCGGAGGATCCCGATGGCGCGCGCGGCGTTGGCCCTGGCGTCGGTGCTGGCGCCGTGTACGGCCAACGTACCTAACGCAGCGATCACAGCCGGACGCACGGTGATGTACGGATCGATCACCTGATCGTTGGTATCGGTGAAGTGGCCCTTGATGCCGGTTCCGACCTTACGCAATGATGAGCCGAATCCGGTCTTCAGATAACCGGGCAGGTAGAAGTTGACCAGCCCGTCGGTGGCGCGGATTTCGATTTCGGCGTCGGTGTCGCGAGTGGCGGTGATCAGCGGATCGAGGCTGTACTGCGTGCCGATCTCGTCAATCTGCTTGACGGCTTCGGTGCGGATGTCGATATCCGGATTGGTCAGCAGCGCGGCCAGCTTCGGGATGGCGTTTGTGCCGCCCTTGCCCATCTCGCGAACATCTTTGGGGCGGAGCGGAGTCTGGGCCGCCGCGCAAAGAGAGAAACACAGCAGGAGGAAGGCTGCTCGACGAAAGGCCATACTCCTACTGTAGCAATCAGCGCACGAACTCGACCTGCACGCGCCGCGGAATCAGGCCCGCTTCGTGGCCCATGTCGAGCAACGTCTGCACGGCCGCGGGCACGATGTCGCCGGCATCCACCGTGTAGTGATTCACGTACATGCCGACAAACTTCTCGGCCAGCACGGTTTCCATGTCGCGCGCGAATTGCAGGGCATAACTGAGGGCCTCGTCGCGGTTGTCGAGCGCGTATTGAATGCTTTCGCGCATCATGCGGCAGCACTCGCTTTGGATCTCGCCCGGCAACGAGCGCAACAGTACGTTGCCCCCCAGCGGCAGCGGCAGCCCGTATTTGGTCTTCCACCAGCGGCCCAGATCGAGCACGCGGTGGAATCCTTCGCGATCGTAGGTCAACTGGCCTTCATGAATGATCAGGCCGGCATCGACGGACCGCTCGCGCACGGCGTTCATGATTTTGTCAAACGGCGTGACCACGGCTTCGAAATCCGGCTGGTACAGCTTCAATGCCAGGTAAGCGGTGGTGAGCTTGCCGGGTACCGCAATGCGCTTGCCCACCAGTTCCTCCGGTTCGACCGGGCGAGAGGCCACCAGCATGGGACCGTACCCATCGCCGATGCTCGAGCCGCTGGCCATCAGTACGTACTTGTCGGCCACGTACGGATAAGCGTGATAGGAGATCGCGGAAAGGTCGTAAACGCCCTCCAAAGCCTTCCGGTTGAGCGACTCAATGTCCTCCAGGACATGGCGAAAGGTCACCTTCGCAGAACGCACTTTCTTGGTCGCCAACGCATAAAACATGTACGCATCGTCGGAATCCGGACTGTGGGCCGTGGCGATTTCCCGGGGGAGCGGTGTCATATGAAGGAGAGTACATCTCAGTTTACACGGGATGCACGAGGAAGGGGAAGTAACGGTACTGCTGGAAAATTCGAAGGGCGGTCAATTCCCCGGTCAGCAGACTTGAAGATTCGTTGCCAGCCATCTGTTTCGCGCAAGAGCGCGGCGCTAAAGTGAAGCGCTCAATCCGGCCGTTCGAAGTTCCTCGTTACTGCCTGCCTACTGCCCGGGGTGACGACCGCCCCCATTTTGGCCCGGTTCTATTTGGGGCACCTCCTTGCCGGCGTCTGCGGAAGCCGGCTGCTCGGTGTTCGCTACTTCGGAACCATCACCGGCTGATTCCATCCATAGTTTCACTCCACCGCCAGTGCTTGTCAAGAGGACTCGCGTACCAGGATAATCGAAAAGTGTTCGATCGCTGGTTTTCCCGCAAACCACAGCCGCTAATGGGTGCCCCGGCCGTGCGCCGCCAGAAGACCTATTCCGGACAAAGCGGTTATGTTTATCAGTATTACTACGAAGGCCACCGCCCCTATAAGCGCGACCGCGACTCCGGCACCGAATATGTCTTCGACGTCTCCGCCGACCGTAAAACATCCGGGGCGGTCGCGGTGTTGGTCAGCGACACCGCCGTAGAGGATTGGGAAAGCCGCCACGGCCGCACTCTGTATCCGAGCGAGCGGTATGCGATCGCCAAGATGGCGCTGTTCCAGGCCTTCGACGAGCGTCCCAATCCGGATGCCATGCGCGCCGATGTGCACGTGCGCGGCGCCGACGTGGAAGCCATCCTGATTACTCTGTCGATTGAATAGCTCTGTAACCACTATAATTTGAAGAGGTGCGCAAGCGAATTCTCTACCTCGGCGGCATCGTCCTACTGGCAATTTCGGTGGCGCTCGTCGTCTGGCAGGGCTCCTTCAACTTCGGCAAGTACGGCCCCACCGATCCGCAGCAGACCTTCATCTTCTGGGCGATCTCGAGCCTCATTTTCGTCCTGATGGTCACGCTGGGCTTCATGGTCGTGCGCACGGTGCTGAAGCTCTACATCGACCGGCGCAGCGGCCGTGAGGGGTCGCGCATCCAAAGCAAGCTGGTGATGGGCGCCTTGGCGCTCAGCATCACGCCCGCGCTGTTCCTGGTGCTGTTCAGCTACGAGGTGCTGAACCGCAACCTGGATAAATGGTTCAGCCAGCCGGCGGAGGCCACGCACCAAACTTTCGAGCAGATCTCGGAAACTCTCCAAAACGAGTTGCGCGACGAGGCCGATCTACAAGCGGCGCTGCTCGCCGCCCAGCCGGAGACGCATCTGCTGCTCGAACGCGGCGTGAAGACCCCCGGATTTCTGGAGCGGTTCGCCAGGGAACAGGATCTGGCCGCCGCGGCGATCGTGCCTGTGACGGGTGAAACGCCGCTCGACTACGCCGGCTACTTTCCCATCCTGCCTTCGAACAGCGCGCAGACGGTGATCGCCCGCCTGGCCGTCGAAGTGGATGGCGCGGTGAAAGGCACAGTGGAGCTGGCCTCCCGCGTGCCCATCAACATGGCCGCCAAACAGCAGGAGATCGATAAGTCCGACCGGGCATTCAAGGAATTGGCGAGTTCCCGCCGCAACCTGCGCACGTTCTACCTCATGTTCATGGCCATGATCACGCTATTCGTGCTATTCGTGGCCACCTGGATCGCCCTGTTTCTCTCCAAACAGATCAGTGGTCCGATTGCGGCGCTGCTGCATGCCGCCGGCGAGGTGAGCAAAGGCAACCTGAAGCATCGCGTGCAAGTGCGGGCCATCGATGAGCTCGCCAGCCTGGTACGCGGCTTCAACGAAATGACGCAGGAGCTGGAAGCCAACAGCCGCGAACTCGATGCGCGCCGGCGCTTCACCGAAGCCATTCTCGAAAGCATCCCCACCGGGGTCATCTCGATCGGCGCCGATGGCTACATCCGGCGCGTGAATCGCGCGCTGGTCCGCATGTTCCCCTCCGCGCAGGTGACCGGCGCGACGCGCCTCGAGGATCTGTTCGCGCGCGAAGACACAGCCGAAATCAAATACCTGATGAAGCGTGCGCGGCGCACGGGTCTGGCCACCCGCCAACTGGAGATGCAGAACGACCGGCAGGTGCTGCACCTGGCCGTGACCGTTTCGGCGCTCGAAGAGAAGCTCACCTCCGGCTTCGTGATCGTGCTCGAGGACACCAGCGAACTGCTGCGCGCGCAGAAGGCCGCGGCCTGGCACGAAGTGGCGCGGCGCGTGGCGCACGAAATCAAGAACCCGCTCACCCCCATCGCGCTCTCGGCGGAACGTATCAGCCGGCAGTTGGAGCGCCTGCCGATTCCGGCGGAGAACAGCCGCATTCTGAACGAGTGCGCCAGCACCATCTCGCGCTCCGTGGAATCGGTGAAGACACTGGTCGACGAGTTTTCGCAATTTGCGCGCTTCCCCGCCGCGCAGCCCGTACGCTGCGATTTGAACGAAGTGGTGGAGGCAGCGCTGGCCGTGTTCGACGGCCGCCTCGACGGCATCGACATTCGCGTGCAACTGGCGGCCGATCTGCCGCCGGTGAATATCGACAAGGATCAGTTCCAGCGCGTGGTCGTGAACCTGGTGGATAATGCCGCCGAAGCCATGCAGGATTCGCTGGTGAAACGGCTGCTGATCAGCACGCACGCGAGCGCCGCCGAATCGGTCGAGCTGGTGATCGCCGACACCGGCTGCGGCGTCTCGGCCGAGGAAAAAGAAAAGCTGTTCCTCCCTTACTTCTCGACCAAGGGCCGCGGCACGGGTCTGGGCCTGGCGATCGTCAATCACATCCTGGCCGATCACGGCGCGCAGATCCGCGTGGAAGATAACCAGCCTACTGGCGCGCGGTTCACCATCGAGGTCCCCGCGCTGATGGATCCGGAAAACGGCGAGCCCCTGCGTCCGGCGGTGGCGCGCGCATGAAGCCCGTCCGCATCCTGATCGTCGACGACGAGCCGGACATCCGCCAGTCATTGAGCGGTGTGCTCGAAGATGAAGGCTACGCCGCGCACGGCGTGGAAAGCGGGGAAGCCTGTCTCGATGAGTTGGCCCGGCAATCCTGCGAACTAGTGCTGCTCGACGTCTGGCTGCCGGGTATGGATGGCATGGCCATGCTGGCCCGTATCCAGGAGATGCCCTTGCCCGAGCGGCCCGTGGTGGTCATGATCTCCGGCCACGGCAATATCGAGACCGCGGTGAAGGCCACCAAGCTCGGCGCGTTTGATTTTCTGGAGAAGCCGCTCAGCATTCAGAAGATCTCGGTGGTGGCCAAGAACGCGCTCGAGCATCGCCGCTTGCAGATTGAAAACAGCCGCTTGAAAGCGGATGCCGAATCGCGCTATCGCATCATCGGCGAAAGCGTCCCCATGAAGGCGCTGCGCCACGAATTGGCTTTGATGGCCGGTACCAACGGACGCGTGCTCATCTACGGCGAAAGCGGCACCGGCAAGGAACTGGTGGCGCACGCGCTGCACGCCATGAGCCCGCGCGCGGAGGAACTGTTCGTGGAGGTAAACTGCGCGGCGATTCCCGAGGAGCTCATCGAAAGCGAACTGTTCGGCCACGTGAAGGGCAGCTTCACCAGCGCGCACGAAAACAAGATCGGCAAGTTTCAGAAGGCTGACGGCGGCACGATCTTCCTGGACGAAGTCGGCGACATGAGCCTGCGCACACAGGCCAAGGTGCTGCGCGCGCTCGAGGAGCAGCGCTTCGAGCCGGTGGGCGCCGGCGCGTCCGTGCAGGTGGATGTACGCGTAGTGGCCGCGACTAACAAGAACCTGGAAGAAGAAATCGAGCGCGGTAACTTCCGCGAAGATCTGTTCTATCGCCTGAACGTGATCCCTTTCCATGTGCCGCCGTTGCGCGACCGCACCGAAGACGTACCGCTTCTGGCGGATTACTTCCTGCGTGAATTCACTACCGCCTACGGCCGCAAGCCCAAAGAACTGACTCCGGAAGCTTACCGCCTGCTGCGCGAATATCATTGGCCGGGCAATGTCCGCGAGTTGCGAAACCTGATCGAGCGCATCGTGATCCTGAATCCGCAGGTGCGGGTGGACGCGCGTCACATTCCGCTGAACGTCACGCGCCGCCCCGCCGAGCGCCCCATGGACCGCTTCGGCAGCCTGGCGGAAGTGCGCGAAGCCGTGGAGCGCGAGTATATTCTGAAGAAGCTCGAAGAAACCAACGGCAATGTCAGCCGCACAGCGGAGTTACTTGGGCTGGAGCGCAGTAACTTATACCGTAAGATGAAGACGCTGGGCATCGGGCCGAAGGAGTAGCTCGGTTCGCCTGAACGGGTCCCGCGTAAGAGTTCACAATGCATCGTGGGGCAGCCTCTCAGGGTGCGCGCGGCTCTCAGCCGCGCCGTGCGGCCTTGGAGGCCGCCGCAGACCGGGGGGCCTGCCCCACATGTTGGCGGCCAAAACTGTCAGCAATTGACTGGGACAGGACAACAGCTGACATTCACGGCCCGCCGCGATTACTTGCTTTGCTTCACCGCCGGCCCGGTGTAGCGTAGCACGGTGGTCAGATCGATGCCGCGAATAATGCCGTCGGCGTTATAAGTCAGCCCCCACGAATCGATCGACGACATATCGGGGAAGATGCAAGCCTCCAGCACGGAGTCTTTGGACCCCTGGCCGTACCAGCCGCCGCCCGCCGCATTGACTCCGCCGAACAAGTCACTACCGCCAAGCTGGGTGCAATAGTAAGAAGCAGGATTGCCCGGTCCGGGTGAGCCCGGCGGAACTTTAGCCTCGTAGGCCATGGCCGCTAGGGTCGGTGTCGTGGCATAGAGCGTTTCTAGCAAAACGTGAATCCGCGAACCGTCGGTCGCCGAGGTGTATTGGCAGAAATCGCGCGCGCCCGTCAGAATGAGCCACGATGACGGCGGTCCATTGGTGCCGTAGGCTGGCACTCGCGTAATGACCTGTCCCCCGGTCTGTGTGCAGTAGGCGGCGGCCGCACTGGTGTCGGGTTCGGTGGCTTTCGTAGTTTCAGCCGCACAGAACAGCAGCGCCGCGGCCAGGGCGCTCGTCAAGATCGAATGTTTCAAAAGTACTCCTCCTTTGAGTGGTCCAAACAGTGTATCACTGGACGGACCAGCCGACCTTGTCCACCACCTCCTTGGCCACGCGTGCCGTATTGCAGTGAATCGCGATGGTGTCCTGCACGTTTACGGCGTAGCCGCCCGCCAGGACCACGGCCACTGGAATGTGACTATGCAGAGCGGTCCAGATCACCAGGCGGTCACGCTCGCGCAGCCCCTCGAAGCTCAGCGCCAGGCCGCCCAACTGATCCTCGCAGTAAGGATCGGCGCCCGCCACGTAGACCAGCAATTGCGGATGAAAGACCGTGAGCCCGGAGTGGTATCCGTCGCCCAGCCGGTGCAGATACTCTTCATCGCCCACGCCATCCGCCAGGTGAATATCCAGGCTCGACGGCGGCTTTTCCGAAGGATAGTTATTGAACTGGTGAATCGACAAGGTGAAAACGGAAGGGTCGCCGGCGAAGACGCCCGCGGTGCCGTTGCCGTGATGCACGTCGCAATCCACCACCATGGCGCGCTGGATCGCGCCGTCCCGCTGCAGCCGGCGGATGCCCACGGCAATGTCGTTAATCGCGCAGAAACCTTCCCCATGCCCCGGAAAGGCGTGATGGAATCCGCCGCCCACATTGAATCCGACGCCGTTCTGGAGCGCGAGGCGGGCCGTCAGAATTGTGCCGCCGGCCGCCAGCCAAAACGCCTCTACTAACTCGCGGCTATAAGGCACCTCGAGCTGCATTAGTTCGTGATAGCTGAGCGTCCCCGATTTCAACCGGTTCACCCAGCCGGGTTCATGTACGGCCAGAATGTCGGCGTCCGAAGCCGGCTCGGGCCGCACGAAATCCCCCTCCGCCGCGAACTTGTCCTGGATCAGGCGATCGTGAATATAGCGGTATTTGCGCGACGGAAAAACATGGTCGCCGAGTCTCAGGTCGTAGCCTTCGTGGTAGACCAGCCGAAATGGCAGCATGTTGCGCCGCTCGATCAGATATACGCGATCACGTCCATCTCGATCAGCGAATCGCCGGGGATGCCGCCCGCCGCCGCAATCGTGGTACGCACCGGCGGATGCTCGCCGAAGCGTCCCAGAAACACCTCGTTCATGGCCTTATAGTCCTTTAGGTCACTCAGAAAAACGGAGCACTTCAGAACCTTCTCCATGGACGATCCGGCGTTCTCCAACGTTTTCTGAATCTCATCGAGCACGTGAGCTGTGTGCGCCTTGATGTCGCCCGGGAAATGCGCGCCAATACCGGCGATGAACAGAAGGTTGCCGTAGGATACCGCTCCGCTGAATAGCGGCGTGGTCTTGGGCTTTTCGCCTCTATAATAGACCTTCTTCTCCGGCCCTGATTGAGCTTTCGCCGCTCCGCCCGCGGCCGCCGCGAGAGCGCCTCCCCGGATGAATGCGCGCCGATTCGTCTGACTCATAATCCTCCAGTCACAATTCGAGAAGCGGCCTTACAGAAATTACAAGGCCAGCGTCGAGTATAACTTAGCGCGCGGCAGGTGGATTTTGGAGGGAACCCCACGGGCTATGGCGACCATAAACTGTAGGCGGTAGTCGATCGTTGCCATGGGTTTCCCCGGGCTCGTCCTGAGCTCGGTCTTCTTCCGGAGGTCAAATGTTCGCCCACAAACGGGGATACGGATTGATTGCGCTATGTCTGGCAGCGTCAGCCTACGCCGGCCCGACGCTCACCACCATTCAGGATACGATTTACAACGCGGACGGTTCCCCGTACAACGGCATTGCCATCATTCAGTGGACGCCCTTCGTCGCAGGCGGCACTTCGCAGATCGCTACGCAGTCGGTGACCGTGAACATCAGCGGCGGCAGCCTGATGGTGCAACTCGTGCCCACCACCAACGCCACCCCGGCCGGCTACTATACGGTGACTTTCACCAGTAAGGGTAACGACCAGTTCACGGAGACGTGGTCCGTACCGCCGAGCATCAAGCCGCTGACTATCGCCGCCGTCCTGATGTCGCCGGGAACCGGCGCTACGCCGCTGACCAGCGGCACGCAGCCCATCCCCGAATCGAGTGTGACCGGATTGGTGGCGGACCTCGCCCAGCGCCCCGTGGAAGGCGCGGCGTACACCGCCGGAGCAGCGGCCATCATCGACTCCACCGGCGCGATTGGCGCTGCTACCGGCAGTGCGTCCGATTGCCTGCATGTCGATGGATCTTCCGGTCCGTGCGGCACGGCGGGATCCAGCGCACAAGGTCCCAATTTCACGGATGGGGAAGTGCCGTCCGGCGCGGTAAACGGCGCGAACGCGTCCTTCACACTCAGCGCCGCTCCGGCGCCTCCTGGCAGCCTGGCGCTCTATCGCAACGGCGTTCTGCAGAAGACCGGGCTCGACTACACGCTGGCGGGTAACACGGTGCAGTTCACCGCCGCCTCGATTCCGCAGGCCGGTGACACCTTGCTGGCCTCTTACCGAGTCACACCCAGCGGCGCGCTGCAAGGCCCACCGGCCCCACAGGTCTTGTGTGCGGGTATGGGCTCGGCGACATCCTCTACTACGCTGTCTACTCTCGCCACCTGCACCATCTCGCCCGGAACCGTTCAGCCCGGCGACCGTGTCACCATCAGCTTTGACTACTCACACGAAGGCACGCTCACCGGTTTCACTTTTGCCGTTGATTGGGGCAATACAGTGTTAGTCCAACGCCCCGGATCGCCGGGCGATGCGTTCATCACCGGCCGCGGCGAGGCGGGCGCCAATACGGCTGCCTGCCAGGTGTCTTTTCAAAGCTGGGGTACGGTCTTGGGCTTCGCCGCGGGTGTGCTGAACGCTTACGATTCGCTCTCTTATCCCATCACCCTGGCTTTCAAGGGACAGATGGTTGCTACCACCACCGATACCGTGACGCTGCGTAACTACACGGTCCTCCGTTACCCGGCCACCCAATAAAACCTCGCCAGAACCCAACTAACCGCCCCAAAATGTAATATCATGCCTGTTTGTGAAAACCCTCATCACGATTCTGCTGGCAACGGCGTCGCTTGCCTATGCCCAGACGAACGGAGCCATCGCCCTGCGCGGGGCCCGCGTCGTTACGCTCAGCGGTCCGGTGCTCGACAATGGCACCGTCCTGCTGCGCAACGGTCTTATTGAGGCCGTTGGCGAGAACTTAGACTTACCCAAAGATGCCTGGGTG
Source organism: Bryobacteraceae bacterium (assembly GCA_035541265.1). Lineage (GTDB taxonomy): Bacteria > Acidobacteriota > Terriglobia > Bryobacterales > Bryobacteraceae > Bog-159. The sequence goes on from DATKNQ010000053.1 coordinate 10,576, forward strand.
ATCGACGGCCACGGCTGCACCATTTATCCGGGGCTGATCGACGCTCTCAGCACGGTAGGCTTGCCGGAAGCGGCCGCCGCATCGCGCCGCGCCGAGGCGCCCACTACGCCGCGGTTCGGTGGACAGGATCTGCCGGTGCCCGTCGAGCAAGGGCCGGAATTCCGCCCGTTCACCACCACCTGGGTGCGCGCGGCCGACCTGCTCGACCCGGCGGACCGTCGCATCGAGACGGTGCGTAGCGCCGGATTTACTTCCGTCGCCGCTTTCCCCTCCGCGGGCATCTTCGCGGGTGAAGGCGCCTTCCTCAATCTCTCCGGTCAGAAGCTGGGCCGCATGGTGGTCGCGTCCCCTGTGGGCCAATTTGTCACCTTAGCCACGCATGGCTTCGGCACCTACCCTGGCTCGCTGATGGGCGTGATCGCCTACATCCGGCAACTATCGTTCGACGCCGATCACTACCGCCTTGCCATGGAGGCCTATGCCAACCATCCCGCGGGCCAGAAACGGCCGGATTACGATCGCGCCGCGGAAGGTCTGCTCGAATCCCCGCGCCTGCTGCTCCCCGCCGATGACGCCAAGCAAATCGACCGCATGATCCGCTTCGCCGCGGAATTGAAACGCCCGGCCGTCCTCTATGGAGGTCATCAGGCGTACAAAATCGCGGATCTGGTGGCGAAGTCGTCCACGCCCCTGCTGGTCAGTTTGAAATGGCCGCAGAAGCCCAAAGATGCGGATCCGGACGCCGAGGATAGCCTGCGCACGCTCGAATTGCGAGACCGCGCGCCATCGTCGCCGGCGGCGCTCGAGAAAGCCGGTGCGCACTTCGCGTTCTACTCCGGAGGCACAGCCGCCAATGACGTCCGCAAGGCTGTCAAACGCGCGATCGACGCCGGCCTTTCCGAAAATGCCGCGGTGCGTGCGCTGACGCTGGGCCCGGCCGAAATCTACGGCGTGGCCGACCGGGTCGGTTCCATTCAACCGGGAAAGATCGCGAACCTGCTGGTAGTCAAAGGCGGCTTGTTCGACGAGAAGTCCAAAATCCAATACATCTTTATCGATGGCGTGAAGTATGAACCCGCGCCGGAGGCTGGACCCGCGGGCGGACGAAATGAACGCGCCATGCCCGGAGGTGAGGAATGAAACGCTGCGCGCTGCTGTTCCTGTCCCTGCCTCTGCTGGCCAGCCAGGCCACGGTCATCCGCGATGCCACGATCCTGACCGTGACAAAGGGGACGTTCCGGGGTTCGATTCTGATTCGCGACGGTAAGATCGTCGAGGCCGGTGAGAAAATCCTCGTGCCCGACGGTGCGCGCGTCATCGACGCGACGGGCGAATACGTCATGCCGGGCATCATCGATTGTCACTCCCACATCGCCGCCGACAGCATTAATGAGGGCGCGGTGGCGGTTTCCTCCATGGTGGGCATTGAAGATGTGCTGAATCCGGATGACCCGGATATCTACCGCGCCTTGGCCGGCGGAGTCACCACGGCTAACATCCTGCACGGCAGCGCTAACCCGATCGGCGGCAAGTGCCAGGTCATTAAGATGCGTTGGGGTAAGGATGCTCAGGGCCTGATCTTCCAGGGCGCCATGCCCGGTATCAAGTTTGCCTTGGGTGAGAATGTCAAGCGTTCCGGATCTCCCGGCGGCGGCTTCGGTGCTTCCCCCGGCCTGCGTTATCCGGCCAGCCGCATGGGCGTGGAGGATGTCATTCGAGAGGCCCTAACCCAGGCGCGCGCTTATCAGCAGGAATGGCGCGACTACCAGGCGAAAGTCGACCGTCACGAGCAAGCCATTCCGCCGCGCCGGGATCTCAAACTCGAGCCTTTGGTTGAAGTCCTCGAAGGCAAGCGCTACGTGCACGCGCATTGTTATCGCGCCGATGAGATCCTGATGCTGCTGCGCGTGTCCGATGACTTCGGATTTAAGGTCTGCACTCTCCAGCACGTGCTCGAAGGATATAAGGTAGCCCGCGAAATCGCCGCGCACGGCGTAGGTGCTTCTACCTTCAGTGACTGGTGGGCGTACAAGGCGGAAGCCTTCGATGCGATTCCCTACAATGCCGCCATCATGGTGCGCAAAGGCGTGCTGGTTTCGTTGAATTCCGATGATGCCGAACTCATGCGTCACCTCAACACGGAAGCCGCCAAGACCATGAAGTACGGCGGGCTGAGTGAGACCGAGGCCCTTTCACTGATCACCATCAATCCGGCCAAACAACTGGGCATCGATAAACGCGTTGGATCGATCGAGCCGGGCAAGGATGCCGATCTGACCATCTACGACAAACATCCGCTCTCGAATTACGCCAAGGTCGAGAAAGTATTCATTGATGGCGACCTCTACTTCGATCGCCAGAAAGATATCGAAGAGCGCCCCGCGCGGGAAGCGCGTAAGAAGGCTCTGATCGAAAAGGAGAAGGCCCAGGAAAGGAAGGATCGCAAGAAGCCGGAGACGGCGGACGGGAAGAAAGGCGAACCGGGAGGTCTCCAATGAAAACTTGCCTGGCCGTATTGCTGGCCGTCCTCGCGTTGCGCGCGGCCGGCCCCGAAGTCTTACTGCTTCGCGGCGCTACCGTGCATCCGGTTTCCGGCCCGGAGATCGCCAACGGCTCGGTGCTGGTGCGCGACGGTAAGATAGCCCAAGTCGGGGAACATATCGCCGCGCCGAAAGGCGCGCAGGTAATCGATCTGAAGGGTCTGCATTTGTATCCCGGCATGATCGACTCGGATACGGAGATAGGCCTCTCTGAGATCGGCGCCGTGCGCGAGATGAATGACGTCTCGGACATCGGCTTGTTCAAACCCCAGTTACGCGCGGCTACGGCCGTCAACCCCGCGAGCGAACATATCCCGGTTACGCGCGCGAATGGCATCACGGCGGTGGTGACCAGTCCCGGCGGCGGGATTATCGCCGGTCAGAGCGTCTTGATGCACCTCAATGGCTGGACCATGGATGACATGCTGGTTCGTTCGCCGGTCGCGATGCGCCTCGAGTATCCACACATTCAGCCGCCCTCCCGCTTTGCGGCACTTATGGGAGAAGACCGCCCTTCGGCGTTTGCCGAAGCGAAGAGAAAGTATGAGGAGCAGGTCCAGCAGCTCAATGACTTTATGGATGCGGCCCGCCAGTATCAACAAGCCAAAGCCGCTGCCGGTCCCGACTTTAAGACCGACTTGAAGCTGGAAGCCATGTTGCCCGTGCTTGAGGGCAAAGAGCCCATGCTCATCCGGGCAGACAAGGAGAAGAGCATCAAAGAAGCCATCGCCTTTGCCGGCAAGCAAAAGATTCGCATGATCCTGGAACGCGGCGAAGAAGCCTGGAAAGTATCCGCCGAACTCAAAGCGCATGACATTCCCGTGATCCTGGCGCCTAGCCTGCGGCTGCCCGACGAGGAAGACGAACCGTATGACAAACCCTTCAGCATACCGGGTGAATTGTATCGAGCGGGCGTAAAATTTGCATTTGCTACGTACGGGCCAGGCGCGGAAAGCAATCCGCGGAACCTGCCCTATCAGGCGGCCGCGGCGGTACCTTTCGGCCTGTCGCCCGAGGAGGCCCTTAAGGCGGTGACTCTCTATCCGGCCCAGATCTGGGGCGTTGCCGGCGAGCTGGGCTCTATCGAAGAAGGCAAGTGGGCGGACCTGATTGTCACCGATGGCGACCCGCTCGAGACCCGCACCCAGGTGAAACAGATGTTTATCAAGGGCGTGCAGGTGGATCTGAACAACAAGCATCGCCGGCTTTACGAAGAGTATCTTGCGCGCTAGACGCGCCCGCCGCACCCGCGGCCGGGCTCAGGAATCGCAAATCAGGGTGACTGGGCCGTCGTTCACCAGGTGCACCTGCATGCGTGCCTGGAAGGTGCCTGTTTCTACGGTAATCCCAGTGCCGCGGGCGGTATTGACAAAGTGTTGATATAACCGGAGAGCCTCCTGCGGAGGCGCGGCTAAGTCGAAGCTAGGCCTGCGGCCCTTGCGGCAGTCACCGTAGAGAGTGAACTGGGATACGACCAACAAACTGCCACCCGCCTCGCGGATGCTGCGATTCATCTTGCCGGCCTCGTCCGGAAAAATCCTCAAGGCTAGTACTTTTTCAGCTAGGTACTCGACATCCCTCTCCGAATCGGTTTTCGCGATTCCTAATAGGACTAGCAAGCCCGTACCGATAGCTCCCACTACTTGCCCTTCTATTTCGACGCGGGCCTGTTTCACCCGCTGAATGACGACTCGCATGACTGCAGCCTACCAAATTCAGCTTACTTCCAAGCCGTATTTTTTTATTATTCATTCCAGATATGAGCCACGGCTGAATTGCATCTTACAAAACTATGTTATAGTGTGCGAGGGAGAAACCAATGCCACGAGGCAAAGCATCGACACCAGACCAGACTACCTTACAAATGGCTCTTGTAGGGTATGAAATCGAAAGAGAGCGCATCGCGGCGAAGATACGCGAGATCCAGGCGCATTTGGGTACTGTCAAAGCAACGGCCGGTGCGGCCAAGAACGAGACCGCTCCGAAAAAGCGGGTGCTCAGCGCTGCCGCGCGTAAGCGCATCGCCGCGGCTCAGAAGAAGCGTTGGGCGGAGCATCGCAAGAAACTAGCCGCAGCCAAAGCCTAACCCAAGACGTTGATCATCCGGGCCGCGCTATGCCGCGCGAAGCCTGTTACATCAATCTCGTAATCGGCAATCGTGGCCGGTCCATCCGCAATGCCGGCCACCAAGGAAAAGCTTTGCTTTGGGCGCTGTTTGTCCCGCTGGCTGGACGCATATGATTGTGGGTACGGGAGTGGACCTGGCTGAAGTGCCTCGCATCCGGGCGGCCATCGAGCGCTATGGCCGGCATTTTATCGAGCGCATCTACACGCCCGCTGAAATTGCCTATGTCGAACGCAAGGCCAATCGCTATGAACGCTTCGCCGCTCGCTTCGCCGCAAAGGAAGCGGGCATGAAGGCGATCGGTACCGGTTGGCGGCGGGGCGTGCGCTGGCAGGATTTCGAAGTGGCCAACCTGCCTTCGGGTAAGCCCACGCTACGTTTCCACGGCGTCGCCGGGCGCATAGCGGCGGACTTGGGGGTGAAGTCGGTCGCCCTATCCCTTACACATACGGCGGAGCTGGGGATGGCGCACGTGATTCTGGAGAGCTAGGCACCGCACGTAACTGCGCTTCTTCGAGCCGCTTGGTTTCCTGCCAGGTGTAGATCATGCGGTGAATCACGGTCAAATTCGACAGCACCGCAATCACCCAAAGCACCGGCGCCATGCGGTCGAACAGCGCGCCGAGAATGAGCAGTACCACCCGCTCCGGACGCTCCAGAAAGCCTACCTTGCATTTCGGGATGGTATTCTCCGCGCGCGCCCGTGTGTAGCTGACCATTACTGATCCAGTCATCACAATGGCCGTCAGCACCACGTAAAAGAAGCGGTCGATAGAGGCATAGTAAACCAGCAGCCCCATTAACAGCGCCAGGTCGGAGTAACGGTCGAGCACGGAATCGAAGAAACCGCCGAAACGGGTTACGCGATTCGTTTCGCGGGCCACGCGCCCATCCACCATGTCGAACAGCCCGGCGCCCAGCACTACCACGCCGGCCCAGCGCATGTTGCCCGCCGCGAACAGATAGGCCGCCACGATGTTGATGACCAGTCCCAGAAACGTCAGGACGTTGGGATGAATGCGGGAAAGCGCCAGCCAGCGCACAATGCGGTCGATCGCCGCCCCAAACACGATGCCAATGGCGCGCGTGTAAGTCATGCCTGATCCGCCGCCTCGTGTATGGTGGTCAGCTTCAGAATCTCCAGCACTTTCACGCCGCCCGGTAGCTGTACCTTGACCTCGTCTCCCACGTCTTTACCCAGCAGCGCGCGGCCGATGGGCGAACTCGTCGAGATCCGGCCGGCCGCCGCATCGGTCTCCTCCGTGGTGACCAGGTAGTAGGTGATCTCTTCGTCTTTCTGCTGATCCATGACCACCACCGTGGAACCTAGCCCAACTTTGTCGTGGGGGATCTTCGAAAAGTCCACCATCGACATTTCGGCCAGCCGCTTCTTCAACTGGTTCAGCCGTGCGTTGACGAAGCCTTGCCGGTCCTTGGCCGCGTGATACTCCGCGTTCTCACTTAAGTCGCCATGCGCGCGGGCCTTCAAAATTTCTCTCGGCAGCTCGTTGCGCAGCTCGTATTCAAGCGTGGCGATCTCTTCTTGCAACTTCTTCTTTACGTCGTTCGCTCCCACAGCACAATTATAGGACCAATCGGCGGTTCGCGTGGCGCAGAGACGCGCGCCGCCGCCCGCGGCTAGTCCGAGATGATCGTCACCGTCTGGGTTATGTTGCCCGCCATGATCTGAAATACGTTACTCGCACCCGAAGCGGGTCCCATGCGCACATTGACGGCCCAGACTCCCGGATACTGTGAATCCGCCGAGACGACCGAGACGACGGCGCCGCCTCCCGAGGTCGCCGTAACTCTCGGCGTGACATTGCCGGCGATGATCCCGGATGCATCCGTGATGCGGAACCATATCGCGTCCGTAGCCACCGTTCCGGCTGCCGGTGGGGAAGGCGGGACATACAAGACCGTGATGTGCGCCGGCACGTTGGATGCTACCCCGTACCAGTAAGGAATTCGCGCGCGCGTCCCCGATTGGATTCCTTGCATCTCGATGAAGCCCTCATATTCACCGGCTGCCAGACGCGATGGCGTGAAGCTCAGGGCGAGATCGAAATACCGGCCGGGATCCAGCGTCACACGGGTCGCGGCGGGTACAGGCGCGGGCGAGCCACCTTCCGGCACGGCCGAGATCTGGAAAGTATCGCTCGCATAGCCCAGGTTCGAAAGGCGCACGCTGGAAGAAAGTGAAGCCGTGCCCGCTCCCACGCCGAAACTCAGCGACACCGGATTCACCGCGAGCGTCGAGAGCACCGCGGCATTCAAATCCAGCACACCCGCGCCCGCGGTTTGCACCGGTTCGGCCTGATCGGGAGACGGAAACGCCGCGGCCGCGCTATCGAGCAGCAGGGACTTATATTCGAGCGGCGTCAAACCGGGCCGCGCTGCCTCGATCACGGCCACCGCGCCGGTCAGCAGCGGCGTCGAGTAACTGGTGCCTTGCGCCACGACATATCCATCCGCGCTGTATAACTCCCCGTTCAGGTCGGTGGTCTGCGCCGCCGTATAAAAGTTCTCGCCCACGGCCACGACATCCGGCTTGATCGACAAGTCCACGCTGGGACCCAGCGAGGAGAACCCGGCAATCGTATTCGGGTCGATCGTGAATGGCGACTCGATGAAGGTCATCGCCGCCGCGGCAGGAATGGTTACAAACTGCTTGATGGCGAGTCCGTCGGCGTTACTCACCATTTCCGCGGGCAGGGTAGCCTCTCCTACTGCCATGATGAGGGCATCCGGACTGGACGGGTAAGTGTAGACCAAGGCCGCCACCGCCCCGGCCTGTTGCGCATCATCCAGTTTCACTTCGAACGTGCACGTGCCGCGTAAGATCAGCGCGATGTCGCCTTGCAAACTACCCGCTGGCAGCGGCCCGCAGGCCAGTCCCGTAGGATCCAATTGCCGCGATATATCTACCAGTGGCGCGTTGATCGGAGTCGTGGGTAGCCCTTCGTCCGCCGGAATCGCGGCGTAGGGGCCGTGCGTACCCACCGTGAACGGCGCCGCGAAAATACGGTCGTTGTTCATGGCGCCCACCGTGATCGCATCCGGAGCCGTACCCGGCGAGCCGATCGTATTCGGATCCGGACCGTTATTGCCCGCCGCGATGACCACCATCACGCCCGCTGATATCGCGGCTTCCACTGCCTGCACCTCATCATCGTCGGACGTCCGCGGCGCCGGAACCGCGCCCAGGCTCAGATTGATCACGTCCATGCCGTCGTTGACCGCATTTTCGATCGCCTGATCGATGGCGCAGCTATTCGTCTCGTCGTTGACTCCCGGCGAGCCGAAGACCTTGTAGTTACCCAGATAGGCCAGCGGCGCCACGCCCGTGATGGTTCCCAGCGAGCCTGTGTTTTGGACGCCCGCGGCCGCCATGGCCGTGCCGGTCCCGTGTCCTACATCGTCTCGCGCCGAAGTGTCCGGATCGGCCATTAGACATTGGTTCACATAAGTGCGCGCCACGATCACTTTCTGATTCGTGAACGCCAGGTCGCTGGCCGCGGTGGCCATTGGAAAACCCGGCGGCGCCTGAAATCCGGCGTCGCTGAAACCAGGATGGCTGATCTGAATGCCGGTGTCGATCATGCCGATCTTGACGCCCATGCCTTGCGGATAAGCTCCGCCCAGGCTCCAGGCTTGCGGAACCTTGTGCAGCGGCAAGGCGTGATCCAATGTGAGCCGATAAGTGCGCTCGGGCAGGATGCGCCGCACGCCAGGCACGTTTCGCAGCCAGGCAATCCGCGCCGCCGGCGTGCGCACGAACAGAAGATTGCCGACCGTGTCGAGCGACCCGATGACTACCGCGCCGCGCCGCTGCAGCCGCGCGCGCACCGGCGCCTGCTTCCGCCGCACTTCGGCGCGAGCTTGCTGCCCCGCCGCACCCAATAGCGCCGCGTGACGCTGGCCCGGCGGAAACGTGCGCGCGATGAATTGCGCCGCGGACTCGCCGTAAAGTTCCACCATGTAACGATCGGGAACGATGCCGGCCCACAAGGGTAGTGCAATCAGGATCAGCCAAAGGCGCGTCACATCCAGGCTCCGCTGTTCGCACCATTGTAACCGTGCCGCGTGATTACAATGGAAACTATCCTCATGCGTGCCCTCAGCGTGCTTCTTTTCAGCGCCGCCGCCCTCGCGCAAGGCGTGCCTGAAATCGCCATCCCGGCCGGCGTGCCTTTACGCGTGGCGCTCGAACATCGCGTGCGGATCAAGCACGCGGGCGATCCGGTCGCGGGCCGCCTGGTCGAGCCTGTCTATGTTTACGACCGGGAAGCGCTGCCTGCCGGAAGCCTGGTAGAAGGCCACATCGCGGAGATCGGCGGAGTCCCGTTCGCTCGCAGGCTCGCTGCGCTCCTGAACGGCAACTTCACCCCCCCGCGCGAGGTGCGCGCGCAATTCGACGCGCTGGTGCTGAACGGTTCCCGGATCCCGCTGCGCACCGCGCTCACCCGCGGCGCCGCCCACACCGCGCGCGTCGCGCAGCCGGGCAAGAAGCGGCTGCCCCGCGTCCTCCCGATTCCGGCTGCCATCCTGGCCTTCAAAGAGCCGGGCAAGTGGAGCCGTCTGAAGTCCCGCTTAATCGAGATGCTGCCGTATCATCGGCAAGCCTGGCAAGCGGGCACCTTGTTCAACGCCGCGCTGGAACAGCCCGTGACATTGCCGGCCGCCGCGCCGCAGACCTTTCCCGAAGCCGCGCCCGGCGAAGTCCGCGCGCGCCTGCTCGCGACGCTCAGTTCCGCCACCGCGCTCCGCGGCGCGCCCGTCGAAGCGGTCGTCACCAAGCCGGTATTCTCGGCCGATCATAAGCTGCTCATTCCGGAGGGCAGCCGGCTCGAGGGCGAAGTGGTCAAAGCCCAAAAGGCCCGCTTCTTTCACCGCGGCGGAAAGCTGCTCTTCGTCTTCCGCGAGGTCAAGCTGCCGCTAGGCGTGCAGAGAATCCGGGGCGATCTCGAAGGCGTGGAGGCGGACTTCGATGCCCACCTGGCCCTCGATGCCGAGGGCGCCACGCACGTGGCCAGTCCGAAAACCCGCTTCATTTTTCCCGCCATCGCGACCGCCGCCGCCGGACTCTCGTTCCATCAGGATTACAACTCGCAAGGCATTCCAGATCGCGACTCTGGCGGCCGCGCCGAATCGGGCGCCGTGGGTCTGGGCCTGATTGGCACCCTGGTGGCGCAGCTTGGTCCGCGCGGCGTGGCTTCCGGCATCGCCATCGCCGGCGCCGGGTTCAGCATCTACACGGCGCTGATCGCGCGCGGCCCCAACGTCGTCCTGCCCGCCAACACGCTCCTCCAGATCGGCCTGGGTGCACGCGGCGAAGCCTACAGCAGCCAGCCTGTGAAGTAACCGCCCTCGTTTCCCGCGGCTATTGTTAACCAAAATGACAGCTTGCGCCGGACGTGTACGGGCTATAGACTGGAGTAGCCGGGATAAACCGGATATCGGAATCCGAAAATATACTGGGTCTAACGGTTTAGGCCCGGCAAGCCGATCAGTTCCTCGGATGGACAATTGAAACCAGTTCATGTTTTTCACGTAATCCCATCTTTGCCCGAGCCGTTGGAGCCGTTGCGGGAAATCGCTTATAACCTGCGCTGGGCCTGGGACCATGACAGTATCGAGCTATTCCGGCGTCTGGATAGCGATCTTTGGGATGCGAGCAACCACAATCCGGTCCGGATGCTCGGCCGGATCGACCAGATGCGGCTGGTAGCCGCGGCGGCGGATGATTCCTTCCTGGCGCACCTCGAACGCGTATCAGGCTCATTCGCGAGGCACGTGCAGGGCCAAAGTTCCTGGTTCCGGCGCACGCATCCGTCGCAGAACCGCCTGCTGGTGGCCTATTTCTCCGCCGAGTTCGGGCTGACCGAATGCCTTTCCATTTTTGCGGGCGGTTTGGGTGTGCTCGCGGGCGATCATGTGAAATCCGCCAGCGACCTGGGTGTACCTCTGGTGGGTGTCGGGCTGCTCTATCAGCAGGGATATTTCAAGCAATATCTCAGCCAGGCGGGATGGCAGCAGGAAGCCTACGAGAACAACGACTTTCACACCTTGCCGCTGCGTCCGCTGGCGCAGCCCGATGGCAAGCCTGTCACCATCGAAGTGCCGTATCCGGGCCGCGTGGTGACGGCGCGTATCTGGTGGGCGCAAGCCGGCCGGGTCCCCGTTTACCTGCTCGATACGAACATCGAGGCGAACACCCCGCTGGATCGCGAAATCACCGGCGAACTCTACGGCGGCGACAACGAGATGCGCATCAAGCAGGAGGTCCTGCTGGGGATCGGCGGGTACCGGGCGCTCGAAGCGGCGCATGTCAACCCCACGGTCTACCACATGAACGAAGGCCATTCGGCCTTCCTGTCGCTCGAACACGTACGCCGCCTGATGGAGCGCTACCAACTCTCGTTTGCCGAGGCCCGCGAGTTGGCTTCCCCGAGTATGATCTTCACCGGCCATACGCCGGTCGAAGCCGGACACGATTACTTCGTCCCCGACCTGATGGATCGCTACTTCACCAGCTATTCGCAATCGCTGGGCTTGAACCGCCACGATTTTCTGGCGTTGGGCAGGCGGAATCCGGGCGACGAGCATGAGTCGTTCTGCATGACCGTGCTGGCCCTGCGCATGGCCGCCTCCAGCAACGGCGTGAGCAAATTGCACGGGCAAGTCTCCCGCCAGATGTGGCACGATATCTGGCCCGGCGTGCCCGTGGACGAGGTGCCCATCGGGCATGTGACCAACGGAGTCCACTTCCGGTCGTGGCTTTCGCACGACATGAACGGCCTTTATGACCGGTATCTGGGTCCCCAGTGGCGCGAAGCTGCGAATGGCGATCTCTGGAAGCGCGTGGATACCATCCCGGCTGAAGAACTCTGGCGCACGCACGAGCGCCGGCGGGAACGCCTGGTAGCGTTCGCCCGCCGGAAACTGCGCGAGCAGTTGAAGCGGCGGGGCGCGCCCCCGTCGGAGTTGGAGGCCGCCGACGAAGTGCTGGATGCCGGCGCGCTGACGATCGGTTTCGCCCGCCGCTTCGCGACATACAAGCGCGCCACTCTACTGCTGCGCGATATCGAACGCCTGGCGCGCATCGTGAGCGACGCCAAACGGCCGGTGCAAATCATCTACGCCGGCAAAGCGCACCCCCGCGACGCGGGCGGCAAAGAACTGATCCAGCGGATCGTGGCCCTGGCCCGCGACCCGGTATTCCGCCGCCACGTGGTCTTCCTGGAAGATCAGGATATGGCGATCAGCCGCTACCTGGTGCAGGGTTGCGACGTGTGGCTGAATACGCCCTTGCGTCCCTTGGAAGCCAGCGGTACCAGCGGCATGAAAGCCGCGGCGAACGGCGCCCTCAATCTGAGCACCCTGGATGGCTGGTGGGATGAAGCCTGGCGTGCGCCGCGGCCCGAATCCGAGCTGATCGGCTGGGCCATCGGTAACGGCGAGCATTACGACGATCCGGCGCAACAGGATCAGGTGGAAGCCGGCGCCCTCTACGACCTGTTGGAGCGTGACGTGGTGCCGGCGTTCTACGAAACCGGGCCTGACCGCGTGCCGCGCCGGTGGATTGCGCTGATGAAAGGCTCTCTCAAGAACCTCTGCCACACCTATAATACCCATCGCATGGTGCGGGAATATACGGAACAGGCTTATCTGCCGGCCTTCGACCGTTTCAGCCGGCTGGAGTCGGGTTCCGCTGCCGCGGCTCGCGAACTGGCGTCGTGGAAATGCAAAGCTCTGCGCGAGTGGCCGCAAGTGCGCGTGGAAGCCATCGAAGAAGGTCCGTCCGGAGAAGCCAAAGTGGGCGACCTGATCGGTGTGCGCGCCCGGTTGCGTTTGGGAGCGCTCTCACCCGGGAATGTGAACGTCGAACTTTATATGGGAGCTTTGGATGCGGGCGGAGAGATTACGCTGCCGGCCTGCTTCCCCATGCGGCACACCGCCAGTCCGGGCAATGGCGAGCACATTTTCGAAGCGACCGGCGTCCCTTGCTGCCGCAGTGGTCTGCAAGGTTACACCGTGCGCGTGCTGCCGCATCACCCGCACCTGGCGGCGCGCTTCGTGCCGGGGCTCATCACCTGGGCAAGCTAAAAGCCCGGCGCTTACCGGTATCGCCCGCGGATCTGATTCCACCGCACCAGCAGCGGATCCAAAAACGCGGCCACGCCGCACCACGCGCTCACCTTGGTGCCCGCCACGTCGTTCCATTTCACCGGCACTTCAATCTCGCGATAGCCCAAGTGCCGCCCGATGAAAAGCACCTCGACATCGAAGCCGAAGCCGTCGAGCAACTGCCGCCGGAAAATCTCGCGCGCCGCCGCGGCCGAAAACAGCTTGAATCCGCACTGCGTGTCGCGGAACGGCAGCCCGGTAATGATGCGCATCACCAGGTTGAACATACGCCCGGCGTTCTCGCGAAACCAGGACTGATGCACGCCGATCAGCGCGCGGTCGAGCGCGCGCGACCCCACCGCCACCTGCGCGCCGGCCTGTTCCGCGGCCGTCCACAACTTGTCCAGTTCCTCGATCGGCGCGGAAAGATCCGCGTCCGTGAACAGCGCCCACTCCCCGCGGCATTCGAGCATGCCGTGGCGCACGGAGTAGCCTTTTCCGCGGTTGCCCGGATTGCGCAGCACGCGCAGCCCGCCGCACGCCGAGCGCCTCTCTTCCGCCACCCGCACCGTGCCGTCCGACGAGCCATCGTCTACTACCACGATCTCCACGAACGCCCAGTCCTTCCGCGCCAGGTAGCCGATCACCCGGTCGAGCGTTCCCGGCAGCCGCTGCTCTTCGTTGTAGGCTGGAATAATGATGGAAATGGATCGGGTCACGTCTGTCGAAGCCCTATAATATCCAAGTTCCCTGAGGAGCAACCATTTGTCTTTGGAAGACGAACTGCTGCGGCAGCGCCTGGACCGCATCCGTGAAATCGAGGCGCTCGGTTTCCGGCCCTACGGCCAGCGTTTCGAGTTCACGCATACGATTCCCGCCATCCTGGCCGAGTTCGGCGCGAAGACCGCCGAAGAACTCGCCGCACCGGTGCGCGTTCGCATCGCCGGCCGCGTGCAGACCTTGCGCCGCATGGGCAAGGCCGGATTCGCGCACCTCGCACAGGCCGGCGAGAAGTTGCAGATCTATGTCCGGAAGGACAGCGTCCCCGAGCGCGACTTCGCCCTCTACCAACTGATCGACTTGGGCGATATCATCGGCGTGGAAGGCTATCTCTTCCGCACCCGCACCGGCGAGTTGAGCGTGCACGCCGAACGTCTGCAGTACCTCTCCAAGACGCTGCTCTCCATGCCCGAAAAATGGCACGGTCTTGAAGACGTGGAAACCCGCTACCGCCAGCGCTATCTCGACCTGATAGCCAATCCCGAAGTGCGCAAAGTTTTCCTGACCCGCGCGAGCATCATCTCTTCGCTGCGCCGGCAGCTTGAAGGCCACGGATTCGTGGAAGTCGAGACGCCCATGATGCAGCCGCTCTATGGCGGCGCGGTGGCGCGTCCCTTCATCACGCACCACAACACCCTGGATATCGATCTGTATCTGCGCATCGCGCCCGAGCTTTATCTGAAGCGCTTGTTAGTCGGCGGTCTCGAGCGCGTCTACGAGATCAACCGCAACTTCCGCAACGAAGGTCTCTCCACGCACCACAATCCCGAATTCACCATGCTGGAGTTTTATCAGGCCTACACGGACTACCAGGGCATGATCGATCTCTCCGCGGAGTTGTTCGCGCAGGTAGCCCGCGACGCCACCGGCGGCACGGACGTCGAATACGAAGGCCATAAGCTCGACTTTAGTTGCCTGCGCCGCTTCACCATGCGGGACGCCATCGTCGAATTCTGGCAAGGCGAGGGACGCCCCACGCCGGAACAGGTGCGCGATCCCGAATGGCTGCTGGCCCACTCTGGCAAGACTACGCCCGGCGAAGCGTTGGCCGATATCTTCGAGCGTACCGTCGAGGAGCAACTCATCCAGCCGACCATCATTTACGACTATCCCGTCGAAACCTCGCCGCTCTCGAAGAAAAAGCCCGACGATCCCGCCTTCGTCGATCGCTTCGAAATCTACGCGGCCGGCATGGAAGTGGCCAACGGCTACTCGGAGCTGAACGATCCGCAGGAGCAGCGCCGCCGCTTCGACATGCAGCTTGCCATGCGTGAACACGGCGACGAAGAAGCCCACCAGATGGACGAAGACTACGTGCGCGCGCTCAGCTACGGCATGCCGCCCGCGGGCGGCGAGGGCATCGGCATCGACCGCTTGACCATGATCCTGACCGGCTCGCGCTCTATCCGCGACGTGATCCTGTTTCCGCTGCTGCGTCCCGAGGGCCCCATCGGCCTGGCCGCGCAACTGCGCGAACTGGACGGGCGCTGAGCCGTGCGCTCCTCTTTCGAGTTCTTCGTGGCGCAGCGCTATCTGAAGGCGCGCCGCAAAGAAGCTGTTATCTCCGTGATCACCGCCATCTCCGTCATCGGCGTGGCTGCCGGCGTGATGGCGCTGGTGGTGGCGCTGGCCATCAACAACGGATTCCGTGACACGCTCGAGCGCAACCTGCTGGGCGCCATGGCGCACATCAACGTGCAGGAGAAGGAGCCGCGCAACGGCATTGAAAACTGGGAGGCGATGGCCGCCAGGATCCGCAAGGTCCCGCACGTGATCGCCGCCGGACCGGCTCTCTACACGCCCATCTTTTTCTCCGGCCCGATGCAATCCGGAGGTGGCATCCTCAAAGGCGTGAACATCGACGACGAACTGCGGATCAGCGATTCATTGCGCCATCTGAAAGCTGGCTCGGTGGACAAGCTGCGCGCCCCGTCCGGTAGCGGGATACCCGCCATCATCCTCGGCGCGCGGCTCGCGGAAGACATCGGTCTGATGCTCGATAGCGTCGTAACGGTGACCAGCCCGCAGGGCGAGTTGACGCCCTTCGGCCCGCGCCCCAGTATCCGCCGCTTTCACGTGGTGGGCATTTTCGAAACCGGCTTCTACGATATCGACGATCATTGGGCGTACACTACGCTCCAGGCCGCCCAGCAGGCGCTGTCGCTCGAAGACGTGGTCAACCAGATCGAAGTGAAGCTCGACGACCTGAACCGCGCGCCCGAGGTGGCCAAGGCCATCGAAAAGCTGGTAGGGCCCAAGTACGCCACCACCACCTGGATGGAGCGCAATCATCAACTGCTGAACGCGCTCAAGATGGAAAAGTCGGTCACGGTCGTCACCATCGGCCTGATCGAACTGGTGGCGGCGCTGAATATTCTCATCACCCTGGTCATGATGGTGATGGAAAAATACCGCGATATCGCTGTGCTCATGTCGATGGGCGCGCGCCACGCGCAGATCCGCCGCATCTTCATGTTGCAGGGCGTGCTGATCGGCGTCGTCGGAACCACGATCGGCCTCGTTGTTGGATACACGCTCTGTTACTTTGCCGACCACTATCGCTGGATTCGTCTCGATGAAACCGTCTACGCGCTCAGCTTCGTGCCCTTCGAGCCGCGTTGGTTGGACGGCGTGTGGATCGCCTCCGCCGCTATCCTGGTCAGCTTCCTCGCGACCATTTACCCGGCGCGCAACGCCACCCGCATCGCGCCGGCGGAAGTGCTCCGGTACGAGTAGCTTACTGGCTCTCGGCAATCAGCTTCTTGTAAGTCTCCCGCGCGTGATCGTAAGCCTGGCGCGCCGCGCCTAACTCCCCAACAGAGATACGCGGCGCCTTCTGCGTCCAGCACTGGTTCACCGCCGCCAGGCACCACTCCGCGCTGCTCCGTGACGCGCGCACCGGCTTTCCGCCCACCAGCACGAAAATCGGATTCGTGTGCGACGAAGGCAGAATCCGCACGGCCGCCCAACTGCTCCGCTCGATCGGCGCGTCAAAAGTCACATCCCGGACCTGGCCATCTGCCAGCACATTCTTGCGAGCCACCGCGCGCCCGTTCACCACCAACTCCACCGGCACTTCCCGCGAATCGCCGATGCGCGCGCGTTCGATATCCCAGTAGGGCTTTTCGTCGTAGCGCTTGCCCCGAATCGACGCATCCGGCAGCGGGTCCAGATACGCCGCCACTTTCACCTGCGCATGGATGCCGGCGGCCGCGTTGAGCCGCACTTCGCTCTCGCCCGTTCCCACCTGTGTGCCATTCACGGCGAAGTCCATCAGGTGGCTTTTGCCGTCCGATACATAGCTCCGGCCAGCCTTCAGTGCCGCCAGCCAGTTCGAGTAACTCAAGCTATCGAGCTTGGTGTAAGTCCGCCCGATCCCCACCCGCTGGTCGTAGATGCACGGAAAGTCAGTCTCGCCCGCGATGCGCGTCCGGAAGCCGACATTCAACGTGTGATACCAAATACTCAGCTCCCACACATACGGCGTATCTACCGCACTGATGAAGTCCACCAGGCCGGGCTGAGTCACATCCACGATATACTCGTTCGCGCCGATGCCATCGAAGCCCGGCATCTGCGAGGTCGGCAGTTCGACGCCCGCTACTTCCAGCCCCCAGCCCGAGTGCGCAAAGCCGGCCACGGCGCCCTGTGATTTCGCCCAGCGGAAAATCGGCAAATCCCACGTCGGCCAGTCCTCGATGCGCTTCGTCCCGGGGTAATCCTGCTCCTTCAAACCCAGCAGTACGATGTGGCCCGCATGGCTCGAAGGGAATCCCGATACCTCCAGGTCGTAATGCATCAACTCGCCGGCTTTCGAAAGCGGATCGTCATGCCCAGAGAAGAATTGCTTCTGGTAGTAATAATCCGGGCCCCAAGTTAATACCGCGCCGACGTTCAGATTCTCGCCCGAGATCTGCCGGATCATATCCTGCGGCAGCACGCCTTCGGTCGGATTCTGATAATGCGAGCAGCCTGCCGCGTGCACGTGATGATCGCCCGAATACCATCCGTATTGCGACGGATCGATCCAACGCTCGAGTTGTAGAGAGAGCTCCGCGGGGCCCCTTGCGTCCACCGCGAATTCCTTCGTATGCAGGAGATACTCCGGCCCGCCCGAGTAGGCGACTGTGTAATAGCCGGGCGGCAGGCTGATCGTCTCGCCGTCGGCGCGATAGATCTGCGGCTGGAAGAAGAAATCCGGCGCGAGGCGCTTCGCGGGGTTGGGATACAGCCGGTTCAGGCGGTCGCGAATCACCAGCGACGCCATCGCCGGCCGGCCTTTCTCATCGTGCACGTGCAAGGTAATCGTGCGCGCGGGCAGGGCCGTGAACAGCACCAGGATGTCATTGCGAAAGCCGATATCCTGGCTGCCTTGTCCTACATTGAAGCTAACCTGTGCCGAGCGTTCGCCGCGATCGCGGCTGTAGATCTGCAAAATCCGGTAATCCAGTTCCAGCCCAGACAAACGCCGCGACATCGGCGGCGTATCGAACATGGAAATGTCCGCCCAGCGCTCGGCGGCTTCCTGCGGCGTCAATTCCAACTTGGGCGCCGGATTCCCGGTCGACTGGATGTAAACGTTGCCGCTGTTGGGGCTGGCCACGCGCAATGCCGCCGTCACGTTCGCGCGATTGATCACCTTCACCAGGAACAGGCGCGTGCCGCCCTCGACCAATTCGGCTTTGGCCGGTCCGGGATCGACCTTCACGCGGCTTTCCGCGTTGATGTCCACGATAGCCAGCGCGTACCGGTCGAGAATCTTCTCGATCCCGGCCACCGCGGCCGCTTCGTCCGAATTCCCCATCGCCGCGTTGATCGCCTGGTGATCCGCCGCCGGAAGCGGCTGCCCCAGGTAGTTCATGGCATCTTCCAACCGCCGCACCTGCTGCGCCAGTGGTTGCAGCGGCACACCCGCTTCGGCGCTGGCCGCGCTCAGCAGAACCAGGCAAAGTATGTTTGCGCGCATCGGCAATCAGCTTACACCAGAACGGCGCGTGCCGCATGACAATCGCGGGCGACTTCTATTAAAGTATCTGGATGATGGCTGCTTCCAACTCGGAGCTTGCCGCGCTGCAGGCCCAATTTGCCGCCGTGAAGACAGAGGCGTCCGAGCTTGTTACCGGGCTCGCGGAGTCTCAATTCAACTGGCGGCCCGATCCACGGAAATGGTCAATCGCCGAGTGCCTGTCGCACCTGAACATGATCGGCGACAGGTACGTGCACGCGATCGACAAGATCATCGAAGAGCAGAAAGGAAAGGGCCGGCCGGGCGCGGCCTCCTCGGGTCACGGATGGTTCGGCAAATGGATTCTTCGCCACACCGAACCACCCTCGAAGCATACCTATCGCGCGCCGCGCTCGCTGACCCCGGCCTATGGCCAGCCCGTCACGGCGGTGATGCCGACCTTTCTGCATTTGCAGGATCAATTGATGCGGCAGATCGAGCAAGCCGCGTCGCTCGATCTGCCGCGCATCAAGGTCCCGGCGTTGGAAATGCGCCCGCTGAAGTTCAATCTGTACCTGACCTTCGCCTGGATCGCGGCGCACGAACGGCGCCACCTGTGGCAGGCCGGGCAGGTGCGCGCGCACAACACATTTCCGCACTCACGAGCAGTTGCCGTTTAGCGACTGCGGCGTGGGGCGGGCGGCGGGCCCTTGGTCCGCCAAACTAGTGGCTGTTCTGGCGCAGCCATTCCTTGAACGCGTCGCGATAGAGGATAATGCCCTTGCGCGAATACCGCAGGTAGCCCTGGCGGCGGAACTGGTTCATGTAATGCGTCACGATCTCGCGCGAGGTGCCCACATACTGCGAGAGCAGTTCATGCGTGAACGGCGCCAGGCGGATCGACCCGTCCGTTTCCGCAACCCCCAGCCGCTCCGAAAAGCGGATCAGCGAGCGCGCTAGGCGGCGTGCGATATTGTCCACCGAAAAGCTCTCGATGCGGTGGCCGAACTCCATATTTCGCTGCGCCAGGATCTGCAACAGGGCTACGGCAAGACGTGGCCGTTTGGTGACGATGTCTTCGATCTCGGCGGCAGTCCAGGTCATCAACTTGGTGTTCTCCAGGGCCGTGGCCGATTCGGCGCGTTGCGGCAGGCTCAAAAACGCCCCTTCGCCGAAGAATTCGTCGGTTTGGTAGATGTCCATCACCACCTGATGGCCGTCATCCGCCATCCGCGAGACTTTTACCTTCCCTTCAATCACCAGGTAAATACTGGTGGAAGGCTGTTCTTGACCGTAAATGTTCTGACCCTTCTTGTACTCCACGATGCTGGAGCACGGCAGATGGGCCAAGGGATCTTCCAACGTTCGCTGCGGTGCAACTACTCTTGCGGTGCTTGCCATGCTGATTCCTCCAAGCGCTTTTTCGTTTGGTGTCATTGTCGTTGCTCTCCGGCTGGAGCGCAGGTTTCTGAAACAGGTTTGAGACTCTCGACTGTCATCACGGGAAGAGGCGGCTCTTTGGCGAGTCTCCCCCGTACACTCACCTTCTGGCCAACATACCTGGCAAAGTTGTCTTCCGCCGAGCCGGCGGCCGGCCGCAAGCTGGCCTTGGGTTCGAGGGTGGTGTCGTTAGTGAGTATGTAGTGGCCGTCGTGCTCGTCCACGCAACCGGTCAATGAAACCTTTGCGGAGGGCCCCGATTGCTTGCCCGGCTGCGGCACAGCAACTGCCATGCCAACCGCGAGTAACATGAATGGCATCAGGATCCGCATCTGGTTCCTTTCGCAGCCTCAATGCACTTGGCGTGCCAGAACTCACAGTAGTTACGGCTCTGCGTAATCCGCTGTGAAAACTCGATCTTTAGTTTAGTTTCGCACGAAAATGCGGGAAATGCGCTGTGTAGACCTTGCCCATCTCCGGCAATTTCTGCATCCGATAACGGGAAAAAACCTGCTACCGTGCAAGCCTTATCATGGAAGAACGCAAATGCGTCACTTGCTAATCCTGCTCGCCGTCCCCGTGTTCGCGTCGGAGTACTCGGCCCCAGCCGGCATCCGCCCCGCCTTGCGCCGCCCCGGGGCGGCCAGCATCCTGCCCGGTGGTCGAATTATTTCGCCACTGGGACGCCAGTACGTCACGGGGCCCGGACCGTTCGGTTTGGCCATCAGCGCCAGCGGCAAGACGCTGGTATCCTCCAATAGCGGGCCTGACCGGTTCTCGCTCACCGTGCTCGAGCGTGCAAAGAACGGCGACTGGCAAGCCCGGCAACTGGTTGCACCCAAGAAGAAAAAACCGAAATCCGAGGAAGGCCGCGAAAAGGAAAAGGACGACGATCAATGGCACAGCGTCTTCATGGGTCTGGCCTTCGCGAACGACCGCTCCGTCTATGCATCGGAAGGCAACACCGGCCGTGTGCGCCTGGTGGACCTGGCCAGCGGCGACGCCAAGAGAATCTACGATTTGAACCGCGACGGTTTCTCCGACAGCTTCACCGGCGACTTGGCCCTGGACCCGGCGCGCGGGGTCCTCTACGTCCTCGATCAGGCCAACTTTCGACTGGTTGCCATTGATCTGCGTAAGCAGCGCGTGCTATCGTCGGTGCGTCTGGGGCGTCTTCCTTTTGCGTTGGCGCTTTCACCCGGCAAACGCACAGCCTACGTGACCAACGTGGGCATGTTCGAATATCAGCCCATTCCCGGTCTCGATCCGCACGACCTCCGGCAGACGGGATTGCCGTTCCCCGCATTCGGATTTCCTTCCGCCGAAGCCGTCACTGGGGCGCGGCGCGAAACCGGCAAAGGGGCGGTCGACGTGCCGGGATTGGGGGATCCCAATGTGCGGGAGTCCAATTCGCTCGCGGTCATCGACCTCGCGGACCCGGCAAATCTCAAGCTCGAGACATTCGTCCGCACCGGCTTGCCGTTCGGAGCCGGAATCGATGGAGGCAGCAGCCCGTCGGGAGTGCTCGCGACTGCCGATCGCGTGTACGTGTCGAATGCGCACAACGACTCCGTCACTGTGATTGATGCCAAGACCAACACCGTCATCGGTCAGGTCGAGATCCGCATTCCGGGCCTGGAGAATCTGCGCGGCGTGTTGCCGATCGGCATGGCCTATCACGAATCCACCGGCTGGCTGTTGGTCGCCGAGGCCGGCATCAACGCCGTGGGCGTCATCGACACACGGCAATTGAAGGTGCTGGGCCATCTTCCGGTGGCCTGGTTCCCGAGTTGCGTCAAGTTGTCCGGCGACACGGTCTATGTCGCCAGCGTGAACGGCCAGGGCACCGGACCGAATGTTTGGAGCGGGTATCCGGCGTCCGAGATGTTCATTGGCACGGTGCGCCGCGGCGGCATCTCGGCCTTTCCGCTGCCCGCCGCGAATGCGCTCGCCGCTGAAACACAAACCGTGATGGCGAATAACGGTCTGACGCCGCGCAACGAAGTGCCGCCGGCGCTCCCCGGCGCGATCCAGTACGTGGTGCTGATCGTCAAGGAAAATCGCACTTTTGATGAAGTGTTTGGCGACATCCAGCGCGTCGGCAATGGCGGCTCGGTGATGGGTTCGCCGGCCATCGCGCGCTTCGGGCGCATGGGCCACGCCGAGGGCCGCGGCCGCCGCCTCAGCTTGCAGCGTGTCAGCGTGACGCCAAACCATCACGCGCTGGCTTTGCGCTGGACGTTCAGCGACAATTTCTACGCCGATTCCGAAGTGAGCGTGGACGGGCACCACTGGCTGGTCGGCGCGTATCCCGACGCCTGGACTGAAACTTCCTATCGCGCCTCTTATGCCGATGCGCGCGACTTCCGGTTTCCAACCACAGCTCCGGGGCGCCTCCTGTTTGCCGAAGGCAATTCCTCGGTCCATCCGGAAGAACAGCCCGAGGGAGGCACGATCTGGCATCACCTTGCCCGCCACGGCATCTCCTTCCGCAACTATGGCGAAGGCTTCGAGTTGGCAGGGGTTGACGAAGGCACTGGCTACCAGCCAACCGGTGGACGCTTCCTCACCAATGTGCCCATGCCCGAGCCGCTCTATCAAAATACTTCGCGCGACTATCCGGTATTTAATATGAATATTCCGGACCAATTTCGCGCAACGCAGTTTATCCGCGAAATTCAGCAGAAATACCTGGACGGCGGCCAGCCATTTCCACGATTTATCTACATTCACCTGCCTGACGATCACATGACCGCGCCGCGTCCGCAGGATGGCTATCCGTACGAAGCATCGTACGTCGCCGACAACGATTACGCGCTCGGGCGCATCGTGGAGTTTCTATCGCAGACGCCCTGGTGGCCCCAGATGGCTATCTTCGTCACCGAGGATGATGCGCAGGGCGGCCGCGATCACATCGATTCCCACCGCACCGTCTTCCTGGGCATCGGGCCTTATTTCAAACGCAACTACGTATCGCACGTGAACACCAGCTTCCCCGGCATGCTGAAAACCATCTTCCGGCTGTTGGGTCTGCCGCCGCTCAACTTGTTCGATGCCGCGGCGAGTGACTTGAGCGATTGTTTCACCAATGACGCTGACTTTGCCGCCTATCACGTGCAGCCCGAGGATCGCCGGCTTTTCGATCCAGCCTCCGCCCGCGAACCCCTCGATCCCCGCCCCAGCATCAGGATGGACGACCCCGCCGAGGTAGTACGCTAGCTGCCATCTCCCCCCAAAAAAACTTATCCAACCCAAGCTTTTTTGGAGTATACTACCCTGAAACCGTCAATCGAGGACATGATCCCCGGACGGTTCTTCGGTGTAACGAGAGTTTCAGGAAAGCCAGAAAAGAGGGAGCATCGGTATGCGTTTCTTGCGAACGCTTCTGCCGACACTGATCCTGCTTGCGCCCACGTTGTTCGCGCAGGGTACGGGCTCGATCACCGGCACAGTCAGAGATAATACGGGCGCAGTGGTCGCCAAGGCGGACGTAAGTCTGACCAATACCGCTACGCTAACGGTACTAAAAACCACGACCAACTCCGATGGCGAATATCTGTTCGCGGCCATTCCGCCAGGCGTTTACGACCTGTCGGTGAGCGCGGTCGGCTTCAATACATACGATGCCAAAGGGATCGTATTACGCGTGTCGCAGCGTGCGCGTGCGGACGCCACGCTGGCAGTCGGAGAAGTTAAGACTACTGTCACCGTCGAGGCTGCCAACGTGACACAGGTGGAGACGGAGTCCTCGGAGGTCTCCGGCGTGGTCACTGGACGCGAGATCTCGCAGTTGGTGTTGAACGGCCGCAACTACACTCAGTTGATTGCGCTCACGCCCGGCGTCAGCCAACAAAACGGGCAGGAAGAAGGCACCGTCGGCGTTTATGGAAGCGTCGCCTGGAGCGTCAACGGAGGCCGCACGGAGTATAACAACTGGGAGCTCGATGGCGGCGACAACATGGACAACGGCAGCAACGGCACGCTGAACGTCTATCCAAACGTGGATGCCATTGCCGAGGTCCGTGTCCTGACAGCGGATTACGGCGCCCAGTATGGCCGCAACGGCTCGGGCACGGTAGAAGTCGTCACCAAGTCGGGAACCAAAGACTTCCATGGCGATGCATTCGAGTTTGTGCGTAACAACGATTTCAACGCGCGCAATTTCTTCTCCCCGGACGTGCCGAAGTACCGGAAGAACGACTTCGGGTACACCATTGGCGGACCCGTGTACATTCCGCACCATTACAACACCAGCAAAGACAAGACGTTCTTCTTCTGGAGCGAAGAGTGGCGCCGCGAGATCGTGCCGAACACCTTTGACGTGCAGGTGCCCTCAACCCAGGAAAGGCAAGGGATATTCAATGACGTCTGTCCGGCCGGCGGAAGTACGGTGAATAAGACCGCCTATCCGGATTGCCCCGTAAATCCCGCTACCGGCGCATATTTCCCGAATAATGCAGTCCCCATCGATTCGAATGCGACGGCCATCATGCCTTTAGTCCCGGCCCCCACTTCGGGAAGCGGGAACGAGTCCTTCTTTTCGTCATCGTTCTCAACGCCAACCCACTGGCGCGAAGAATTGTTCCGCATCGACGAGAACTTTAACGATACCAACCGATTCTTCGTCCGCTACATCCATGATTCGTGGAACACTATCACCGCTACGTCCCTGTGGAGCGGCGATGCGTTTCCGACCGTGGGAACCAACTTTGTGGGACCGGGCACCAGTTTCGTGGCGCACGAGGCCACCAACATTTCGCCAACATTGCTGAACGAATTCACCTTCAGCTACACAGCCGACCACATTTTTCTGAATCCTTCGGGGAATCTGTGGCAGCGGCCCTCTAGCATGACCATGACAGGCTTGTTTGATAACGGCTTTGGCGGTAAACTGCCTGGCGTCAGCATCAGCGGCGGCGCGGCCTATAATGGCGGCTTCACGGCAGACGTGGCTGGCTGGCCGTGGAATAACGCCAACCCCACTTATACGTTCCGCGATCAGATCGCCAAGATCTGGGGATCGCACAACGTGTACATCGGCTTTTACGCGGCGTTCGCCCAGAAGAACGAGCAGAATGGGGCCGAGACGCAGGGCTTCCTGACCTTCAGCAACACCTCTCCTGTCACCACTGGTAATGCCTGGGCGGATTTCCTGACTGGGCGCATTGCAAACTTCAGCCAGAACAACGCGCAGACCAAGTATTACTATCGCGACAAAGTCTTTGAACCTTACATCCAGGACGACTGGCATGTGACCAAGAAACTGACCCTGAACTTAGGCCTGCGCATGAGTGGCTATGGCGGTTATTGGGAGAAGTACGACCAATTCTATAACTTCTACCCCTCGCTGTACAATCCCGCGGACGCGCCGCAGATTGACATCACCGGCAGCATCACAGGCGTCCAGGGTGATTTGGTGCCCGGTGTGGGCAACCCCTATAACGGCGAAGTGGCTTGCGGAAAGAACGGCACCCCGCATACCTGCTACAGCGTGAAGTGGGCCAATTGGGCCCCGCGATTCGGCTTCGCGTACGATCCAACCGGTGAGGGTAAGTGGGCTATCCGTGGCGGCTACGGTATCTTTTATGAACACCTGAACGGCAACGAAGGCATTTCGGGCCTTGAGGGCCAGCCGCCTGGAATTCTGGATCCCACCCAGTACAACATCGTCGGGTACACCAATATCGGCGGCGCCGGCTTGTCCGGAACCACCGGTATCACGACTTACACTACTCGGATGACTTGGCCTTACGTGCAGCAATGGCACCTCGACTTGCAACACGATATCGCCAAGAATACGGTCATGACCGTCGCATATGTGGGCAGCAAGGGCACGCACCTGTCTTGGCAGCGGGATATCAATCAGCTGCAGCCGGTCAGCAACAATCCATTCCAGGCAGGTCAGCCGCTGACACAGGCCATTTGCAACACGGTAACGGGGGCTTGGACTCAGAACGTGGCCGGAGTCGTGAACGGCCAGACCGTGACCGGCGCGACCGCGCAGAATTTGGCCGTGGCTTGCGGCTCCAGCCCGGCGGATCCGTATCGTCCGTATGTCGGTTATTCGAACATCACGTTGATCGAGCCCGAGGCGAACTCCATCTACAATGCGCTCCAAGTCTCGGCCCGCCGTACGGCCAGCCACGCCCAGTTTACCCTGGCGTACACCTGGGCTCACGCGCTGGACGACTCTTCGGATCGCTACGACGGAAATTTCCTCGATTCCTACAACATGAGACTGACGCGCGCTAGTTCTAACTTCGACCAGCGCCAAATCCTAAACGTCGGTTACACGCTGGATGCTCCTTTCTTCACGAATACGAAGACCCTCGCGGGAAAGGTCCTGGGCGGCTGGCACCTTTCAGGGCTCACCACCATGCAGACTGGAACCCCATTCAGTGTGACGGCGGGCACCGGTAACGATCTGATACCGGGACCCGGTGTCGGCAACGGCACGGGCACCAACGTCTATGCGAATATCATCGGGAACCCGAACGCCGCTCCGCCGGTCACCAATGCGGCCAATGTCATTGGTCCGCTGCTGTTCAATCCGGGGGCGTTCGCTGCTCCTACCGGCCTGACGTTCGGTACTGCGCAGCGCAACGTCCTGAATCTGCCCTGGTTCTGGAACTTCGACATGGGAATGTTCAAAAACTTCTTCGTTACCGAAGTCAAGAACTTCGAATTCCGTGCCGAAGCGTTCAACGTATTCAACCATACGCAATTCAGCGGCGTGAACAGCGGCATCAGTTGCTACGGCGGATCGAATTACTCAGCCGGTGATGCCAGTTGCCTCGACTCGGCCTTCCTGCATCCCAACTCGGCGCGCAACCCCCGCATTCTGCAATTGGGGCTGAAGTTCATCTTCTAAGCAGACTGCTCCGCGGACCGGGAGTTGATTCGCCCGGTCCGCACCAGCCAGTTCCGGAACATCGCCACAAAGTCGTGCGCGGCCGGTTTGGTCCGTAGCTCGTCGAGCGTGAACTTCATCTTGCGGCCCCAGTTCGGATACTGCCAGGTGGTGGCCGGCAGGTTTTGCTGCGAGATCTCCTTGGTCAGATCTTCCTGGTTGACCGCCAGCAGTTGCGACGGAGTCAGCGCCAGAAAGCCGATGATGGCGTTGTGCAGATCGCCGTTCATCTCCGGTACCAGCGTGGCGGAAGTGGGGAAGTAATTCGGCAACAGGCTTAGACCGTGGAGTAAGTCGACCATCTTCTGCTTCTCTACGCCGCGCTCCGCCAGTTGCCGCCGGTACACGTCATCATCCGGGAACATGCCGGCGCGCCGCCGCGCTTCGATGTCTTCGCCGATCCAGAAGCCCGCCAGCGTGGGCAGATCGTGCGTGGTGGACGAGACTAACGCCCGCTCCGGATACTCGTTGTAGGTCTTGAACTCGCCGCCCTGCCGCTTCTCGAAATAGAACAGCCGGTAGCTCAGGATGCCAAGGCGGTTGAGCGTCTCGCGCACGAAAGGCTCCACCGTGCCTAGATCCTCACCGATGATCGTCACCTGCTGCCGCACGCTTTCGAGCGCCAGGATGCGGATCAGGTCTTCGTAATTCTCGCGTACGTAGGCGCCGGCGGTCGCGTCGGCGCCGTCGGGGATCCAGTAGAGCCGGAAGAAGCGCATCACGTGATCGATGCGTAGCGCGCCGCCATGCCGGCAGTTCTTGCGGATGGATTCGGTAAACAGGCGGTAGCCATTCTCGCGATGCTGTTCCGAGCAGGGCGGGGGAAAGCCCCAATCCTGGCCCTTGGGCGAGAAGTCGTCCGGCGGCGATCCCACGCGGCAGCCGCCCACGAAGAACCGTCGGTGCGCCCACAGGTCCGCGCCGTAATTGTCCGTCGCCAAAGCCAGGTCGTGATACAAGCCGATCGGCAGGCCGCGCTCGCGCGCATAGGCTTGCGCCGCGTGGAGCTGCTGATAGAGCTGCCACTGCACGTAGCTATAAAACAAAACCAGCCGCCAATGTTTTTTACGGAAGGCCTCGGTTTCGGGCGAATCGGGGTCGCGGTAGGGCGCCGGCCAATCCGGCCACGTCCACAGATTCGGATGGCGCGCGTGCAGATATTCGTCGAGCGCGCAATAAGTGGCGAACCGTTCGAGCAGGCTGCCTTCCGCGTCCATGAATCGCCTGAACTCGATCGCCCGCGGCGTGCCCGCGCGGTATTCCCGCAGAAACTCCAGAAAGGCCAGTTTCAGGAACCGTAATTTCCAGGTGCCGACCTGTTCATATTCCACGAATTCGGAATCACGCAGAACCGCCAGTTGCCTTTGTGTTTCGGGCAGCGCCCAGAGCCGCTGCGCACGCGCGGATTTTGCGAAATCGGCGATCGATTCCACATCTAAATACAAATAATTCGGATAGAAAATGCATTCCGGCAAATATGGGCTGGTGTTATATGGCCGCCGGTTATAGATCGCGTGCAGCGGATTGAGCGCGATAAAGCTGGTATGTACATCGTCGGCCATCCAATCGATGACGCCGCGCAGATCGCGCAGATCGCCGATGCCCCAGTTACGCTCCGAACGCACACCGTACAACGCCAGCGCCACACCCGCGGTCTTGCCGCCGTTGGCCAGCGCCGGATGCTCGTACGCCCGCGCGGGCCCTACGATCAGACGCGTGCCCTGTTCTAGGGTATCCACGCGCACGTTTACGTCGTGATACCCGAGCGGCAGCCCTTGCGGCAGCGGCGTCTGTTTACGTACGTACCGGCGTCCGTCGATCTCCGCCGTCCCGCAGTCCGGATAATCGCCCAGTGCAAAATTGAGTGCGTGCGTGACGCCGCCTTCTTCGCGCAACTCGACGTGTGCGACGGTGCGGCTGAGTTCCGCCGGCACATGCAGCGGCAACTCGACCGCTGTGTTCTGGATAGCTACCAGACAGGGCGGCGCCAGCCGTTGCCATTCCTGGTGATGGTGCGCCTCGATCGACTCGCGCAGGCTCTCGGCGGTTTCCGCGCGCACACCCAGCGCCCGCAGGATCGCCTGCTTGGTTTCATCCGAAGTAATGTGCTTGCGGCCCCAGATATCCCAAAATTCCGGGTCGATCCTCCACAAACGAGCGGCTAGATCGAGTAACTGCGCATAGTTTTGCGATTCCATCAAGGATATCTTTTGATTTTACCGTGGAGCAGGCCTCAGGCCGAAAACACGATGATGGACGGCGTCCCCACCCCGGTGTATTCTCCAGTGAAGGTGAGCGCGCCCGTGGCACGGTGCACGCGAAACGTAGCAATCGCGTCGCCGCGCTGATTGCACGAATAGAGGAAACCGCCCGTGGGATCGATGTTGAAGCTGCGCGGATAATCGCCGCGCGTCCACTCCTCGCCGGCGAAGGTGAGCGAGCCCGGCGCGCCGATCGCAAACCACGCGATGCTGTCGTGCAGGCGGTTCGCGGCATACACAAAGCGCGCATCCGGCGAAATCATCACTTCCGAAGTGAAATTAGTGCCGGCGAATCCCTTCGGCAAGCTCGAGATGGTTTGCTTCGCCGTGAGCCGCCCGCCGGACGCGTCGTAATCGAACGTCACCAGCGTCGAAGCTTCCTCCTGCAGCGAGTACAGCCAGCGCCCGTTCGGATGGAAAACGAAGTGGCGCGGGCCATCGCCCGCCGGCAGCGCCACAAACGCCGGATCGTTCGGCGATAGCTTGCCGCGCGCCGCGTCGAATTTCCAGATCATGATGCGATCGAGAGCTAGGTCGGCCGCCAGCACATAACGGCCCGAGGGATCGGACTGGATCATGTGCGCATGCACACGATCGTGACCGCTG
Source organism: Bryobacteraceae bacterium (assembly GCA_035541265.1). Taxonomy (GTDB): domain Bacteria; phylum Acidobacteriota; class Terriglobia; order Bryobacterales; family Bryobacteraceae; genus Bog-159. The sequence continues at coordinate 40,313 of DATKNQ010000053.1, forward strand.
ATCGCGAAGCTGCCCGGCGGTGCGCTGGCCGCATGCACCGGCCCAACCGTTCCCTGATCGTGCTTCACGTCCGTGGCCTTGCCAAGTCCGCCGCCCGCCACAATCGGCAGCACCGCCACCGTGCCGCCCGCGTAATTCGCCACCAGCACAAACTTGCCCGAAGGATGCACGCTCAAGTGCGCCGGACCCGCACCTTCCGAACTCACGGTGTTAAGCAACGTGAGATGCCCGTTCGCGCGCTCCACCGCATATGCGCTCACCGAGCCATCCGCAGTCTCATTCGCCGAGTACAGATGCGTGCGCGTGCGGTCCAACGCCAGCCACGAAGGATTCGAGGGGTTCGGAAACATCGCGCGCGGCGCGAGCGCGCCCGTCGTGGGATTCACCTCGAACAGGTAAATGCCCTGCCCATTTCCGTGGCTGCCTTCCGGACCTTGCGGCGAACTGTAACTGCCCACATACGCGAGCAGCGAACGCTTCGTCTCCGCCCGCGTTGCCAGCGCCGCCGTGCCCAGCAGCCATCCGCGCCGCGAAATCACTTCGCTCCGCCTAGGGCCGCGCCTTCGTGGATCTCATCCGTGCCCCGCCGCACTATCATGTCGCCCGCCTGGAGCGCGCCGCTCACTTCGATCATGTCGCCGTCCGCCATCCCTTTCTCCACGTCCACCCACTCCGCGCGCCCGTTCTTGTTCCGGATCACGAAGACGCGCTCCGTCGTCGCCACCACGCTGGTCTTCGGCACAAACAGCGCCGGCCGTTCGCGCCGCACCGGCCACTTCACACTCGGATACATGCCCGGCGCCAGTGTGCCGTCGTGATTGAAAACATCCAGCTCGACCGGCATCGTGCGCGTCTTCATGTCCAGCGCGTGCGCGACCCGCGCCACCGTTCCATTGTACGTGCGATCAGGGTAAGCGGGCACATGGAATGGAACGCTCGTCCCGCGCGCGGTGGCGCCCACGTCTTCTTCCGGCACCGGTACGACCACGCGCAAATGCGACACCTGTTGAATCTCGAGCAGCGCCGCGTCCGCGCCCGTGCCCACCAGCGCGCCCGGATGCACAAAGCGATCCGTCACCACGCCATCGAACGGCGCCGTGATCTTCAGGTACGCCTCCATATCTTTCTGCGCGCGGACAGCAGCTTCCGCCGCGCGGCTGGCCTGCTCCCGCGCGCTGACCACGGCCTGCGCGGCATCCACCTGCTTCTGCGCTTGCACCAGTTCGTTGCCTGCCACGGCGCCCGGTGTCTCCGCAGCCTTCTGCAAGCGCTCATACGTGCTCTGCGCCGCCGCAACCTGCGCCACTGCCTGGAGCCTCTCCGACTCGGCCGCCTGCACTTTCGACTCAGCCTCCGCGATCTGCGACTTCATTTCCGGCGCGCTCAATTCGGCCAGCAGTTCGCCCGCTTTCACCACGCTGCCGCGATCTACCAGGATGCGGTCCACATATCCCGCGACCTTGGCGTGCAGCGCGACGCTCAGATACGGCTGAATCTCGCCGGGCAGTTCAACGGTGCGCGACACCGGCTTCGAAATCACCGCTACCAGACTCGGCTGGGCGAGCGCGGTCGCGGCCACGACAAACGCCAGCATGGCACTACGTGGCATCATAATATCGGCTCTCCGGATCCATCGGGTTGAGCGACGGCGAGGTAACCGCCGCACGTCTCTGCAAGATTGCGTAAATCGCCGGCAAAATCGTCAGCGTCGTGAAGGTGGCCGCGATCAGCCCGCCGATCACCGCGCGGGCCAGCGGCGCGGCTTGCGCCCCGCCTTCCGTTGCGCCGATGGCCATCGGGACCATGCCGCAGATCATCGCCGCGGCAGTCATCAAAATCGCGCGCAGGCGCCCGGACGCTCCATCAAGCGTGGCGCCGCGAACATCGCGGCCTTCGTGGCGCACCCGCTCGGCAAAAGTGACCAGCAGAATCGAGTTCGCCACCGCAATGCCGATCGCCATGATCGCGCCCATGAACGACTGGATGTTCAACGTCGTCCCCGTAATAAGTAGCATCAGCATCACGCCGCACAACACCGCCGGGATGATCAGCACGATCGCCAGCGCCAGCCGCAGCGATTGGAAATTCGCGGCCAGCAGCAGAAAGATCGCCGCCACGGCCAATAGCAGACCGGCGCGCAATCCCGAAACCGTCTGCTCCAGCGCCGGGATCTCGCCGCGCAGCCTCACGCTGACGCCGCGCGGCGGCTCGCCGGCGGCCTTCAGCGCCGCACTCAACCTGCTGGCCGCCTGGCCCAATGTGAGGCCGTGGATATTCGCCGTCAGGCTGACCACGCGCTGGCCGTTATATCGCTCGATGAGCCCCGGCATCGTGCCCGGCTTCAACGCCGCAATATCGGTAAGCTGCGGCGCCCGATGCCCATCCGCCATCACCGGCAGTTCGCCAATCTCGGCGATGCTCTGAATGCGGTTCTGCGGCAGCTCCACCTGAATCTGGAATCCGTTGCCCGACGTGGGATCGCGCCAGTAATTGGGCGCCGTAAAGCGCGACGACGATGTCGCTGGTACGACCGATCCCACCACATCCGCCATCGTCAGCCCGAACTGCCCCGCGCGATCGCGATCGATATTGATATCCAGCGTCGGATAATTCAGCTCCTGCGCAAATTGCAAATCGCGCAGGAAATCGAGCTTCGCCATTTGCGCGCGTACCTTCTCCGCGTACGCCGCGTTCACCTGCAAATTGATGCCTTGCACGGCTACCTCGATGGGCGTCGGCGAACCGAAGCTCATCACCTGGCTCACGATATCGCCCGCTTCGAATGACACCTGCGTTCCCGGCAATTCACGCGCGAAGCTCCCGCGCATCCGCTCACGCAAGGCCTCGCCGCGCGGCGCGTCCGGTTTGAATGCCACCTGGATCACGGCTTCCTGCGGTCCGGCGGTGAAAAGATGAATCAGGTTGACAGGATAGCTCGAAGGTTGCAGCCCCATGAAGTCGCTGGTGATCGCCACGTTGCCCGGTCCGGCATCGCGATTGATGATATCGAGCGCGTGCAGCACGATGCGCTCGGTTTGCTCGATGCGTGTCCCCACCGGCGCGCGCAACCGCAGCCGGTAAATACTCGCGTTCACGTCCGGAAAGATTTCGGTGCCGATGCGTGGAACGAGCACTGCCAGCAGCCCGAAGCAGACCAGCAGATATCCGATCGCCAGCGGCCAGCGAAACCGCAGCATGCGCTGCACGTAGCCGGAGTAGAATCCGCGCAGGCGCCCGAAATACCCCTCTCGCTCCTCGCCGCGATGCGCCTCTTTCATGATCCAGATCGAAAACACGGGCACCAGGCTGCTCGAAAGCAAGTACGACGAAATCATCGCAAAGCCGACCGCCAGCGATAGCGGCACGAAGAGCTGCCGCCCCACGCCGGTCATGAAAAATGACGGCGCAAACACCGCCAGCACGCAGACCATCGAAAGCAGGCGCGCTACCGCCGTGCGGTTGCAGGCATCCAGCACCGCCCGCGCGCGCGAAACGCCGGGCAGCATGCGCGTGTGGATGTTCTCGATCTCAACGGTTGCTTCATCGACGAGCACGCCCACCGCCAGCGCCAGCCCGCCCAGCGTCATAATATTGAGCGTCTGCCGCGTCAGCCACAGCAGCGCCACCGCGCCCAGCAGCGCGAACGGAATGTTCGCTACCACGATCAGGGCGCTGCGCCAGTCACGCAGGAAGATCAGCACCATCAGGCCCGTAAGCGCAGCGCCCAGCAAGCCTTCGAACACCAGCCCGCGCAGCGAATTCGTCACGTAGGACGATTGATCGAACTCGAGGCGCACATCGATATCGTCCGGAACGATCTTCTTGAATTCCGGCAGCGCCGCTTTCACGCGATTGATCACGGCCAGGGTCGATGCGTCCGCACGTTTGGTCACCGGAATGTAGACCGTGCGGCGCCCGTTGACGTGCGCGTAAGCGGTAGTCAGATCCACGCCGTTTTCGATCGTCGCAATGTCGCGCAGATACACCGTAGCGCCGGAAACCGGCCGGATCGGCGTGCTCAACAGGTCGGCGATATTGCCGCCCAGCGAAGCATTCGTGCGCGCAATGCGCTCGATGGCGCCGGTCCACATATTGCCTGACGGCATCACCAGCGTTGCCTTGCTCACCGCGCTGATCGCTTCCTCGGGCGAGACTTTATACTGCCGCAGCTTGTCAGGATCGAGCGTGATCACGATCGTGCGCTGGCTGCCGCCGAACGGAGGCGGCGCCGACACGCCGGGCAGCGTCGCGAACAGCGGCCGCACGCGGTTCAACGCCAGATCCTGCATCTCGCCCAGCGTGCGTGTCCGGCTGCTGAAGACAAGCTGCCCCACCGCAACACTGCCCGCATCGAATCGTGTGATGAATGGCTGCACGGTGCCGGGCGGCATGAACGATCGCGCGCGGTTCACATATCCCACCGTTTGCGCCATGGCCTGCGCCATGTCCGTGCCCTCATGAAACACCAGCTTCATCAGCGCCGCGCCCTGAATGCTCTTGCTCTCCACGTGATCGATACCCGTAATGTAGAGGAAGTGATACTCGTAGTAGTAAGTGATGAAGCCTTCCATCTGCGCGGGATCCATGCCGGCGTAAGGCTGCGCCACATAGATCGCCGGATCCCCCACCTGCGGGAAAATATCGATGGGCATGCGCTCAATCGCCAGAAAAGCGCACAGCACCAGCGCGGCGATTGCCACAATCACGGTCACCGGACGGCTGAGTGCTGCCAGAACCAGTCGCATTTACTTACCCGCCTCGGCCAGAAATGGCTGGATGTCCCCGCGCGTCGCATCTACCGCCAGCAGCGCTCGCCAAACGCTCAGCCGCGCCAGCGCGTCGTCGATCTGCGCCTCCACCAGCAGTCGCTGCGCTTGGGCTACGTCATCGATCGGCGCCAGCCCGGACTTGTAACGCGCGGTGGCCTGGGCGAGCGCCGCGCCCGCCGCTGACACTCCCACCGGCGTCTTGGCCGCCACCTGGCGCGCGCCGGTGAGTTCAGCCTGCGCGGCGTTGTACTGCGCGTGCAAATTCGTTTCAATCAGTTGGTACTGCGCGCGGCCCGCGCGGATCCGGGCGGCTTCCGCGCTCTCCTGTTCGTGCAGGCTGAAACGATCCATGAAGGGGAAAGTGACGGTCAATCCCACGCCATAATTCTGAACATTCGGAGCCAATCCGTTCGGCCCGCCGAGCCGGTCGCCATTCACCTCCAGGCCTGTGCCGCGCGCCGCGGCCATGCCCTGTAATACAAATTGCGGACGATACGTGTGTGCCAGCGAGTCGAGCTTCGATTGCTCCTGCGCGATGGCGGCGCCCTGTTCGCGTGCCGCCGGGTGTGCGCGCGCGTCGAGCGCCGCCGCGGGCGCCTCGGGCGGCAACTGGTCAACCAATTTACCCGCCGCCAGGTCCACTTGTCCCGGATCCACGCCCACGAACTTGGCCACATTCGCACGGGCCACTGCAATGGCCTGCTCGGCCCGCGCCAGTTGCGTCTCGGCCAGCGCCGCCTCCGCCTGCACGCGCGATTCGTCCGCGCCGGGCCGCAACTCCGCGCTCACCAGCGCGTGGATGCCGCGCAGCAGGATCTGCCAGCTATCCACCGCCGCCCGCGCCGCCTGCGCCGTCTGCTGCGCGGCCAGCACGGTAAGGAACGCATCCGCCGTGGCGATCGATACGTCATATCGTGTGCGCGCGATCGTCGCTTGCGCCTGTGCCTCGGCTGCCGTAGCGGCCGCCACGTTCGCGCGCCGCAGTCCGAAGTCAAATGGCTGCCAGGTAACCAGTAGCCCGACGCCGCTGTCCCACACCGACCCCAAATTATCGGCGCGAATGCCATCCACACCCGGGATCACTCCTTGCGGAAGCAACAGCCCATAGAAGGTATTGCGCGTGGCACGATTGACTTGCGCCATTCCGTCGACCTTCGGCAGATACGCGGTTTGCGCCAGCCGGATGCCGGCTGCGGCGGCGTTCATCTGCTCCTGTGAGACTCGGATTGAGGGATAATTGCGGAGCGCGTTATCGACCGCCTGCCCGATCGTCATCGGCGCGGGCTGCCGTGCCCATAAGCCGCCCGCCAGAATTGCTGCCCACACACAGGAAAGCTTCATCATCTCCCTTCGATCAGTTCGCCGAATAATTCGCGCACCTTTTGTTTGGCAGCCAGCAGCGCTTTGTACCCCAAAGGTGTCGCGCGATACACTTTGCGCAGCGATTTCCCGTTGCGTTCGATCGACGAGCGCAGATAGCCTTTCTTCTCCAGACCGTGCAGGATCGGATACAACGTGCCGGGGCTGATGTGATAACCGTGACGCGCCAACTCGTTGACCATGCCCAGCCCAAAGATCGGTTCCTCGGTGGCGTGGTGTAATACGTGCAAACGGATTAGTCCGGAATACAGGTCCCGATCCTGATTCAAGCTAGAGTAGTCGGATTTCGTTTTCGCCATTCGATTACGAAAACTGATAGTATAGGGATCCACAGAAGCCATGTCAATAGAATTCCATCGCCGCCATTTTTTCGCCGCAGCAGGCCTGCTACTGGAAGCCTGCGGCCGCAAAACCCCCACCGCGGCCCCCGCCGAAGCGCCCGCCGGCCCCGCGGACGTAACCTTGCGCATCGGCAACGTGCTCGTTGACATCGCCAAAGACCACACCATCAGCACCATCGGCTACAACGGCGCGGTGCCAGGGCCGCTTATCCGTTTGAAGGAAGGCGTGCCGGTCACCGTGGATTTGTTCAACGACACCGACGCGCCGGAACTCGTCCACTGGCACGGGCAGATCATTCCCGCGGAAGTCGACGGCGCCGCCGAAGAAAAAAGCCTCGCCGTGCCCGCCCGCGGCCACCTCCGTTACCGCCTGACGCCGCAGCCCTCCGGCGCGCGCTTCGTACACTCGCACGTCATGCCGATGTCCGATCTCTCTCGCGGCACTTACACCGGCCAATTCGCGTTCGTCTACATCGAGCCGAAGACCAACCCGGGCGCCTACGATCAGGAGATCTTTCTCGCCACTCACGAATGGGAGCCGTTCTTCACCACCGCCGAGGAAGACGAAGACGAGCCTCTGCCTCCTGCGGCGCCGAAGCAGAAGGACGAAAAGCCCAACGGCTGGGAGATCGGATATCAGCGCTTCACCCTCAACGGCAAGTGCCTCGGTCACGGCGAGCCGGTCCGCGTGAAGGAGGGCCAGCGTGTGTTATTCCACATCCTGAACGCCAGCGCCACAGAAGTGATCAAGCTGGCGCTGCCCGGCCACAGGTTCCAGATCGTAGCGCTCGACGGCAATCCGGTGCCGCATCCGCAGCCCGTCGACGTGCTCGAACTCGGCACCGCTGAACGCATCGACGCGGTCGTCGAAATGAAAAACCCCGGCGTCTGGATCCTTGGCACGCCGCATGATGACGACCGCAAGAACGGCATGGGCATCGTGGTCGAATACGCCAACAAGACCGGCGCGCCGCGCTGGATCGCACCGCCGAAGACAGTGTGGGACTACACCCTTTTCGGCGAAAGCCGTACGGCGCCTCCACCCGACGAAACTATTCCGATGGTGTTCGGCAAAATCAACGGCGGCACGGGCGGTTTCAATCACTGGACCATCAACGGCAAGAGTTACGACGACAAAGACGAGCCGCGTGCGCTACGCAAAGGCCGCCGCTACCGCTTGATCTTGGACAACCACACCGACGATGCGCACCCCGTCCACCTGCACCGTAACAGCTTCGAACTGACCAACGTCTACGGCAAGCCCACCGCCGGCGTGCTGAAGGACGTGGTGCTGGTGAAGGGCTTCCGCAAAGTCGAAGCCGACTTCACGCCCGCCATGGACGGCCTGACCCTGTTTCATTGCCACCAGCAGTTACACATGGATTACGGCTTTAAGTTACTCTTCAACGTGGCATAGTGCGTGTGTCACTCGGTTATCATCTTGGTTATGCCCGACTCCACACCAGAACGCCAGATGGGTTTCCACACCCGCTCTCTGCACGCCGGCCAGAAGCCAGACCCCGCCACGGGCGCCCGCGCCGTGCCCATCTATCAGACGACTTCCTTCGTCTTCGAAAATAGCGACCACGCCGCTCAACTTTTCGCGTTGCAGCAGTTCGGCAACATCTACACGCGCATCATGAATCCCACCACTGCCGTGTTTGAGGAGCGCGTGGCATCGCTTGAAGGCGGCATCGGCGCGCTAGCCACGTCCAGCGGACAGGCGGCACAGTTCCTGGCCGTGAGCAGTCTCATGCAGCCGGGCGACGACCTGATCGCTTCCAGCACGCTTTATGGCGGCACCTACACGCAGTTCGACGTCAGCTTCCGCCGTCTCGGCTTCAACGTCATTTTCGTGGAGCCGGACGACCCGGAAAACTTCCGCCGCGCCGTCACGGCGCGCACCCGCGCCTTCTACGGCGAGACCATCGCCAACCCGCGCATGAACATTCTCGACATCGAAAAAGTGGCGGCCATCGCGCACGAGCGCCACGTCCCGCTGATCGTCGATAACACCATGGCCTCGCCTTACCTGTGCCGCCCCATTGAGTATGGCGCCGATATCGTGGTGCACTCCGCGACCAAGTTCCTCGGCGGCCACGGCAACTCCATCGGCGGCGTGATCGTCGATAGTGGCCGCTTCCCGTGGACCTCCGGTCATTTCCCGCAGCTCACCGAGCCCAGCCCCGGCTATCACGGTATGAAGTTCGCCGAGGTATTCGGCAACCTGGCCTTCATCATCAAAGCGCGCGTGGAAGGCCTGCGCGATTTCGGCCCGTGCATGAGTCCGTTCAACTCGTTCCTGTTTGTGACCGGTATCGAAACGCTGGCCTTGCGCATGGAAGCGCACAGCCGCAACGCCCTGGCCGTCGCGCGGCACTTGGAGAAGAGCCCGCACGTCTCCTGGGTGAAATATCCCGGCCTGGAATCGAGCCCTTACCACGCTCTATCGCGGAAGTATGTGCCGCTCGGCGCGGGCGCGATTCTCACCTTCGGCATCAAGGGCGGACTCGAGGCCGGCCGCCGCTTCATCGATTCCGTGAAGCTCTTCTCGCACCTGGCCAACATCGGCGACGCCAAGAGCCTGGTGATTCACCCCGCCTCCACCACCCACCAACAGTTGAACGACGAGCAGCAGCTGGCCGCCGGCATCACCAAAGATCTGGTGCGGCTTTCCGTGGGAATCGAGGACCTGAACGACATCCTCTGGGATCTCGACCAGTCGCTCGCCGCCTCGCAGTCCGCCTGAGCCGGCGCTACAGTCTACCGGCCTTGGCTCTGCGCGCGACCGGTGCTTCGGCCGAAGCCGCCGGTTTGCGCGACGGTGGTTGCGTGAGCAACCGCTTCACGGAACGCGTCAGCAACCCGACCTCGCCCGCGCTCTTGGCGATCACGATGTCGGCGCCCGTGCTCTCCTCGGTTAAGCCCAACGGCTCGACAAATCCGGAGATCAGGATGATGCGCGCCCCGGCGTCTGCTTCGCGGATACGCCGGATCAGCTCAATGCCGTTCATGCGTGGCATCTTGTAATCCGTCACAATGATGTCGAACTTCTGCCGCGAGAAAAGCTCCAAGGCCTCGTCGCCGCTGGCGGCCGTCGAGATATTGTACCCGAGCTCCTGGAGCACCGATCGGCGGGCGATCAATCCCTGGCGGTTATCATCCACCAGCAGAATTTCGGGAGGTTTCTGAAACGAAGGGGCGGGAACGTGTCGCATGCTAACGCTGGCGAGGTTAACAAACCTGTAACGCGAGTGTCAACAGATTCGCATCAGCTTGCAAAGAGGCTAGATCGAGTGCTTGACAAATGCCAGGCTATTCCACTTCGCGCGGCGCCGTGTAGCCGCTCTTCGCGATGATCTGATATTTGATGGGCTTACCCTTCTCGTCTGTGACCCGCAGAGGCTCGTTGGTCGCCGGGTTCACCAATTCGACTTTGATCTTGCGGAACTTGCCGTCGCGAGTTCTGTTGGAAGGCGCATAGCCGATCGAGTACTCATTGCGCAGCGAGTCGGAAATCTGCTGGAATATCGACGGGAACTCACCGTAGAAGCGGGGAAAAAACGCCATCCCGCCGGACTCGCGGGCGAACGTCGTCATCTGATTGTCGGCCTGCAGAAAACCGATCTCACGAGCCCCGCTCATGTTGCTCATGATGCGCAACGCCTGCATCAGGCTGATGGCAAACACTGGCACGCCGGCGTCTTGCACCACCTTCCGTGCTTTGTCATACGTCAGTTTGCTGAAAGTGTCCACGCCGGAGGAAAGCAGCAGGATCGCCTTGCGCCCTTCGATCTTCGACATGCGATCCTCGGTATCTGCCAGCGCGTCGAACAGATTCGCTTCCGAAAAACCCGGAATGCGCAGCCGTTGCAAAGCCTCGTAAGTCTGGCGCTTGTCCGTGGTGAAGTCGGATAAAATCTCCGGCTTCAGATCGTACGCGATCACCGCTACATAGTCGTCCGCCTTCAGCGTCTGTGCGAATCCATACACCGCCGTGAGGGTCTGGTACCAGGTGGAAGACCCATACCATTGAAACTTTGCGCTGAACTCCACCAGCAGGCAAATGGTCATGGGCGCCGTGCTCTTGCCGAACGTCTTGATCTGCTGCGGCACGTTGTCTTCCAGGATGCGGAAGTTGCCGCGCGGAATGTTCGGAATGAAGTGCCCTTTGTTGTCGAGCACGGCCACATCCACGCTCACAACGTCCACGTTGCTCTGGAAACTCGGTAGATTGGCGGGAACATCGGGTTCCGCCTTCTTGCTCAGTTTCGAGGGGATCGGCGCTTGTTCGGGCTCGCTGGAGGGCTGGCGCGGCTTGGCCACGGTCTGGTCCACGTCCTTGTTCGGGCCGCTCTGATCCTGTGCCCGGGCGGCGGTGGCCATCGTGAAAAGCGCGGCGAAAACCACCGCCAGATCCAAATACTGGTTCCTCGACTTCATAGACACTCCAGCTAAACTATAGCAAAGCTAAAACTATAGGGGAGATGACGCAACTGGCGGCGCGCGGGTTTCGGTGTTCAACAGGATGCGCCGCGGCTTGCGCTCATAGCTGGTTGAAGAACCATCAACGGTACGCTTCCCATTCTCGCCGGGTATCCGTCGTAATCCACCTGCACCGGCACGCACATCTTGAATTGCGGACCTCCGTCCTGCTGCGAGATTTTCATGCTAACCCGCAAAGGCGCGTGGGCGCCACACTGCCTTCGAATAACTGCCCACGCGCCATGTTGCGGGCTGTTACTCGGGAGCACAAAAGGGCGCGTGTCTCGCGCCACCCAGTCCAGTACTGCACCGGACATTTTCGGGGGTTTAGCGTCACGTGAATTTCGCGGAATAACAAAAACCGGTCCCGGCTAGTGCTTGCCCACCACGCGGCCGCGGAAGTTGGCCGGACCGTGAAACCACGGGCCAGCGCCAATAAAGACGCCGCCCATAAACCACTCGGGGCCGTAATAGCCGTAGGGAGCGCAAGCGTAAGGAGGAGTGGAGTAGTATCCATAAGGGCAAACAGGGCCACCCCTATGTTGACGCTGATGTGAGCCTCCGCTTTCGGGGTGGTGGCGAGGAAACCACTCCCGGCAACGGTGGCGAACAATGCAAGTTCGAAACTGCGCATCGGTTCACCTCGCCCATGTTTAGGCCAGGATTTCCTTTTGGGCTTCCGGGCTATGACGATTGTACATCCACCCTGTTCCATCGGAGCGTATGACTCATTTTTTCTATCCCGGCCGACTCCGGCAGCCAAGAGGCTCATAGGCCCGCCGCAAGCAATAACTACCGCTTTGCCGAGTAGATCCGGTCCATCGCCGCCCCGGACTCAGCGCACTCAGAGCAAAGCACCATCCCGTTCAAAGCAGCAGCCTCAGCCGCCGCGGACCAACAACGTAATCCAGAAGAGGCGCACCCATGGAGATGCCGCTAACGTTCCATCCGCGTAACCGCCTGACAGACTAACTAGTCAATCGGCGGCGCTCGACAAACTCCTTCAGCAATTCCGCACACTCCATCGCCATCAAGCCTTCCACGATGTCGACGCGACGATTCAGTGTCTCCGAATCGGCGATGCGGAACTTACTGCGCACCCCGCCGAAGCGCAAGTCGCGCGCTGGCAAGAAAAGGTAAGGTTCTACACAAGGGAGCTACGATAGTGACTCCGCAGAGAAGGAAGGAGGCAGGAGATGCGACAATGTGTGACTTTCGCTGGGCGCGACGCCGACCGTGCCGCGCCCAAACACCGGCAAAGTCCACCGGCACTTAGGGCTGCGACCTGCGCGCTCTAGCCGAGTTGTAAACCCGGTCCATGGCCGCGCCGGATTCCTCGCACCCGGGGCGCAGGGCAATCCCGTTGAGGGCGGCGGCTTCGGCCTTCACCTGGGATGGCGGCTCTTCCGTCCACCCTTGGGGAATTGTGAAGTAGGCGGGGCTCGGCTCACCCATGGCGATGTGCGTTACCTCCATCTCGTTAGTTCCGCCATTGGATCTGTCGAGCATCGTTACGCGCGTCTCGAGCCGCAGTAAGCTGCACGAAAGATCCGGAGCCACCCAACTCTTGCGTTCGATCGTGCTGTCCTTCATCTTAATTACCTTAGTAACCAGATTGACACGGTGGGGATGCGAACTCGCGCGTATACTCCCGAAACCACGACCCGTCCGATCGAAGTCCATAAAGGACCGTTTCTGATGTCGTTTCTTTGCCAGCAGGAGAAAAGTAACGGGTCTGCTCCGTAAGGGTGAAAGCCCGCCGCTCGGGCTGCGCGTGCAGCCTGCGCGTTGGCGCGACAAGCGCCAAGGTGAGCGCTGCGCAACAAGCAATAGTTACCACGAAAGCTCTCATTAGGTAACTCCTTCCAGTCGACGACCCAGCGACCTACAGGTAGCACCCGTTCCAGCAACCGGAGAAAGCGCAACCGGTCCCTAGTACTACTGTGTTATAAACTGTTGACGGGGATAGAGATAGTATCGCCGGCGGTATCGTGAAGTTGCGATGAGTGTCGTTAAGGCAGAGATCCAGACCGTGGAGGACATGTACCGGCTGATTTGGATGGCGGTGGC
>DATKNQ010000054.1:0-11354 GCA_035541265.1 Bryobacteraceae bacterium
TCCCGAGCCGGCCGGCCTGATTCAGTAATTCGGCGTTGACCGCGCACGCCGACCGCAGAATATCGATGGCCGGCAGCACCTGCGCGCGCAGTGTGAACTCGGTGGTCTGCCGCACGTGCTGCGCGCCCAGCAGATCCGTGCCCAGGCCCATCTTGACGCCGGCGCGCCTCAGGATTTCAAGGCTTTCGAATGCACGGCCGCCAATGCGGCGCAGCTTTTCCATGCTGGCGGCTGGGAAGCCGAGTTTCTCGCCTTCTTCGGATAAAGCCGCGAAGGTGGCCAGCGTCGGCACCGCGAACGCCCCGCGCTCGGCCATGAAGTCCGCCGTTTCACGATCGACCAACGTGGCATGTTCGATCGAGCGCACACCCAGCGCCACCGATCGCCGCACCGCTTCGGCCGGATGGCAATGCGTGGCCACGTACGCTCCCGCGCGCCCGGCTTCATCCACCGCCGCGCGGATCTCGTCGTCAGAATACTGGCAGCGTTCGAGCGGATCGGTGGGTGACGCGACGCCGCCAGAAGCCATCACCTTGATGTGCGATGCGCCGTGCCGCAGTTCTTCGCGCACTGCGCGCCGCACCGCGTCCACGCCATCCGCAATCACGGTAAGCGCGTCGAGATGGCAGGCGCAGCCGTAATCGCCCGGACGGAAGTCGCCGTGGCCGCCGGTCTGGCTGATGGCGCGCCCGCCGTAGAAAAACCGCGGCACACCGTCGAGCAGCTCTTCCTTAATAGCCGACGCGATCCCGACATCGCCGCCGCCCACGTCGCGCAGCGTGGTGAAGCCGCGATCGAGGCTGGCGCGCATGAACCGCGCCGCGAAGTGCGACAGATACGAGAACGGCGACTGCGCCACCCGCGTCAGGTTCAGCCCGGCGAGATAGACATGCACGTGCGCATCGATCAAGCCTGGCATCAGCACCCGGCCGGCGCAATCGACGATCTGGCACGGACCCTCCGGAGCAGGCTGCTGCGGCGCGATGCGCTGGATCACGCCGTCCGCCACCAACACGTCCACACGATCTTGCAGAACGGCGGAATCGCCATCGAAAACACGAGCGCTGCGAAAGAGAACCGGCACGTTGCGAGTATCTCACATCGCCTGGTCGATCCGGAATTCCGTTGGTGAACAAACCCGTCCCAAAAGCGGACACTTGGTTTTGTTATCCCCGCTATCCTCAACGTCTTAGAAGTGGTACGGCAATTGCGCCTGAAATGCGACAATGTTGTTGGCAGCTCCATGAAACCCACCGATGCCTATGTGCCGCGGATACTGATCGCCGACGACCAGCCGGACGTGCTGGAAGCCCTGCGCTTCCTGATCAAGGGAGAAGGTTATCAGGCGGAAGCAGTCAACTCGCCCGCCGGCATTCTGGATGCCGTCGAATCGCGCGATTTCGACGCGGTAGTGATGGATCTGAACTACACGCGCGACACCACCTCAGGCCAGGAAGGCCTCGATCTTCTCAATCGCATTCAAGCTCTCGACAGCACGCTGCCCGTGGTCGTGATGACCGCCTGGGGCAGCGTGGACCTCGCCGTGGAAGCCATGCGCCGCGGCGCACGCGATTTCATCCAGAAGCCATGGGACAACGCCCGCCTCATCGCCATCCTGAGCACGCAGATCGAGCTGGGGCATGCGCTGCGCAAAGGCCAGATTCTGGAAGCCGAGAATCGCCTGTTGCGCTCGGAGCAGTTTCCGAGCCTGGTCGCGGAATCGGCCGCCATGCAGCCGGTGCTCGAAATGATTTCGCGCGTGGGACCGTCGGATGCCAACGTGCTGATCACGGGCGAGAACGGCACAGGCAAGGGGCTCGTCGCGCAATCGCTGCATTCCGTTTCGCTGCGCGCCGCCAAGCCGATGCTGACGGTCAACACCGGCGGCCTTTCCGAAGGCGTCTTCGAGAGCGAGCTGTTCGGCCACGTGAAGGGCGCCTTCACCGATGCCAAGCTCGACCGCGTCGGCCGGTTTGAAATGGCGGACGGCGGCACGCTGTTTCTCGATGAAATCGCCAACATCTCGGCGAACCTGCAGGCCAAGCTGCTGCGCGTGCTCGAGACCGGCGAATTCGAGCGGGTCGGATCGTCCAAAACACGCCGCGTGGATGTGCGCGTTCTTTCGGCGACCAACTCCGATCTGAATGCCGAGGTCGCCTCCGGGCACTTTCGCCAGGATCTATTGTTCCGCCTGAACACCATCGAAATCCGCCTGCCGCCCCTACGCGAGCGCCGCGAAGATATCCCGCTGCTGGCCGTGCATTTCCTACGGCAGCACGCCGAGCACTATCGCAAGAATCTGACCGGCTTCGAGGATGCCGCCATGAAGGCGCTGCTGGCGCATCCCTGGCCGGGAAATATCCGCGAGCTCGATCATGCCGTCGAGCGCGCCGTGCTGATGTCGCAAGGCGCGTGCGTGAAGGCCAACGATCTGGGCCTGCGTCAGGCACGCGACGGTGCACCGCGCCTGGAAGACATGAGCCTCGAAGAAGTCGAAGGCTTGCTCATCAAGAAGGCTCTACAGCGCTTCAACGGCAATGTCAGCCACGCGGCCAACGCGCTCGGCTTGAGCCGCAGCGCGCTCTACCGGCGCCTGCAGCGCTACGGGCTTTGAGGCACGGCGCAGCCTCCCATGACACCTCATCGCAGCGGCCGGCGGCGCATGAAGTACGAAGGCCGCATCGTCATCCTGGCGATCATGGCAGGGTTGCCCGGGTCGCTCGTCGCGCTCATCATGCTTTGGCTGCACGACCCGACGCCGCAGGCCAAAACGCAGTGGACTCTGACCGTAATCATTGTGGGCTTGTGGCTGGGCTTTGCCTTCGCCGTGCGCGATCGCGTCGTGTTTCCGCTGCAGACGATCTCCAACCTGCTCTCGGCCCTGCGTGAGGGCGACTTCTCGGTGCGCGGGCGCGCCGGTGCGTTCGACGATGCGCTCGGCGAAGTCATGCGCGAGGTGAACCAGTTGAGCGGCACGTTGCGCGAGCAGCGCTTGGGCGCGCTCGAGGCCACCACGCTGCTGCGCACGGTCATGTCGGAGATCGACGTGGCGGTGTTCGCTTTCGACCATGAACGCAAGCTGCGCCTGCTGAATCGTGCCGGGGAGCGTCTGCTGGCCACGCCCGCCGAGCGCGCCCTCGGGGCGACTGCCGAAGAGCTGCACCTGGAAACTTGCCTCGACGGCGAGCCGCAGCAGACTTTTCAGATGAGCTTCCCCGGCGGCAATGGACGTTGGGGCATGCGGCGCAGCACCGTGCGCGAGCACGGCTTGCCTTTGCAACTGCTGGTGGTCGCGGACCTCACGCAGCCTCTGCGTGAACAGGAACTGCAGGCCTGGCAGCGGCTGGTGCGCGTGCTGGGCCACGAACTGAATAACTCGCTGACGCCCATCAAGTCGATCGCGGGCAGCCTGGCGAGTTTGCTTACGCGCCGCCCGCTGCCGGCGGATTGGGAAGACGACATGCGGCGCGGCTTGAGCGTGATCTCCACGCGCTCGGAAGCCTTGAGCCGCTTCATCGGCGCCTATGCCCGCCTCGCTAAGTTACCGCGCCCGCAGATGGAGGCCCTGGAGCTCCGCCCGTGGGTGCAGCGCGCGGTCACGCTCGAGACGCGGCTGAAGGTGGCCGTCCAGCCGGGTCCGGAGGTCACCATTCAGGGCGATCCCGATCAACTGGAACAGGTGCTGATCAACCTGTTGCGCAACGCTACGGACGCTGCGATGATCAGCGGCGGCGGTGTCGCGGTGCGCTGGACGCGCAATGGCTCGCACGTCGAGGTCGCCATCGAGGACGAAGGTCCGGGCATCTCCAACACGACGAACCTGTTCGTGCCGTTCTTCACCACCAAGCCCGGCGGATCGGGCATCGGCTTGGTGCTCAGCCGCCAGATCGCCGAAGCGCACGGCGGCAGCCTGGTGCTGGAAAACCGGACGGATCGCAGCGGCTGCGTGGCGCGCTTGCGTCTGCCGGTTTGAGTCAGTGCCGCTCGTAGCGGCCCATGTACTGCGTCTCGCCGAGGATGTGCCCGCGGACGGCTTTGTCGAGGTGCTCGCGTGCGGCGCCTGCAGGCAATCCCAACAATGCGACGTCCAGTGCGAAGAGTCTGAAGAAATAGCGATGCGGCCCGCCCCTTGGAGGGCAAGGCCCGCCGTAACCGAGCCGCCCGAAATCGTTCTTGCCGCTCACGCCCAACTTGCCGGGCTTGTAACCTTGCGCTAGCGATCGTACCGAAGGCGGCAGATCGTAAAGCAGCCAATGCGTCCATGTGCCGCCGGGCGCGTCCGGGTCGTCCACAATCAGGGCCAGACTGCGGGCCGCCGCCGGTTCGCCATCCCATTCAAGCGATGGTGAGATATCCGCGCCTTCGCAGGTGTGCAGCTTAGGAATCAGACCCCCGTCGGCAAAAGCGGGGATGGTCAGCTTAAAGGCCATTCGAACCCTATATTAGCTGGGCGGCAGGCGCTTCGGCAAAACTCTCAAGCTTCGGCTTCCATGATCAGCCGCAAATAGGATTTCGGCTGGAAGTCGATGCGCAGCGGTACGGGCTGGGCCGCGCCCTCCTCGATCCACAACCGGAAATCGGTCTCCTTGCCGCCCACTTCCCGGCGAACCTTGCCGTTGATGCGCAGCATGTTCACGCCGGCGCGAAGGATGCCGCGTTGCCGGAAATAATCCGCGGCGTGTGAATCCGGCGATTGGCGGATCCAGAGCCGGTACAAGCGGCCGCTGTAGACATACTCGGTTTGCCCTTTGCCAGGAGTTCGCAAGGCGTCCACCAGGGCGTGCAAAAAGGGAGCGGGGACGGCGCCCGTAGTGTGGAAATCCGGAGGTCTGTGGGGCGCGGTAGAAAGGGCTTTTTCAGCGCGCGCCACAAGTTCGGCGCGGCGGCTGGGCGAGAATCGCGCAGGTCCCGTGAAATGCACCGAGGCCGTTTCCACATGGCGGCCCTCGATCCGTCCTTCGATCGCGGTGTAGGTGGCCTCGGTGGCGGTCGAATGCAGGGCCTTGTGGGCTTCTTCGGCGCTTTCCTCGGGTGAAGCGGTCATCACGCCGAAATAGCTGGCCTCGCGCATGGTCTGTTCCTCGTGGCAGGATGTCTCGCGGATAAAGCCCAGGCGGTTCAATCCGGCAGCCCGCTCCGGATTCGAATAGCCGGTGAATTCCAGTTGCCGCATCAGCCCGCCGGACTCGCGCCACTCGCGCCACACGGCACTGCCCCCGCCCACGCCCGAACGGCGCAGTATGGGCAGCGACAGAATCAGCACTTGTGCATCGGCGCGATACCGCCGCGCCGCGCTGGGCTCATCTGCCTGGGCGCGGCGCATTACAGGCGACAGCAGCGCCCCTCCCAAGAGCTTTGCTATCATGCGTCTGGTCATATTTCGTGGCCCCAACGATCGCCCGGCGTGGAAAAGAAAGCCGGCTGCATGCTGGGTTCGCGGCGCCGGCCGCAAACCAGTTCGTGGAGTTCGTCGTACAAATCGAAGAAGCCATCGGTCACGCGGCTCCAGTCGAACCGTTCGGCGGTTTGGCGCGCCGCGCGGCGGCGCAGCGCGGCGTCGATGGGATCGTGGCAAATCTCGCGCACCGCGCGCGCAAACGATGCCGCATCCGCGTTCACCAGCCAGGCATTCCGATCGTTGGCGTAACACGTAACGCCGCCCGAAGCGGGCGCGATGAGTGCGAGCCCGGAGGCCATGGCCTCGAGGGGCGTGATGCCAAACGGCTCGCGCGGATTGGGATGCAAGAAGATGTCGCAGTTCGCCAGAATATCGGCCAGCAAATCGCGGTCGCCAAGGTGGCCAAGGAAGCGGATGGCGCCTGGAACGCGCCTTTCGCAATCACGTTCGAACTCCGCGCGTGCAGGACCGTTGCCGGCCACAATCAGATGAAACGTGCCGGGCGATTCGCGTTCCAGCATCTCCATAGTCTCGACCAGCAGCGGTAAGTTTTTCTCAAGCGCCAGGCGGCCTGCGTATAATAACAGCGTACCGCCTTCCGCGGCTCCGGTGAGCATAAGGAGCCACCGGCGCACGTCTGGATCGGCGCGTTCGGGGCGAAACTGCACAGAATCTACCCCCATGGGCCGCAGCCACACGCCCCGGCGAATGTTGTGCCCGCGCGAGGCGTCGCGGAGTTCGCTGGCCGCGTGCGGGGACACAACGATGTGATGATCGAACATCGGAAAGTGCAGCCACTTCATGTACGCGCGGCAGAATTGCATGGCGATCCGGGCGCGCGAGACATAGTTCGCCACGTTCTCGTCCATGCGCTCGCAGCTGAGTGCGACCACGGAAGGCCGGTAATCGCCTCGCAACAGCCAGCGCCGGCGCAACAGGGCCGCCAGGTAGTTGAGCGTGTATTTGTCGCACACCTCGACCAGATCCGGCATTTCCGCGGCCAAGATGCGGCGCAACGGTGAATGCGGAAGCAGGTAACTCTTCGGCATGATCACCCAATAGCCGGGACTCAGGCGCGAGGGTTCGCCGGCGACATAATAGATTTTTCCGAACCGCCCGTGCTGCTCTTCGCGATCCTGCGGACCGGGCACCACCAGCCGCATCGGCCGCGCGAGCCGCTCGGCGGACTTCAGCAGTTCGCGGTAGAAGGTCGCGATGCCGCCGCTTTCGCTGTGCCAGTAGTTGGTCACGTGCAGAGTTTTGATGTTCACGCCCGCCGTCCCCCGAAGAAGCTGTACAGCACCGCAGGCAGCCGCCGGAAGTCGTCGCGGAGACGGCCGGAGCCTTCGCCGGTGACCATCAACCCGTTACGCATCAGCAGCCAATTGAAGAGCAGCGATACGATGCTGACGCCGATCGAGACGATCATGCCGGATGTGATGTGGGTGGCGTGTCCGGCCTTGAGCGCCAGGAACTCGAGCGCGTGTGCGCCGCCCGTCAGGATGATTGCGCCGCAAAGCCCGGCGAGCCACGCTGGTCGCGCCCTGCGGAACGCCTGCAATAGCGATCCCCAGAAGCCGCCGATGGCCAGCCGGAAGATCAGCTCGATCCAGATGCCGCGCATGGCGCCCGGACCGCGCAGTGTGGCGGCCGAAAAGAATATCGCCCGGAAGCCCGCGCTCAGCACCGCGGCCTTCCAGTTCCAGTCGAGTACGAAAGTCTTCCACGGGTTGGCGATCACGCGGTAGGCCGCGTCGCCTATGCTCTCCGGCTCAAGCACTGGGACGGGGGCGGTCATATCTCGCGTAGACCTCCTCAAACACGCGATCCCACGAAGAACTCTCGACCTGGCGCTGGGCCTCACCGCCCATGCGCCGCCTTAGCCCGGCGTCGCGGGCCAGCTCGATGGTTCTCTCGCAGAACTGATCGTCGCTTTGGGCGACGTAGCCGGTCACTCCGTCGCGCACGATAAAGCGCGGCCCGCCCGCATCGGTGACCACCGCCGGAACGCCGGATGCCAGCGCTTCCTGCACCACGTTGCCGAATGTGTCGGTGCGCGAGGGAAAGACGAATATATCGAGGTCCGCGTAGGCGCGCGCCAGGGTCTCGCCAGTAAGCACGCCGGTGAACTGCGCGCGTGGAAGATTGCGCTCCAGCCATGCGCGCTCGCTTCCCGCGCCGGTGAACTGAAAGTGGAAATCTTTAATGCCGGCGGCGCGCAGGGCCGCCTCTAGACGCACCAACAGGCGCAGATTCTTTTCGGGCATCAGCCGTCCGACGTAGCCCAACACCAGCGTGGAATCGGTGCGGTTGCGCCGGGAGGGCCGGAACAGATCCGTATCTACGCCGCGGCCCATCGGGAATACGGGCCTGCCCGTGCGTTCTTTCAGCAGGGCGATCAATTCCGGATTCGGCGCGAAGATCATTTCGCCGCGGCTGAAGAACCAGCAGACGCGCTCCATGACGAAGTCTTCCACGGCGTGTGCCGCCGAAGCGCGGGACTGGCCCGGGATCCACGCGAGCATCTTCGCCACGCGGCGCGCGGCAAACTCCTGCAGGTTGGTATGCCACGAGAGCGTGAGCCGAGTCTTGAGGCGCGCCGCCAGGATCGCGCCGAGAATACCCAGATCGCCGGGGCTGGTGATGTGCACGATGTCGGGGCGGAAACGCTCGAGCGCGGCGGCGGCCGCCTC
Source organism: Bryobacteraceae bacterium (assembly GCA_035541265.1). GTDB lineage: Bacteria > Acidobacteriota > Terriglobia > Bryobacterales > Bryobacteraceae > Bog-159. Next base: position 8,092 of record DATKNQ010000054.1, read on the forward strand.
CATCCCGCGATAGAAGAACGGGTCGAAGCGCAGATCGGGATCCACCGGGAAAGCGAGGGAACTGCGCACCAGGTCGAGCGTCCAGACGGCGCCATCGTAGGTGAAGCCGGGTGAAGACGCCCAACGCACACAAAGTAACGGCATACCGCGCCGCTCGGCGAACGAATACCACTCCCGGCAAGTGCGCGCGGCGCCGTTCACTTCGTAGAACGTGTCGGCGAACAAGGCTACCCGCGGTTCGCTCATCGTTCAGGCTCCGATCTCGCCCTGTTGGCCAAAGGCCATACGCAGGGTGGCACGGCGCGTTGCGACGAATCCAAATACTGAGACGATGCCGCGAATCGGTATGGGTACGCCTTCCTGCCAGATCTCGGACATCGATAGCAGACCCTTACTCTCGTGCTCGTAGAAGACGCGATCAGTCCAGCGCTGGCGGCCGGTGAGTTCCGGATAGGTCCGCACGGCCTGCGAGATGAACTCGATGTAACGCGTGGCGATGGCGTCGCGATACTGCGGCATGAATAGCACACGGCTGATCCGGTCGCTGCGAATTTCATTGACGAACTCGGGGAAGCTCGTGGCGTTCGTCAGGTTGACGTTGGCGTTGGGCTCCAGGCAATGGCGGTCGCCGCCCGAAATGACGGGTAGCCCAACCTCGGCGGCGATCCGCACCACCTCGCGATTGTCGGATGCCGGCTGCAGGCCGTTCAGTTCGAGCGCGTGCATGCGCGCGCCGTGCAATTTCAGGAACTGCTGGAGCAGCGCGGCGTGCACACTGCGTTCGAGGAGCAACTCGCAGCATAGCGGATGGTTGAGAACAATCAGCGTATCGGGCAAGGCATCGATCTCCGCCAGCAATTCGCGCAGCAGCTCTGGCGTAGGCTGCGCGGTGTAGAGGGTCATGGCGGCGGCCATCGCGTGCGCTTCCTCGGGCGGGAGATTAAAGATCCCCAGATGGAAAACCGTGCCCTGGTAGGGCACCGTCCATTCGAGCGCGTACGGCACGGTGATACCGATGGCATGCAGATCGGCGCAAGCTTCCAAATTGTCATGATCACTTAACGCCACGATCGGTTTCAGCCCCAGTTTTTCGCGAATCTGTGCGGCTTCCAGTTCGTAGGCGGCGTGCGCGTGCAGCGGCGGCCGCCAGAAGGCGCGCTGGAACGAGACAGGCAACCCGCACTCGCGGCGCCGGCGTTCACTCACTTCATCCAGCACCCTGCCGGCGAACGGCACCTTGTCGAGTGCGCGCGGGACAAAATCGAGCCACTCGCTCGAATGCCAAGTGTGGCCGTGCAGCGATACTCCGGTGGAATAGCCGTGCGCGGCATCGGCCTTCTTCCACAGGCACGCGACGCTGGCGGCGGAATCGAGGGACTTGCGGGCAAGGTACATAAAACATTTTTGACAGAACCTGTTTTTCAGATCAGTGAATGTGCGGTGAAGAATGATACAAATTGATGCGGGCCGGTTGAACCTTAGTTAACTTGTAGCCGGCCGTTCATGACCTAGTCACGCAGGTGACTTCGATCGGGGAGCGGGACGGCTGACAAACGGGTTGCCTTTGATCAGGAACCGCAGCGGCCAGTCCGCGCAGTGGCGGATTCCAATGCGCGGCGTGACTTCAATCTCGAAAGGATGGGCGCGCCGCGGGGTGTGCACCGTCAGTTCGCCGCGCGTCACGTCCACCCCGTTTTGCGCGCGGGTGATTCCCAAGGCGAGGGTGAGGCGGCCGGGCCCGGAGGTCAGGTCATGCAGCTTGCGTGCGGCCGGCCGGCGGCGTTGCATCGTTTCGATCCCGTCCACCGGCTCGAGCGCACGGATCAGTACGGCGCCGGGCTGGCCGTCCGGCTCGGTCACCAGGTTCAGGCATTCGTACATGCCGTAGATGAAATAAACGTAGGCGTGCCCGGGCGGCCCGAAGATCACGCGCGTACGCGCGGTGATGCCGCGCGCCGAGTGCGCCGCCAGATCGTCGCCGCCCAGGTAGGCCTCGGTCTCTACAATGATGCCGGAGGTTTCGCCGTGCACTAGCAGCTTGCCCAACAACCCGCGCGCGACTTCGATGGTGGGGCGAGCGTAGAAGGCGCGCGGCAGGATCATAGTTACTTGACCGCTACGCCGCCGCCGGTGGCGCTCTGCGGAGGCACGCCGCCGGCCATCTGCGCCGCGGCGATCAAGCGGCGCGCGTGCGTGCGCAGCTCCGGCCAGCGCCAGCCGAAGATAGCGGCCCCGACGATGCAGATCACTCCACCGCCTGCCACTGTCGCGGGAGCGCCCCAGCGTGCCGCGGTCACGCCGGCCACCACCGCGCCCAAGGGCGCCATGCCCATGAACATCATCGAATAGACCGCCATCACGCGCCCGCGCAGGTGGTCCGGCGACATGGTCTGCAGCAGCGTGTTCGACGATCCCATCTCCACCATCATGGTAAAACCAACCGGCAGCAGCAGCGCGCAGGAAGTCCAGAACGAGCGCGACACCGCGAATGCCATCAGCGAAACGCCGAACGCGCCGGCCGAGATCGCCACCCAGCGTCCCAGTCCCTTCACCGTTTCGCGCCCGGCCAGCAGCAGGGCGCCCGCCAGCGCGCCCACACCGGAAGCGCCCATCAGGATGCCCAGACCCTTGGCGCCGCCATGCAGGATCTGGTCCGCGAAGATTGGCATCAGCACCGCGAACGGCATGCCGGTCACGCTCAAGACGCCCAGCAGGATCATCAGGTAGTGAATCGGCGCATTGCTGACGACGAAGCGGAATCCTTCGATCACGTCGGCGAGTGGCGATGCGGGTTGCTTCGCTGGCGCGCGCGTCTCGATCGCCATGAGGAACAGCCCGATAATCACCGCGATGTAGCTGGCGCCGTTGGCGAAGAAGCACCAGCCTTCGCCGATGCTGGCGACCAGGATGCCGGCGACCGCGGGTCCGATCACGCGCGAGGCATTAAACATCGAGGAGTTCAGCGCGATGGCGTTGATCAGATCTTCGCGTCCGACCATCTCGACGAAAAAAGCTTGCCGCGCGGGAATGTCGAATGCGTTCACTACTCCCAGCAGCGCGGACAGCACGAAGATCTCCCAGATTTGTACGATCTTGTCCAACGTCAGCGCGGCCAGGATTAACGCCAGCACCATGGAAGAGGTTTGCGTAGCGATGACCACGCGCTGGCGGCGGAAACGGTCGGCCACAATTCCGCCGAGCGGAGCCATCAGGAACACCGGAATCTGGCCGGCAAAGCTCACCAGACCGAGCAACACGGACGA
>DATKNQ010000055.1:0-7423 GCA_035541265.1 Bryobacteraceae bacterium
GCCCGCATCTCCCGCATCAGCGCGCGGAAGGTGCTGGCCGCTTCCGCCGCCTCCCGGTTCACCGGATCCTGCCCGAAGTACGCGTTGACGAACTGGCCCAGGTTAGTCCACGTGGTGGCCAGCATGCCCTGCATACGCCCCGCGATCTCGTCGGGCGCATGCATCCGCACGCCGCGCATCTCGGTGAGCTGTGCCAGCGCCACCTCCGGCTGCCGCCACGGGCACGCCAGCACCGGGAAGCCCTCCACCGCGAAGTGTTCCGGCGTGGGGGCGGCCTGCTCGTAGTGCCAGTCGCAAATCACGATATCCCGCGGCACCGACTCGATCGCCGGGTATGTGTGATTCTTGCTCGCTTCCCACTCGCCCAAGCCGGTGGTTTCGCCATCGAGGAAGCGGTCGCCCCACATCCACATGGTCCGCTTGGTGGCCGCCAGGTGATCGTGCAGCGTCCGCACTTCCTGCGCGAATAGCTCGGCCTTGTCTTTGCCTTTGCAGCACGGGCAATCGTTTTCGCCGATCAGAAACACTTCGTCCATACCCACATGAAATGCGTCCGAGCCGGTGGCGTCCGCCAGCTCGTCGATCAGATCGAACAGCACCGCATGCAAGCCCGGATGCAGCGGGCAGTAACTGCGGCAATAGATGCCCTCGTTCTGCGGAAATTTGCCCGGCGTCTCATCGAACTCCGGGTGCGACCGCAATAGCCCGAACGTGGTCTTGGCCCACGACTGGTGCCCCAGGCAGTTGATCTGCGGAATCAGCCGCACGCCAGCCTTGCGGCAGGCGTCCGCCAACTGCTTCACAATGTCGAGCGACAGCGCGTCCGGGTCGGCCACTTCCGGGCGCTTCGTGAACTGGTAGTGGTAATCAAATTCGAGGACCAGGACGTTCACGCCCTCTTTCGGCAGAGCCTCTTGAATGAAGCGCAGCGCCAGCGGCATCTCCTCAGGCGTGGGAGCCATCAGATGCAGTCCGCGAATGAGCGGCGGCGGAGCGGCCTCCGCCCCAAGCGCAAGGCATCCCAGCATGCCCAGCGCGGCAAGTATTCTCATGGCCACGTTGTCCTTACGCCGCGTGCTGCTTCTTGGCTTCCGCCCGGATGCCGCGCATATACTCGGCCGCCAGTTGGGCGTTCTTGTCGACGAAATCCAGCCCTACTGTCTGGCCGTTCACCACCGGCAGCGGATGGCACAGCTCGAAGCCGGCGTAACCGTGATAGCCGATATCGAAGAGGCCCTGCATCTCGCCCAAGGCCTTCTCGTCGCCCTTCACCGTGATGCTGCCGTCGGCCGCGCGGTCGAACTCGCCGCCAAAGTGCCACAGCGTTTGGAGCGCGCCCGTCTCATTGATGGCCCTGCGCACGCCGGCCTCATCCAGGTGATGCTCCAGGCGCGCGTCCAGACAGGCTTTCAGGTGCGGCGACGCGACTTCGTGCACCATGCGCAGCATGTCGACGTAACCTTTGTCGATCACCGGCGGGTGGTTCTGCAGCGCCAGGGTGATGCCGAAATCGCCGGCCATGCGCGCCGCTTCGACCAGACACTCGCGGCACCAGGCCCAAGTCTGTTCCGGCGTAAAATCATGATGCTCGGCCTTCCACACCTCCTGCGCGATGTCGTAGCGGCCGCCGCCCTCCGGCAGCTGCGTCACGCCCGGCCACGCCAGAAAGACGCGCATGATTTTGGCGCCCAGCGCGGCGGTCATGCGCATCAGTTCGCGCGTATAGACCAGTTGCGACTCGCGGTGTTCGGGGATCGGGCTGCTGAAGTCGTTGTTGGCCGCCACGGCATAGATCTCCAGCCCCTCGCCGGCAGCCATTTTGTGCAGGTCGCGGCAACGGGCCGGCGGCATGTCGAGCGGGTTGCCGTGCGGCCGTTTGCCGTCGATTTCCACGCCTTCATATCCGAACTTCTTGGCGCGCCCGAGCACCTGCTCCACAGTCAAGGCGTCGCCGCGATACCAGACGCCGCCGTAAGTGATACTGTACAGGCCGATCTTGACCTCGGCGGGAGCCGCGGCCCGGGCCCGGTCCGCCGCGCCAAGCGCGCCGGCGGCTAACGCCGCGGTTTGCACAAAATCGCGGCGGCTGAGCGGATTGCGATCGCTATTCACACATCCAGAGTATGCCCATTCGATGCCGGTGACAATGCTCGTTGTACCCCAAGAAAAACACTGCGCCGTCCTTATCCCTATGTTCCGGCGGAGGCCTGGGATGGCATAATGCTGCAGTGATTCCTGATAATTGTCGATAGTTAACGTTAGCGGCTCCGAAAAGCGGGCGCGCTCCGCTCGCCGGATGGCAGAATAAGGATAAGTAGGCGAACATGGGGAGACCTCGGGGAGACGCGTGTGTCATCGTGGCCGTGGCGCTCGCCGCCTTGTATGCCGGCGCGTGCGCCCGGGCACCGTACGCCTCTCCGGAAGCATTGACCTCCGTAGCGCAGATTCGCAGGCTGCCACCAGAGCGGATCTACGCCGGCGTGGAGGCGCATCTCCGTGGCGTGGTTACCTACGCCTTCTCGAACGAGGAAAGCTGCTTTATCCAGGATTCGACCGGTGGCATTCGCATCCAGCTTCGCCGCGGACAGATGGTGGGCGAGTCAGGCAACGAAATGGAGGTGTGGGGCAAAGTCACCTCCGCTGGCGATACGCCGGCGCTCAGCGAGCCTCGTTTTCAATTGCTCGAGAGTGAGGCGTTGCCTGCCGCCGAGCCCTTCAGCGCGGAGCCTAGAAAGGCAGGCGGCCTGCTCTACAGACGGGTCTCCGTCACCGGCGTGGTGCAGTCTGCCGTCGACTCTTATACAGACTTCACCACCCTGGCGCTGAGAACTGGGGACGCTGCCGTCCGGATCAAGGCCGCGTCTCCCACGTTCTCGGATCCGGAGCGCCTGATCGATAGCGAAATTCGCATTGAGGGGGTGCTGGTGGCGCTTCCCGGCTCCGGGGACTCGGACACGGCGGCGATTTGGGCGCCGGACCTGGCGCAAGTCGTGGTCCTGAAGCCGGCCCCCTCGCCGCGGGAGTCGCCGCCCAGAAGCATCGCGAGCTTGCGCGGTCTGGCGCGGAGACAATTGCCCGCACATCGCATCTTGATTCAAGGGCGGTTGGAGGCGGCGCCCGGCGGCCTTTCGATCACCGACGCGACCGGCCGGATTCCGGTTATCCCTGGGACGGCAGCCATACCGCAGGCCGGCGGCGCACGTGCTCTGGCTGGCTTCGCGGCTCTGCGCAATGGCCGGTTGGTGCTGGTGAATGCCGTCGATCTCGCTAGGGTTGCGGCGCATCCCTTGGAACTGCCCGTGCAAACCACCGCAGGCGCGATCCACCGGCTCTCCAGCGAAGAAGCTTCACGCCGTTATCCCGTCAAGCTGCGCGGCGTAGTCACCTACGCGGATGCCTTCAATGGCGTTCTCTTCGTGCAGGATCGGACCGAAGGGATTTTCGTTTCGCTGGACGACGGCGAAGGCGGTGTGCTTCGCCCGCAAGACTGGATCGAGGTCACCGGCGAAACCACGCCGGGCAGCTTTGCGCCAAGTGTCACGCGGGCGCATTTTCGCCTGCTGGGCCATGCTCCGCTTCCGCCTCCGGACGCCGGCTCCATCGAGGCCGTGTCTCAGGGCGAGCGCGACTGCCGCTGGGTGGAGATCGACGGCGTGATCCAGGGCGCGGAGCAGGGCTCGCACGAAACCGTGGCCCAGGTTCTGGCCGGCACACACCGCCTGCAGGCCCGCATCCTGGCGCCGGCCGCCGAAATCAACCGCGTGGTCAATGCCGAAGTCAGACTGCGCGGCGTGGCCGGTGCGCTGTTCAACGACCGCCGCCAGATGCTGGGCATCGTGATCTACGTTCCGGGACGCGACTATATTCAGGTCGTTCACGCGGCGCCGGCCGACCCGTTCGATCTGCCGCTCCGCCCGGTGATCACGTTGATGCAGTTCGCCGCGGGTCCCACGTTGGGCCATCGTGTCCGACTGCACGGTGTGGTGACCGCATCGGAGGTGTCCGGTCCCACGATGGTCAAAGATTCCACCGGCTCGGTCATGATCCGCGATCATAACGACGCGCACCTGGCGCCGGGGGACATCGTGGACGTGGTGGGCTTTCCCGCGATTGGGCCGTACAACCCGTTTCTCACGAATGGGCTGATTCGCAAGACCGCGTCCGGAGCCAATCCCGCCCCGCAGCCCCTCACGGCCGACGAGATACTGGATGGCGACTACGACGCTGAACTGGTCCAGGTGGACGGCATACTCGGCGACCGGATCATCCGTGGCGGCCGGCTGGTGCTGATGCTGCGCTCGGGCCACATCCAGTTCATGGCGCATCTGCCGGCCGGGAATCTGCCGCGCATGCCCGAGCCGGGCGCGGAGGTGCGCGTCACCGGTATTTGTGCGCTGCAGGTGGACGATTCACGGCAAACCGTGGCGCCGCGTTCATTCGAGATCTGGATGCGTTCCCCGGCGGATTTGACAATCGTGAAACAGCCGTCCTGGCTGACCTTTGAACGGCTGCTCCCGATCTTCCTGATCACGGTGCTGATCGCCGGTGTGGCGGTGTTCTGGGCCAGCCGGTTGCGCCGCAGGCTGCGCGCGGAGAGCAGCAAGCTGGTACAAAAGACCGCGCAACTCGAAAAGGAGCACCAGGAGACCACCAGGGCTCTGCGGCGCGCGCGCGAAGCCGAGGTGATGGAGCAGGCGCACAAGCACGTGCTCGAACTGGTGGCGCGCGACGAGGATCTGGATAGCGTCCTGATGCGGCTGGCACAAGCCGTGGAAGAGCACTGCATCGGGGTCTCGTGCTCCATCCAATTACGCTTGCCGGACGGCCATCGCTTGGGTGCTTCGCCCTCGGTGGCGCCCGGATGGCAACAGGTGCTGACGGCGATTCCGATCGACGACTTCTGCGGCCGTGGGGTGCATGCGCTGCCGGACCTCGCTTCCGCGCCGGCCTGGAAGGCGATCGCGGACCCGCGTGTCGCCGGCAGGTTCCAGCGGTTTTGTATGGCGCCCATCGAACGGGAGTCGCGCCGGATCGGCGTGGTGATCGCTTTCCTGGCCGGCGAGCTGGTGTTGCGCCGGTCAGAGCTGGATTTTCTGGTCTCGGCCAGCAAGCTGGCGTCGCTCGCGCTGGAACGGCGGGTGCTCTACGACCGGCTGTCCTACCAGGCCGAGCACGACGAACTGACCGGCCTCGAAAACCGCGCTGTGATTCTGACCAAGCTGTCGCGCGAGATCGCGACGGCGGCGGTCCGAAACAGCCTGCTGGGCGTCATCTATATCGACCTGGACGACTTCAAGAACATCAACGACACGCACGGACATGCCGCGGGTGACGCCGTGCTATGCGAGGCCGCCAAGCGGATGTTGGCCGGCGTGCGCCGCAGCGATTCGGTGGCGCGTCTCGGCGGCGACGAATTTGTGGTCGTGCTGCCGGGACTCGCGCAGAGGGCGGATGCCTACCGGATCGCGTCGCAATTGGTGGCGGACCTGGCGCGCCCGATTTCCTTCTCGGGGCAAATGTTGACTACCGGAGCCAGCGCAGGCATCAGCCTCTTTCCCGATGACGGGGAGGATGCCGAGACGCTGCTCAAAGCGGCGGATGCCCGGATGTACAGCGAGAAGAAGCTGCCGCGTTATAACCCATCAACCGAACCACTCCGGCGCTAAGCGCCGCAGGCCCGCCGGATCGCGCCGGCCACCTGCCGTGTGGTTTCCTCGCCGCCCAGCAGCGCACGATGCGGCAGCCAGAACGCATCTCGCACGCAGGCTTCCGCCACCGGACACGGCTCCACGCGGCAGTTGTCTTGCTGGTACAGCGGATTGCCGTACAACGGATGCGGATAGAACGGCGTGCAAGGGACGCCCATCCCGGTCAGCGCGCGGTGGAACTCGTCGCGCGCCTTCACCCGCCCCAGCAGCAAATACCACGAGTGGACGTTCTGTTCTTTGGGCACGGCCTGCAGGGCCAGGCCCGGCACGCCCTCGAGTTCCGCGCGCAGCAGCGCCACGTTGCGGGTGCGGATGCAGATCTGTTCCGGCAGCCGCTCCAATTGCGCCAGCAGCACGGCCCCCTGCCAGGACGTGATGCGATAGTTGCTGCCCAGGATGTAGTGATGGAACCAGCCGCCGTCCGGCCTGCGGCCCTGATCCATGATCGACCATGCCCGCTCGGCGAACGCGGCGTCGTTGCTCGTCAGGATGCCGCCCTCGCCCGCCGTCATCACTTTCGAATTCTGAAAGCTGAACGATCCGGCCAGGGCCAGGCTGCCCGCGCGGCGGCCGTTCCATTCCGACCCGTGCGCGTGGGCCGCGTCTTCGATGACCGCCAGGCCGCGCTCGGCAGACAGTGGCAACAACCGTTCCATGTCGGCGATGGCGCCGCCGAAGTGCACTGGGATGATCGCCTTCGTGCGCGGTGTGATGGCCGCGGCGGCGCGTTCCGGGTCCATATTGAAGGTCAGCTCTTCGATGTCGACGAAGACGGGCGTGGCGCCCACGCGCGATACGGCCATGGCGGTGGAGACAAACGAAATCGCCGGCACAATCACTTCGTCGCCCGGTCCGACGCCCGCCGCGCACAGTGCCATTTCAAGCGTCACGGTGCCGTTCATCGCGGAGACGCCGTGCGCGCAATCGACGAACCCCGCAAAGGTCTGCTCGAAGCGTTTGACGATCTCGCTGTGGCCGCCCCAGTGTCCGCTCTCCAAAACCTCGCGCAGCAATTCCAGCTCGCGCTCCGTCGAGACTGGCCAATTCGGAATTTGCATTTACATCCCCTGCAGGAAATAGTTGAATTGCTTCTCGCGCCCCAGCGTGGTGGTGGCGCCGTGCCCCGGAAACACCAGCGTTTCATCCGGCAGCGCGAAGTACTTGTCGTGAATCGAGCGCAGGATCTGTTCGCCATCGCCGTAGGGCAGATCGGTGCGGCCGATGCTGTCGAAGAAAAGCGTATCGCCGGCCACCAGCTTCTTCTCCGCGGGCATCCACAGGCTGATGCTGCCGGGCGTGTGGCCGGGCGTGTGCAGCACGTGAAAATCGGCGCCCGCCGCGTGCAGCACGTCGCCATCGCGCGCTGGCACATCGATCGCGGTGCGCTCCGGCGTTCGCATGCCGATCCACGCGGCTTGCATATCCATAATGTCCTGCAGCTTATCGTCGCTCTCGTTCATGTAGACCGGCGCGCCGGTGGAGGCGTGTAGCTTCTGCGCACCGCCGATGTGATCGATATGGGCGTGCGTGATCACGATGGCTTTCACGTGCAGGTTATGCCGCGCGAGCACGCTCTCGATGCGCGCCAAGTTGTCGCCGGGATCGACCACCAGTGCGTCGCCCGACGCTTCGTCGCCGAAAATCGAGCAGTTGCATTGCAACACGCCCACTGGCAGAATCTCATGCACCATAAGTAACGATTGTATAATCAACCC
>DATKNQ010000056.1:0-66125 GCA_035541265.1 Bryobacteraceae bacterium
GCGGCTTGCCAGAGCACAACGGAACGGGCGCGGGGTGAAGTGCGCCAAGTTCATATCGACGCCCGCCTGTTGGCCGAAAGTGCGAAGGCCAAAACGAGCCTGGAGGAACTTAGGAAACTTCAGGCTAAATTGGCGGCCGACCTCGCCGGGGTTCATGATAGGATGCGCGCCGATCGAGACCTCGATCGATTGTTGCGTCGCCAGTATGCGGCCTATGACAAAGTGTCGGGTGCATACTCGTTGGTGATCGATGATCGCGAGCACGAGCGTGCCATGAGCGCATGTACGGGGCCGCCCAACTATGCTCATCCGCGGGATCCGCTTGTCGAATTCGAGTTCTTTGACAAGTGGAACAAGTGGATGGAGTGTTCCGAAGGCCTCAAGAATTTCTGGCCCTCTTTCATACACAGACCAGAACAGCTTGGGTTCGACCCGAATGCCGACACTTTTCAATCCGCACAATCATGCCTGGCCTCCGCGGAAGACCTACTTTGGGGGCGTGGAGCAAAGGCACACTAACAGGCTGACTCTTGCCTTGGTAACCGGTAGATGGCTTGCGCTGCCTCTCCGAGTTTTTCTACTTCTCCCGAATACACAAGTTGGTGAAGTATGGTCTGCGAAGCATAATTTGCTCCCCCGTGGTAGCTCATTTCCATCCCAAGTTCTCTGGCAATTCGGGCATGGGACAGTCCATCTGGATTCGCTGCCAATAAGTCCAGGATGGCCTCATAAATTAATGCCAGTCCTGCTCTCGCCCGTTCACGGGGTGCCAACGCCGTGCGCGTGATCGGATTATTTTCTACCTGTGACGACATCGCCACAATCCTAACACGCTGACAGATCAGCCAACTAGACGGCCTGTTTTACCCGGCTCGCGAACTTCTTGCGGAACTTCTGCACCTTCGGCGCGACCACATACGAGCAATACGGCTGGTTTGGATTGTTGGCAAAGTACTCCTGATGATAGCCTTCGGCAATATAGAACGTCGAAGCCGGAGTAACTTCAGTTACGATTGAATCGTGGAAGGCCCCCTCGGCACTCAGTTCGCGAATGACCTGCTCGGCCGTGGCGCGCTGCTCCTCGGAATGATAGAAGATGGCCGAGCGGTATTGCGTACCCACGTCGTTGCCCTGGCGGTTCAGCGTGGTCGGATCGTGAATGGCGAAGAAGACTTCCAGGATCTCGCGGAAGGTAACTACATCGGGATCGAATGTCACTTGCACGACTTCGGCATGGCCCGTGCGTCCCGTGCAGACGTCGCGATAAGTCGGGTTCGCCTGCCTTCCGCCCATATAGCCGGACTCCACGGACAGCACACCCTCCATGCCGTCATAAACCGCTTCCAGGCACCAGAAACATCCCCCTCCGAGTGTTGTGATTTCGCTTTTGGACATGGTCTTAGGGTACCGCACTCGCGTCGGCGCCGATCTCCACCTTGTCGCCCACGTGCAGGAAGAAATTGCTAGGGTTCTTCATACCCCATTTGACGTAAGGAATCGTGAAGTGCGTCTTCGCCGAGACCTGTCCGTTTGCGATGTGCACGTCGACGGGCAACGTAATCTCGTGCGCGTCGCCGTGGATGCGGAACATGCCGTGCACCTGAATCTGCGATGCACCCTGCTGCGCAACGGCGCCGTTCACGCGATCGGGGGTGAAGACGATCTCCGGATATTTGGCACTTTGCAGCACATCCTTATGCATGCGGCGGTCGCGGCCATCGTCGCCGCTGTTGCCCGTGGTGGCATCCACCACCACTTCGCCCGAGATCCTGCCGGTGGCCGGATCGAAGTGAATGTCACCATGCTTCAGCTTGAAGCTGCCATGCACCGTGTGCAGCGTGGCCGACAAAGTGAATTGGATGGTGGTGTGCGCGGGGTCCAGGTGCAGATCGATTGCCTGGCCCCACGACGCGGTGGCGCAAACCGCCAGCGCTGTCAGGAGAATGTAGGAGCGCATAAATGGAAAGACAACAGGGCGCCGAAGAGGCGGGGCTGGGCCGCCATAATCCGAAATGCAGGCCGGCGGAGCCACGGGCGCCGGCCGATCGAGAGCATCAGGTTCGACATCATGGTTGGACGGCGGGCCAGGTGGCGATGCATGGTCTGATAGCGCGCCAGTCCGCCCGCTGCCAAGTTATCGGCCAGCGCGATCGCCTGATGAAACGCCAGGCACAGCCCTTCGCCCGTGATAGCGTCGACCGAGCCGGATGCATCGCCGACGAGCGCAACATTGCCGCGATAAACGCGGGGCAGGCTGCGATTGGTGGTGATCGCGCCCCGCTCCGACGTGGTGCGCTCGACGCTGTTGAGTCGCGCGGCCAGCGTTGGAAACTGCCGAAGAGCGTCATCGAGCCGCAGGCGCGGATTCCGCGAGATGAGCACGGTACAGACCTCAGACGGGCCAGTAGGTGTGACGTAGATCTGGCAGCCGGCGCCCCAATACAATTCCATAAACTCGGTCCATGGCGCGATGCGATGATGAATGCGAAAGCCGAATCGCAGCGCGATACGGGATGTGCCTGTCAGGCCGGCCCAGCGGCGGACACGCGAGTGGAAACCATCGGCACCCACGATCCAGCGTGCCGGCACATCGGAGATGCTGCTCACGGGTGTGCCCCAAAGCATCCGTACGCCCGCCGCACTGGCCGCTTCCACCATGCGCGCATGCAGCACGGTGCGGCGCACACCCAACGCGTGGCCTTCGGGAAAATCGGATTCCACCGCCACGCCGCGATCGAGGAAACGAATGCCGCGAAAGGGATGCGCATCCGCGTCGTCCACGTGAACCCCGAGGCGGCGCAGCGCGGCAAGGCCGTCCGGCATCAACCCTTCGCCGCAAGCCTTGTCAACGGGCGGACGCTGCCCGTCCGCGACGGTGACGTCGAGGCCTTTGCGGCGCGCGGCTAAAGCAGCGGCCAGGCCGGCCGGGCCACCGCCGATGATGAAGACATCCGTGGAACGCAAGAACAGAAGACGCCCCGCGCCACGTCCGCGTTGCGCCAATGCTTTTAACTCAAGCTTTCGAGATACTGGAAGCTCTTGCGCAGCGAGTCCAGGGGATCGCCGGGGGTCTCATCCTGCTCGACGAAGTAGTGCTTCACGCCAACCTGCTTCGCGGCGCGGATGACAGCAGGGATATCGACGGCGCCGTCGCTCAAATCGTGAAACGCGGTGCGTGGAATGTTCTCGTTGAAACGCTGCGTCACGCCCTTTTCGACATTCTTCAGATGCACCAGTGGAATGCGCGGCCCGTATTCTTTAAGTAGCGCGACCGGATCGGCGCCGCCCACCTGCACCCACATCACGTCGAGCTCGAGATGCACGAGTTTCGGATCGGTCGAGTGCATCAGCACGTCGAGCAGCCGGCCTTGCGGCGTGGGCTGATACTCGAATGCATGATTGTGATAGCAGAGCTGCATGCCGCGCTGGCTCGCCTGTTCACCGGCGTGGTTCAATGTCTCGCCGAGCTTGTGAATCATCTCGACGCCGCCGCGGTCGCGCGGATCGATCCACGGGCAGACCACGTATTCGAAACCGTGCTGCTTGGCCTGGTCCAGCGCGGCCGGCAGCTTCTCCGGCTCGTGTACGAACAATTGCGGGTTCAAGTGAATGCTGGGCGTCTTGAGCGATGTTTCCTTCAGGCTGGGCCAGATGGCATCGAGACCGTCCGCGGTGCATTCCACTTCGCGATAGCCGATCTTCTCGATGGCGCGCAAGGTTTCGAGCGGCTTCTGGGGCAGGACGCGGCGAACTGTGTACAGTTGCACGCCCACGACTTTCAATGCGCGAGCTTGGAGCGTCGTGGCCGAGGCGAGGGCGGCGGTAGTCAGGAACGAGCGGCGGGATACAGATTGCATGCTCATATCCTATAACGCGGCAGTTATTTTGGGCAGAGCCAGTTGCGGCTTACCAGTCCAAGACCGCTCCGTCGGGCGCATACACGGCCGATTGCAGAAGCTCCTGTTGGAAGGGATGCTGGGCCGCGGCCTTCTCATTCACCGTAACGCCCAGGCCCGGCGCGTCCGTGGGCAGCCAGTAGCCATCTTCGGTGCGCAGGGAACTTTCGACGACCTCCCAGCGCCACGGCACGTCGGCCAGCATGTCTTCCTGGATCAGGAAATTCGGCGTCGAGAGCGCGAAGTGCAGCGCCGCCGCGTTGGCGATCGGGCCGAGTGGATTGTGCGGCGCCACCCCGACGTAATATGCTTCCGCCATCGCCGAGATCTTCTTCGCTTCCAGCAGTCCGCCGCAATGACACAGATCCGGCTGGATCACGTGCGCGGCGCGCTTTTCGAACACTTCACGAAACTGGTGGCGCGTGGCGAGGCGCTCGCCGGTCGCGATGGGCACGCGCACGGCTCGGGTTACTTCAGCCAGCGCGTCGATGTTCTCCGGCGGCACCGGCTCTTCGCAGAAATACGGCCGGTATTCCGCGATCGCGTTGATGTACTCGATCGCCACTGCAGGATAGGTGCGGCCGTGGAAATCAACCATGATATCCACGCGGTCGCCAACAGCCTCGCGTAGCCGGCTCATCACGCCGGCGAGCTTCTTCGCGTACGGCACGCCCATCAGCGGCTCGGAATACGGCACGAACACCACCTTCACCGCGGTGTATCCGCGCGCGACGACACGCTGCGCCAGTTCGATGACGCGCGCGGCGTCGAAGCTCTCGTAGACGGCGCTCATCTCGCCGCCCCCCAGGTGCGTGTACATGCGGACGCGATCGCGCACCGCGCCGCCCAGCAGCTTGTAAACAGGCACGCCGAGATGCTTGCCCAGAATGTCCCAGCAAGCCTGCTCGATGCCGGAGATGGCGGAAAGCCCGATCACGCCGGGGCGGAAGAACGGCTGCCGGTAGAGCTTCTGGTAGAGATGCTCGATGCGCGTGGGATCGTCGCCCAGGATGAACGGCTTCAGATCTTCCACGGCGGCGGCCACCGCGCGCGTCTTCCACTCGAGCGACGCCTCGCCCCAGCCATCCAGGCCGGGCGTGCCGGTCTCCACCTTCACGAACACCCAGTTGCGCATCTGGGCGTTTACCACGACGGTCTTGATATCCGTGATCTTCAAGCGACTTTGCGCAGCTTCGTCACACGCCCCACTTCCACCCACTCGACGACGAAGATGTTGCCCTCGCGATCGAAACACGCGCCGTGCGGGCAGACGAACTTGCCTGGCGTGAAATGATCGCGCGTCTCCTTGCGCAGCTCGCCCCAGGTCTTCGCCGCGCTATCGTCGCCCAGATGCTCGATCACCTGGTTATTGCGATCCATCAGGGTCACACGTGCGCCCAGATCGGGAATCACGAACTCGCCGTGGCGCTCGCTAAAGTGACACGGCAGATTCACGCCGCCCACGAAGCTCACGTGTCTGCCATCGAGCGAGAAGTATTGCAGGCGCGCGTTGGCGCGATCGGCCACCAGCAGCAGCGGCTCGGGGCCGCGCAGATCCACGGTGATGCCGTGCGGGCAATCCAGCTGTCCGGCTTCTTTGCCCTTGCCGCCGAAGGTGCGGATGAACTCACCCTTGCTGTTGTACTGGTTGATGTAGCTCGATCCGTAGCCGTCGCCGATGTAGATATCGCCGTTGGGCGCAATGGCCAGGTTAGTCGGGCTGTACTTGGTGGCGGGCTTGCCATCTTTATCGAGCTTGTAGAATTCGGATTCCTTCGGGTAGCCCAGCGTGAAGACTTCTTCGCCATCGAGCGTGGTCTTCACCATAATGGCGCGCTTGGTGTCGCACAGGTACAGAAACTCCTGCTTACCCTCTTTATGAATGTGCAGGCCGTGCGCGCCCCCCTTGAATTCCTTGCCCCACGACTTGACGAACTTGCCCTTGCGATCGAAAACCACCATGGAGTCGTGGCTTTCGCTGGCGTCGTTTACGGTGTGGTGCACGTAAATGTGGCCTTGCGCGTCTTCGCAAACACCGTGGGTGTTGCCGTATTTGATATTGGCCGGCAGTTCGCCCCAGTCGTGCGTGCACTCGTACTTGTGATCGCCCTCGCCCAGAATGGGCTTGGCGCTACCGGATTTGTTAGTGGCGCCCAGAATGATGGGACCATAGCCGGCTAGCGCGCCGGCCCCAATTCGGCTCATGAAACCGCGACGGGATGTCATGGTGTCCCATTTTATTCCGCCGACGGCCCGCATTCAAGGGGCGTATAATCAAGATATGGCAAGAGGTTGGGAAAGTAAAGCGGTCGAATCGCAAATTGAATCGGCAGCCGGCTCGATCCATTCTGCCCAAGACGAGCAGGTTTCACCTCAAGAATTGGAACTGCTCCGCAAGAAGGAAGGCTTAGAACTCTCTCGCACCCGTGTCCTTAGGGAACTGGAGGCGAGCCAGAATCCCCGATACCGCAGCATGATGCAGAAGGCGCTCGCAGATTTGAATTCTCAGTTATCCCGGTTGGAACACGGCGCGGTGCGTACGGCGACCGCGTAACTCGCGCCGGCGCGGATCAGAACGACAGCGTTCCCGTGCGCGGCTCTTCTTCACGATTCGGCAGATAGAGCGTCTTGCAGTGCTCGCAGCGGTAGATTTCTGCGTCTGCGCCGAACTTTTGTTTGACTTCGTCGCCGAAAAAGTACCAGCGCTTCAGGTGTCCGGCGCAGAGCTTACCCTTTTCATCTTTTTCGTTGCAGGCGCGCATGCGCGGAATGCGGCGCTTTACCTTGGTTCCATCGCCTAGTGTGGTAACCAATTCCGCGACCGGGACCGGCTTGTCGGAAACGGCATACTTGGGATTTGCCATGCGAAGCCAGAGTATAACAATTTAGCGGCGCGCCGTGCTTCCGGCTTCCACCACGCGGCGCAGCGTGCGCAGGCCGTCGACGATGGCGATGCGTTCCGCCGGTTTGGCGCGGCGCAGAGCGGCGGCGATCGGGTTGGCCACGATCTCTGGCAGTGTTTCTCTGGCGTACCTGCGGACGACCTCCGATACCACGATCGTGCTGGCGCGGCCGTCGGTTTCGTCCGGTTTACGCTGCGCCATACCGCGCTCTTCCAGCCGGTCCACAACCCCCGAAACCGTGCTATGCGCCAGGCCCACACGGCGGCTGAGTTCTTTCAGCGTGAGACCTTCGGAGTGAAACAGCGTTTCCATCACGCTGCGCTGGGGTCCGGTCAAGTTGCCGCGCGCGAACTCGGCTTCAACGGGCCGCCGCAGCACCTGGCGGACGGCGCGCAAATGATCGTCGATCTCGCGCGCCATGCGATTCAGTTGCGATTCTTTCGCCACGTTTACACCACGAACGGGATCAGTGCCTTTACCTCGCGCCGGTATTGCACGTATTCCTCGCCAAACTGCGTGACCATGAAGGCCTCTTCCGCGCGCGACTTCGTGTACCAGCCGATGAAGACCAACGCGAATCCGAACAGGCAGCGCAGTTCGCCGAAGGCCAGCGCCGTGCCTGCCAAGCCGAGCAAACCGCCCGCGTAGATCGGATGCCGTACAATCGAGTATGGCCCTTGGCGGACCAGGTGATGATCCTGTTTAATCGTCACCCGGCCACTCCAGTTGCGCCCCAGCATCAGGCGCGCCCAGATGGCGAACAAGCAGCCGGCAACCGTGACGGCCAGGCCAGTCCACTCAATGGCGGGCGATGCAGGCACGAGTCGCCAGGCCAGGAGGCCGACGCTGAGCCGCCACCAAAACACCAAAGCGAAGGCCACTGTCATGATGGTCATGTGGATCGCGCGCGGGCCGAGCGGCTCAACGCGCGCTGCTTGTTTCACGTTCATGGATCCCAGCAGCCAGACGATTCCGGTTGCGATCCAGATCCAGTCGATGTAGCGGTGAAGCATGCGCACCTCCAGATACGTCGTATCAGACGCGTCGTATACGACCTATATTAACACTTCTGTCTTGGGGGCCTGTGGCGTCTTCAGACGTGCCCATATGTAATGAGGCTCAATATGAAAGCGGCGTTCCTGATGTTGGCTCTGTCGCCCCTGGCATACGGGAGCCAAGTGACCGTGGTGGACCTTTCGGGTGTTCGCGCCGGTTCTCCCCAGGGCCAGACCAATTGCTACATGGTCAGCGGCGGCGGGGTGGCGCGCCCGGACTGGAAGCCGCCGCGCGAACCGATCAGGCTCGTGCTGACAAGGATCATCACGGAAACGGACGGGCCCGTAGTGCGTTATTCGGTCGAGGCCGTCATGACGAACACCGGCGACGCGCCATTGTCGATTCCCGTTGGTACGGATGCGGAGTCTCTGCTCGCGCCTGGCGAACGCGACCGGCAGGGTCTGATGTTCATCCCGGCCGTCGGCCAGGACCGCAAGCAACTGTGCGAATCGGAGGCCGTCGCGGCGTCGAATGCCGGCCATCCGGAAACGTTGTTGGTATTGGAACCAGGGGATGCGGCCCTCTTCCTGCTCCCGGTAGGAAGCTGGCCGCCCGGCAAGGAGCCCAAGGAAGAGGTCAGTGTCTCGTTCCAGCGGGAGCGCAAAGTCATCGAGAAAGGCACGGATTGCGTGGCGGTAAGAGACGAACCGATGCACTCCGAGAACTCGTTAGCTCTGCCAGCCGCGAAGGACCCTTGAAACGGGGCGCTACTGGTTGTCGAGCAGGCGCTGCTTCAGCCCCGCGAGATCCAGACTGCAGAAGGTGGGATGCAGGTCCTGGCGCGGAATGGCGCGGCCATCGCCGGCGAACTCGAGGTAATCGGCCGTCGCGGCCGTGAAAGCTTTCCAGTGCGGCAGACCGGCGCCGTTGGGATCGCCGGTGCGGGCGAAGTTGGTCCAGTAGCTTTCGATGATAGCGGCCAAGCCGTCATCCAGCTTTTGAAACGGCAGCCAACTCCAGCCGGAGTCGTGCATCGCGCCGAAAACGTAGGGCAGTTCGAGACTGTGGAACGATCCGAGGCCAGCCTCGCCGCGGCCCGGGATGGAGCGCAGGAACTGGTACACGTACGCCCGCTGGCCACCGGCCGCGTACAGCGTGGCCATGGCAGCCGACGGGCAGGTCATCAGCGCATCGTTCAGCCAGGAATCGGCGGCGGCATTGCGGCCCGTGTGCGTGTCGATCATGTATGCCACCATGGCGACCGGCGCCAGGTGCCCGTAGCAGATGTGCAACGTCTTGATCGGCCCTTGGTCGGCGGCCAGGCGTTCGGCCGCCGCGCCGCCACGAAAGGCGCTGGCCTCGCGTCCGTTGTTGCCGATCAGGATGGTGACCGGCTGTTCGCCGCCGGAGGCAAACACCGCCTGGGGAGTTCGCCGCAGCAGCCATCCATCGAGCACGAAGCCGGGGTCCGGCTGCTGCCTGGCGGCTTGCGAGTAGAAGCGGCGGATCTGCACAGCAGGGATGGAGCGTAGCCGCGCTAGCACGTCGCCACCCGTCTGGCCATCGAGCGCGAGCGCGGCCACACGCTCGCCGAAGCGCTCGCCGTCGCGCAGAGGATGCGCATAGCCGATGCCGAGCACTGGGCCGCTCTCCATAATCGCGCGCGCAAACAGCCCGTGCGAGAGCGGCGAACAGAGCAGCATGCCGATATCGATCGCGCCGGCGGATTCGCCGAATATCGTCACGCGCGCGGGGTCGCCGCCGAACTTCGCGATGTTGTCGCGCACCCAGGTAAGCGCCGCGATCTGATCGAGCAGGCCGTAGTTGCCGGAGGCATGATGCGGCGATTCGCGCGTGAGGGCGGGATGCTCGAAGAATCCGAGCGGCCCCAGGCGGTAATTGATGGTCACCACCACCACGCCATGCCGGGCGAGCTCGGCTCCCGAGTAGGCCGGTTCGTTGCCGCTGCCGATGCGGTTCGACCCGCCATGAATCCAGAACATCACCGCGTGAGATTCTTTCATCGGCCACTCGGGCGTCCAGATGTTCAGATAGAGGCAGTCTTCCGATAGCTTCCACTGCGGAGCGGGATAAGCGACGCCATAATGCGCCGCCAGCGGCCCGATGAACACGGCGGTGCCGATTGGATTCTGCACGCAGGCCGCGGAGTATTCGGTGGCGTCGCGGACGCCGCGCCAGGCGAGGACCGGCTGCGGCTCGCGCCAGCGCAACGCGCCGATCGGAGGCGCCGCGTACGGGATGCCCTTAAACACCGCGCCGGGCGACGCCTCATATCCGCGCACGGCGCCGCCCGTTACTTCAACCTCGGGTTCCGATCGTCTGACAGCCGCGGGCATGGCCGCCGCCAGCAGCAGCACGGCTGTGGCGGCCCATCGCGCCGCAATCAATGCGCCGCCTTCTCTACGTGCCCGCCGAACTGGTAGCGCATGGCGGAAAGCAACTTGTCGGCGAAATCGTCCTCGCCGCGGGAGCTGAACCGCTCATAGAGCGCCGCGCTCAGTACCGGCACCGGCACGGATTCATCGATCGCCGCGGTGATGGTCCAGCGGCCTTCGCCCGAATCGGAGACCCGGCCGGAGAATCCGCCGAGATTCGGTTGCTCCAATAGCGCGATGGCAGTCAGATCGAGCAGCCACGATGCGACCACACTGCCGCGCCGCCAGACCTCGGCGATGTCGCCCAGGTTGAGATCGAACTGGTAATCCTCGGGATGGCGCATAGGCGCGGTTTCGGCGTCCGCGGCCGAAACGTGCTTGCCCGCGTTGGCGTGATGCAGCACGTTGAAGCCTTCCGCGAACGCAGCCATCAGGCCGTACTCGATGCCGTTGTGCACCATTTTCACGAAGTGTCCGGCACCCGACGGACCGCAATGCAGGTAACCCTCTTCGGCCGTGCCATTGACCTTGTCGCGGCCCAGCGTGCGCGGAATGTTGCCGCGGCCCGGCGCCAGCGTTTTGAAGATGGGGTTCAGATGCTGGACGGTTTCGCGCTCTCCGCCGATCATCAGGCAATAGCCGCGCTCCAGGCCCCAGATGCCGCCGCTGGTGCCGACGTCCACGTAATGAAAGCCTTTGGCGGTTAGCTCCTTCGCGCGGCGGATGTCGTCAATGTAATAAGAATTACCGCCGTCGATGACGATATCATCGCGATCGAGCCGGCTTTCGAGCTGCGCCAGCGTGCCATCCACCACCGCGGCTGGAACCATCATCCAGACCGCGCGCGGGGCGGCCAACTTGTGCAGGAAATCATCGAGCGAGGAAGCTCCCACGGCGCCTTCGTTAGCCATCTTGTGTACGCTGTCCTGACTCTGATCCCACACGACGCATTCATGGCCACCCCGCATCAAGCGCCGGACCATGTTCGCACCCATGCGTCCCAGACCGATCATCCCAAGTTGCACGTGCATCCTCCTTCTCTTAGCGTAGTCGAACCGGCAGCGCGCGTGCGTTACCGTAACATGAAAAGATGCTGGTTTTAGCTTCGCGGTCTCCGCGCCGGCGCGAGATTTTGCAGAGCGCGGGCATTCCGTTCGTGGTTCGGCCCGCGGACGTGGATGAATCGGCACATCCCGATGAAGCGCCGCGCGACTACGTGATGCGCATCGCGCGCGAGAAGGCCGCTGCCATCACCGCCGTGCCGGGCGAGATCGTGCTGGGCGCCGACACTACGGTCGTCATCGGGGACGCCATGCTTGCCAAGCCCGCGGACGCAGCCGACGCCGCGCGCATGCTGCGGATGCTCGCCGGGCAGCGGCACGTGGTGATGACGGGCATCTGCTTGAGCTCGGCCGCGCGCACGATCGAGGATTGCGCCGAGACCAGCGTCTGGTTCGCGGCGCTCTCGCCTGCCGAGATCGCGGACTACGCGGCTTCGGGCGAGCCGATGGACAAGGCGGGCGGGTACGCCATCCAGGGCTTGGCGGCGAAGTACATCGAACGCATCGAGGGCTGCTATTTCAACGTGGTGGGACTGCCGGTGGCGATAGTCTATCGGCATCTGCGCGAGCTATCATCCAGGATGGAACAAATTGCGGGCGGTTTGCGTTAAGGCAGTCTAAGGAGCGCCTGTGCGCCTTTTCTGGCAGGATCTTCGCTACGGGTTCCGAACGCTCGGAAAGAATCCGGGCTTTTGCGCGGTGGCCGTGCTGGCCTTGGCTTTAGGCATCGGTCCGAACACTGCGATTTTCACCATGATCAACGCGGTCCTGCTCAGGCCGCTGTCCATTCCCGAGCCGGACCGGGTGGTGATGATCTGGGGCACGCTGCTCAAATCCGGCTTTGATCAACTGCCGGTGAGCCCGGCCGATTACCTGGATTGGAAGAAGCAGGCCACGTCGTTCGAAGAGATGGCGGCCGCGTTCGCTATTCCGGAGTACGGCTTGAACGTGAGCGGCGTGGGCGATCCGGAGCGTGTTCCGGCGGCGCTGGCTTCCCGGGAGTTCCTGCCCGCGTTGGGCATCCAGACCGTGGCTGGCCGCAACTTCCTGCCCGAAGAGGATCGTCCGGGCGGGCGTCCCGCCGTGTTGATCAGTAACGCTTACTGGCAGCGGCGGTTTCATTCCGATCCCGCCGCTATCGGGCGGACATTGAACGTCGACGGGGTGGCGCGCACGATCGTCGGGGTGGTGCCGTCCGAACTTAGCGAGATGGTACACGCCGATCTGTGGCTGCCAACCGCCATCGATCCGAACAGCACCGAACGCCAGGATCACAACTACGGAATTGTGGCGCGGCTGAAGCCGGGCGTGACGGCGGCGCAGGCGCGCGCGGAGATGACCGTGATCGCGCGGCGGATCGAGCGCGCTTACCCGGCGACCAACACCGGATGGGGCATCACGCTGTTTCCCATGGCGGAAATGTTCACCGGACGCATCCGACCCGTGCTGTTGATCCTGCTCGGCGCAGTGGGCTTGCTGCTGCTGATCGCCTGCGCCAACCTTGCCAACCTGCTGCTGGCGCGCGCGGCGACGCGTGAGAAGGAAATCGCCATTCGCGGCGCGCTGGGTGCGGGACGGGGGCGCATCGTCCGCCAACTGCTCACGGAAAGCCTGGTGCTGGCCGCGGCCGGAGGCGTGTTGGGTCTGGCGCTGGCGGCTTACGGCGTGCGGCTGATGCGCGGCATCGTGCCGGACATGTTTCCGATGCTGCAGCACATGAGCGTGGACGTGCGCGTGCTGGCCTTCACATTTGCCATATCCATGTTCACGGGCCTGCTGTTTGGATTGATACCCGCGTGGAAATCGTCCCGCACCGACTTGAATACGACCCTGAAGCTGGCTGCCGGGCGTTCGGAAAGCGCCGGCGGATCGCACCGGATCCGCGGCTTCCTGCTGGTCTCGGAGGTGGCGCTGGCTGTGCTGCTGTGTGTGAGCGCCGGCCTGCTATTGCGCAGCTTCGTGCGCCTGATGGGCGTGAATCCGGGCGTGCGCATCGCCAATGTTCTGACGCTGAACCTGAGCCTGCCCGACGTGAAATACAATACTCCGGTCAAGCGCGCGAACTTCTACAAAGATCTGATCGAGCGGCTGGAGGCACTGCCCGGCGTGCGGGCGGCGGGCGCCACGCTGTTTCTGCCGCTGCGCGTTTCGATTCTCTCGTTCCGCGTCGGCGTGAACAGTTTCGCCATCGAAGGGCATCCCGCGCCGCGGCCCGGGCAGGAGCCGCAGGCGGATTACCGCATGGTCACACCGGGCTACTTCGACGCGATGGGAATTGCGCTTCGCCAGGGACGCCTTTTCGACCTGCACGACGACCTGGACGCCAAACGCGTGGCGCTGGTCAACGAGATGATGGTGCGCAAACAGTTCCCGCGCGAAAATCCGCTGGGCCGCCACCTCATCATGGGTGGCAAGCCAGTGGAGATCGTGGGCGTGGTGGCGGATGCCAAGTTGTACGGCCTGGACGCGCCGATCGAACCGGCCATCTATGTTCCACACATGCAGCATCCCGGCGGGTCGATGGGTGTGGTGGTGCGGACCGAGGGAGATCCGGCGGCGATGGCATCGGTGGTCCGGCGTGAGGTACTGAAACTCGATCCCGAGCAGCCGGTCTCGGAGGTTCGCACGATGCAGCAGGTGCTCTCGGATTCGCTGATGCTGCGGCGCGTCTCGATGCTGATGCTCACCGTGTTCGCGTCGCTGGCGCTGACGCTGGCTACGGTCGGCATCTACGGACTGACGGCCTATTCCGTGAGCCGGCGCACGCACGAAATCGGCCTGCGGGTGGCTCTGGGCGCGAGCCGGCCGCAAATTCTGCGGCTGGTGGTGGGCCGAGGGCTCGCGACATCGCTGATCGGCGCGGCGATTGGCGTAGCCGCGGCCGTGATGTTGACTCGCGGACTCTCGGGCATGCTTTACGGCGTTACGGCAACCGATCCGCTGGTATTTGTGGGAGTACCACTCATCATGATCGCCGTATCGCTGCTGGCGAACTATCTGCCGGCGCGGAGAGCCACCCGCATCGATCCGCTCGTGGCCCTCAGATATGAGTAAGCCGCACTGTCACAGCACGAAGATGCATCCGTAATTCGATGGCACCGTGACCGTCTGTAGCGCGCCGGGCGCGGCGACGTTGATGGTCCATGGAGCCGGACGCACATCCGCGTCGAGTTGCTCGGTCCACACGCCGGCTTTCGGGAACGGCACCTGGATCGTGCCAGCGGTTGGTGCGAAGTTCAGAATGACCATGGCGTACTGCTCGGGAGCGGCACCTGACGCCAGGGCATGCCGGTGATAGGCGACTAACCGGCTGCCGCCTTGCAATGACTGTTGCCAGTAGTAGAATGACTCGCGGCTGCGCAGCGCCGGCGTGCCGCGGCGCAGTGTTGCAAGCCTGCGGTAGACGCGAATGAGCGGGTTGCCGTAGACGTCGTAGAAGTACTCCCAGTGCGTGTCCCGCCGCAGGTTCACGCGCGCCGATCCGTTGCCAGGCAGATTGTAGTCGTCGGCGAATTCCTCGCCTTCCCACAGCATCGGGACGCCCTGAGACGTGTAGAGCGCGATCGCCAGGGGCTGCAGGCGCCACACGTTGCTGCGATCGCCGGGCGCGAACGTTGAATTGTCCGTAGTGCCTCCAAACACGATCAGGTGGCTGTGATCGTGCGAGTTCAGATACTGGAACGGCGCCACGGGCATGTCCACGGGATTACCGGGTGCGTTCACCACCGTCTTCGTCCCGGGATAAGTGCCGGCGAAGAACGGGTCGAGCGTGTGCGCGAAATCGTCAGCCGGCGCATTGCCGCTCATGATCGACTCGGCGTTGCTCAGTAAGTTGTCCTGCCAGGCGCAGTTCGTGTACGTGTTCCGCAACACGTCGGGAGCGCGCCAGAGGGCTTCCGCGCACTGAATGATGCGGCTGTAACCGGCTGGATCGGGCACGAAACGTGGACTGTTGAACGAATAACGGTAGGTATCGTAGGCCAGCTTCGCATAACCCGTGTCGGTCGGGCTGACATATAAGTCAGTCACTTCGTCGTAGCGGAAGCCATCCACGTGGTAGTCATCCAGCCAATGTTGGTTCGCCACGCCGCAATAGTCCTGACCGAAGGTCTGGCTGAAGTCGATCGTGGGGCCGAACAGACCGTCGCCGTTAATCATGGGGCTTGGCACCATCGGCGCGCCGGGCGTGGCGTTGATATTGTCGTAAACCATCTTGTATGGGAAGGTCGGATCGACGTGCTGATAGACGACATCGAGGATGACCGCTATATCCGCCTGGTGGCACGCGTCCACGAGGCGGCGTAATGCATCGGGACCTCCCGCGCGCGCGTTCGGCGAGAAGTAATGCAGCGGTCCGTAGCCCCAGTCGAAATCGAGCTTGGGGCTCGAGACCGGCATCAGTTCCAGGCAGTTGACGCCCAGGCTTTGCAGGTACGGAATGCGATCGATCACGCCGTCGAAGGTGTCATTGAACTGCTGGGCCTCCAGTTCGTAGACAATCAAATCGTCGAGATCCGGAGTGCGATACGTGGCGTCGTTCCAGGTGAACGGCGCAGCCGTGCGTGATAGAACCACCGCGCCCAACTCGCCGATATCCGTCTGCCGCGCGAATGGATCGGTGAACCAAAGCGTAACAAGTTGCCGGGCTGCTCCTGGCGGTGTCCAGAAAAGCTGGTAGCGATAGAGGTAAGTTCCCTCGCTGCCGAAGTTCGTGCCGGGTATCGGGTTGATCGCCACATTGGCGGTCCACAGACTCAGCGGGTGGACGGGGTCCCAGGTAAGATCCGTATCCTGCGGCTTGATGGTTGGGTTAAAACGATCGTCACTGTGAATCACGCGGACGACAACCTCAAAACCATCGACCTGACGGATGCCTGGCAGATAGAGCCCGAAACGGATTTGAAATCCAACGGCGGTGAGAGTTGGGAAAGCGCCGACTTCGGATAGGTTGATCATGGGAACTCCTGTGCGAGAATGAGGCCTGCCACCTTGTAGTGACTGCCGGCCGCGCTGCGTTTCATTGTGACTTCGATTTAGTGAGCCGCAGCGCGATGCCGTCGCGGAATCTGGGCGACTGTAACATTTTCCGGCCGCCCGCCTGCAGGAAGCGCTCCCGCCGCACAATGTCTCCTGTTGAGACGTCGATCCACTCCGCCAGGTAATTACCGGACGGCAAGTTGAGAGTCACCTCCGTGGGGCCGCCTCCATCCAGATACATGCCATAGATCCGGCCGGGACTGGACAGGACCCGCGCGTAGACGCCGGACGCATGTTCCACCACGTTGCGATCCGGAGCGATGTCCTGGAGCGGAAGCTTATCCAGGAACTCCCTGAGCACGCGCAGTTGGCGCCGCAGCGCCGGGCTACCACCTCCCGGACCGTTCGGTTGCGTGTCGTCGCCATCCTCGTGACCCACGGTGAACGAATAGTCCAGACCATCGAATGCGCCGCCGCCCGCAAGCATGAAGTTCCAAGCCTGCCGGCGATAGACTGCGTCCTCGTTTCCGAGGAAGCCACTCTCGTCGTACGAGATCGGTTTACCCAGACCGTAATTCCATTGGACGGCCTCCGGATAAGCGTAGTGAAAGTTGACGATACCGACGCCGGGCAGAAGCTCGCGCAAGGAAAACACAAAGTTACAGTAGTTCTGCGCGACCAGATGGCGGTTGGGCAGTGACTGCTCTTCGCTTGAGATCCACTCGGCAACGCGCGCCTGCCAGGCGAGTGAGAGACCGTCGGCTACGTCGATTGAGTTCGGGTAACCGTCGCGGCCCGGCATCCGTAAATACGGGTTGATCACCTCGGCTTTCCTGGGTCGATCGGCCCATGGCTCATTCTGGATCTCGAAGATCACGTTGTCGAAGCCATTGGCTTCGCGCACGAGCTTGCGCACATAGCGCTCCTGGTAGGGCAGG
Organism: Bryobacteraceae bacterium; assembly: GCA_035541265.1. Taxonomy (GTDB): domain Bacteria; phylum Acidobacteriota; class Terriglobia; order Bryobacterales; family Bryobacteraceae; genus Bog-159. Next base: position 17,168 of record DATKNQ010000056.1, read on the forward strand.
ATGTTGCCGTTCTCGAGCGTGTGCAGCTTCTTCCAATCGATGGCGCTGGTGCCGTTGACGTTGTTCGCCGGATTGAGCGGGCTGATGGCCCACTGGGCGTCCTGATAATACGAGGTGAACAGAGATACTTCAACGACGATGCCGCGCCGGGCCGCCTCCGACAAGAACTCGTGATAGCGGCGGAAGAACTCCGGATTCCAGCGTTCCAGGTCGTAGCGGCCGCCGGCCGTCTGTGCCCACGGCGCGACATAACGTCCATTTACCGGCGCCAGCGTATTGCGCCGGATGCCGAAGGATTGCCCCGCAACTTCGCGGTAACTGCCGCCGAAAAGACGAGTGTAGTTCATGCCGGCGGCAGCAAGAGACTCCAGATATTTGTGATAGTCGAAGTCCGCGTCGATCACCGAACCGTAATGTTCTCCGCTGGTGATGAGCGCAATCGTCTCTCCACGAAAGAGGAAATAGTGCGGGTTCTTGGGAGACAGGCGGATCGGTTCGGCCTCGCAGCATGACAGCGCCGCGGCCAGCAGAGCGATCGTTCGAAATGTGGACATGATTCTTGCCGCTCATTGTATCCCGGACTTGTATGCTAACGCCCAATCCGGTTCACATTGATCTTCCCGTACAAAGGCGCTTGGTCTATGATAAATGCCACGGCAATGTCGCCGTCAAGGAGAGGAATATGCGTAGTAACTCAAAAGCTGCTTTCCTCAGAGTAGCTATAGTTGCCGTCTTCGCTATAGCGTGCCAGCCAATATTCGCTCAGATCTCCGATGGTTTGCGCAATGCCCCACCCATAGGGAATCTGTCACAGCGCGTTGCCGCCGCGCGCGCCGAGTTTCCGGCTCTTTTGGAAAAGGCGCTCTCCCCCGAGAGTTTAGCGGCCCTGGCGGAACAGATCAAAGCATCGCCCCAGCCAAACATATCCGGCGTGAACTTCGATAACATCAATGCTCCCTGTTACTTTGCCGACACGAATCCGCTGCGCGGCCAGGAGCAAGGCGCCGGTTTCATCACGCCGATTCCGAGCGGAGGCGCGGTGCTGAACGAATGCAGCAACTTCGGGTTGTATCCTGTATCAGCTCCGAACTTCCTGGCATTCAATACGTCGGTAAGATATGCTGACGGCGGAGTTGCGGCCCTGCCGGAGCTGATCCTGGTCGGGTCCAGTAAGTCGTCCGTGTCCATGTGGGTTTCTGGCGGAGACCATCCCGGCTTTCCCATCTCAGCCATCGCCCTAAACAGTTCCGGCGCAATGATTGGCATGGTGAATGCCACCACTACGACAGCGTGGGCCCAGCTTACAATTAATGCGAGCGGCGTAAGCGCGGTGTATCTGACCGGTAATCCGGAGATTTTACTGATCGACAATATTCAGATACAGTAGCCGCATGCGGCGGGCCCGCATCCGGGCACATCACATGGTAGTAACCACGCGAGGTGACTCGCGCGCGATCTCCCATTCTTCCCGGGTGTGCACGACTAACACGCGCACGAGTGAGTCAGCGGCGGCAATATCCGCACCCGCGGCTGGCTCTGCATTCTTCGCCGCGTCGAGTTTCACGCCCAGAAACGCGAATCGATCGGCGACGGCGGCGCGCACTTGCGGGCTGTTCTCTCCCACGCCCGCGGTGAAGACCAGGGCGACCAGGCCGCCCAGGCTGGCAAGCATCGCGCCGATCTCCGCGCAGAGCCGGTGCAGATAGATGTCGAACGCGAGTTGCGCGCGCGCGTCGCCTTGCGCAATGGCTTCGAGAATCGTGCGCATATCGCCCGAGCTGCCGGAAACGCCGCGCAGGCCCGACTCCTTGTTCAGCACGCGGTCGAGCTCTTCGGCGCGATGACCGCGATGGCGCACCAGGTGAATGATGATGCCGGGATCGATGGTGCCCGAACGCGTGCCCATCATCAGGCCTTCGAGCGGCGTGAAGCCCATAGTGGTGTCGACGCTGATGCCGCCGCGGATCGCCGCGAGCGAGCATCCATTGCCCAGGTGGCAGGTGATCATGCGCAGGGAAGCGGGATCGCGGCCCAGAATCGCCGCCGCGCGCCGCGAGGTGTATTGATGGCTGATGCCGTGAAATCCGAAGCGGCGGATGCCCCGTTCGAACCAGCGGTAGGGTCCCGGATAGACCTAGGCCGCCGGCGGCAGGTTCGCATGAAAAGCGGTATCGAATACCGCTACTTGCGGAACCTGCGCGCCGAGGATGCGCTCCATGCAGTCGATGGCTTCCAGTTCCAGGCGATTGTGCTCGGGCGCGAAGCTGGCCATTTCGGCAATGCCCTTGTGCACCTCAGGCGTGATGCGGGCCCTTTCGCGGAAAGCGCGTCCACCGTGCACCACACGGTGTCCGGCCACCTGGACTTGGTCGCGGTGCGGCAGCATGTCCATGAGTGGATCGAGCGAATCGAGAGGGGCTTTCACGGGGATCGAGCGTGTCTCGCTCTTCCCTGCCGATTTGATCTGGATCTCGGCGGTGCCCGGATGATGCTCCCAATCGACGGGCGCCTCCCACAACGGCTTCTGCGCGGCCGATCCCTCTTCGCCGGTGACTTCGAACAAGCTGCTCTTGAAAGTGCTCGACCCTCCGTTCAACACCGGGATCTTCATCAGTAGGGCCACTTCCATTCTTTAATCTCGGGCAAATCGTCGCCGTGCTTTACCACGTAGCGCTTGTGTTCGATTAGCTTGTTGCGCAGGTCCTGCTTGATGTGCGCGGCGATGTTGCGCAGGCGCGGCACGCGGTCGATCACGTCACCGGCCAGGTGGAAGCGATCGAGATCGTTGAGCACCGTCATGTCGAAGGGCGTGGTGGTGGTGCCTTCTTCTTTGTAGCCGCGCACGTGCATGTTGTCGTGATTCTTACGGCGGTAAGTGAGCCGGTGAATCAGCCATGGATAGCCGTGAAAGGCGAAGACCACCGGCTTGTCGGCGGTGAAGAGCGAATCGAACTCGCGATCCGGCAGGCCGTGCGGATGTTCAGTGGAGGGCTGCAGCGTCATCAGGTCCACCACGTTCACCACGCGGATTTTCAGATCCGGCAGATTGCGCCGCAGGAAATCGACGGCGGCCAGCGTCTCGAGCGTGGGGACGTCGCCGCAGCAAGCCATCACCACATCCGGCTCGACGCCGTTATCCGTGCTGGCCCACTCCCAGATGCCGATGCCGGTGGTGCAGTGCTCGATGGCGGATTCCATGTCGAGCCATTGCAGGGCGGGCTGTTTGCCGGCCACGATCACGTTCACGTAATGCCGGCTGCGCAGGCAATGATCCGTCACCGAGAGCAACGTGTTGGCGTCCGGAGGCAGATAGACGCGCACGATGTCGGCCTTCTTGTTCACGACGTGATCGATGAAGCCCGGGTCCTGGTGGCTGAACCCGTTGTGATCCTGCCGCCAGACGTGCGAGGTCAGCAGATAATTTAGCGAAGCGATGGGACGGCGCCAGGGAATGTGGCGAGTGGTCTTCAGCCACTTGGCGTGCTGGTTGAACATGGAGTCGATGATGTGGACGAAGGCTTCGTAGCAGGAAAAGAAGCCGTGCCGCCCGGTCAGCAGATAGCCTTCCAGCCAGCCCTGGCACATGTTTTCACTGAGCACCTCCATGACCCGGCCATCGGGCGCGATGTGATCGTCCGTGGGCAGGATTTCGGCGGTGGACTCGCGGTTGGTCACTTCGAAGAGCGCATCCAGGCGATTCGAGGCGGTTTCATCGGGACCCATGACGCGGAAGTTTTGAGCGTCGGCATTCAGCTTCATCACGTCGCGCAGCACGCGGCCCATGATGCGGGTGGCTTCGGCGACTACCGTACCCGGCTTCGGCACTTCCACGGCATAGCCGGAAAAGTCCGGCATCTTCAGATCGCGCAGCAGCAGGCCGCCGTTGGCGTGCGGATTGTCGCTCATGCGGCGCCGGCCCTTGGGCGCGATCGCTGCCAGCTCCGGAACCAGCCGGCCGGTGGAATCGAACAACTCCTCCGGCTTGTAACTCTTCATCCAGTCTTCAAGAATCTTCACGTGCGCGGGCTTGGCGGCGAGCTCGGAGAGCGGCACCTGGTGCGCGCGGAACGTTCCTTCGATCTGTACGCCGTCCACAACTTTCGGTCCGGTCCAGCCCTTGAGCGTGCGCATCACGATCATGGGCCAGCGCGGGCGCTTGGTGAAGCCGCGCGTGCGGGCATCTTCCTGGATCTTGCCGATTTCGTCCACGATCCGGTCGAGCGTGGCAGCCATGAGTTGATGCATGGTATCCGGATCGTCGCCTTCGACGAAGTACGGTTCGTGGCCGTAGCCCCGGAACAGATCCGCCAATTCATCATGCGGTAGCCGCGCCAGCACCGTAGGGCCGGCGATCTTGTAGCCGTTCAGATGCAGGATTGGCAGCACGGCGCCGTCGCGCGCGGGATTCAGAAACTTGTTCGAATGCCAACTGGTAGCCAGCGATCCGGTTTCGGCTTCGCCGTCGCCCACCACGCAGCAGGCCAGCAGGCTGGGATTGTCGAACACGGCGCCGTAGGCATGCAGCAGCGAATAACCCAGCTCGCCGCCCTCGTGGATGGACCCCGGCGTTTCCGGCGCTACGTGGCTCGGGATACCGCCCGGAAAGGAGAACTGCTTGAAGAGGCGGCGCATGCCTTCTTCGTCGCGCGAGATGTTCGGGTAATATTCGCTGTAGGTGCCTTCCAGATACGTGTTGGCGACCAGGCCGGGACCGCCATGGCCGGGACCGGCGATGTAGATCATGTCGAGGTCATGCAGCCGGATCAGGCGATTGCAGTGCACGTAAATGAAATTCAGTCCGGGCGTCGTGCCCCAGTGGCCTAGCAGGCGGGGCTTGATGTGTTCGAGCTTGAGTGGTTCCCGTAGCAGGGGATTGTCATAAAGATAAATCTGTCCCACCGACAGATAATTCGCAGCCCGCCAGTAGGCGTTCATGGCGCGCAGTTCTTCGGGCGAAAGAGGACCGTTCATCGCAGCTCCATTTACCCAGCATCGCAGACAAAAGTTGCGATCGTGTTGCAAAGAGGCGCGAGAATGGACAGAACACCCACGGCACTAGGGTTAGAGTCGGGACAGCGATGAATAGTGCCGGACCGAACGTGCGGTGTAATACGAAGGATCGGCGAACTTCTCGTTGAAGATGCGCTCCCAGCGGGCGTCATCCCGGCAGCGCGGGCACTGGCCGCAGGTGCAGCGCCGGGGCCGGGAACAGGTGGCCTGCGGCAGTGGCTCGCGCAGCCGGGCGTCTTCCGAATCGGATTGAATCGGCGGCGGGTTTGCGGGACGTCTGCCTCTGCCGCGCACCGGGCCCAGCGTGCTGAGCAATTGGGCGAGGACGTCTTGTGACTCGATGAAGGGCGCTTCGTTATCGACCGGGTAATCCAGAACCATAGCCGGGCTCCAGTCTCCTACGCGTGGCGTACCGGTTCCAGACTCAGGGACCGAAGCCCCGCGTGGTCCCCCGGGTTGGCTCCGGCGAGGCTGAGATTCTGCATGCCGCGCATAGCCAACTCAAACCGGTCGCGAACACCCGATTTATGGAACAGATGCGACAGATAAACCTTCACCGTTCCTTCCGAGATACCCAGCTCGCAAGATATTTCTTTGTTTTTCAGACCGCGCGAGAGCAGCGTGATCAGTTGACTCTCCCGCCGGGTGAGCGGGACCCGCCTGGCGGTACGAAAGCTATCGGTCAGGCGCTTTTCGAACCACAAGTCGCCCGCCAGTACGCGCTGCAGGCACTGGAGATGTGCATCCGGCGGCAGCGTCTTCCGCAGCACGCCGCGCACGCCGATCGTCAGCGCCCGCATCGCGAAGTCGGCGGCAATTGAATCAGTCCACAAGATCAGTTTGCACTCCGGCGCCAGGAACTGGAGTTGGTTGAGTTCATCAGCAGTGATCTGCGGAGTCAAATCCAGCACCGCCAGGTGCGGGCTTCCCCCCAAAAGCTGCCTCAGGGCCGGCAGGTTCGTACAGCAAGCGTCCAGGTTGAGGCGGGAGTCTTGGGCGATCACGCACTCCAGCCCTTTGTTCAGGATCGGTTGATCCGAATAAATAACTATACGTGCCATTTCTTTGAAATTCCTCGCAATTCGTCTTCGAGTGAATTAGTTGGATCACGGGCTCGGACCATTCGCCCCGGCCTGACCGGCAAAGCCTGGCGGACTTGGCCGGTCCAAAACAATTCAGAATTTCCAAATAATTCTGTCCGAAACTCCGTTATCTATTTTGAAAGTATTAAGGCAAGCGACGGGCCATCAGCGAGTGCCTGATGCCTTCTAGGGGAAATCTTGTATCCCTTAGGGAGTATGCGGGTTTGGTTGTCGTATTACCGGCAGTAAACAAGATCCGATGAGTAGCGCAATGCGGCATGTTGCGCAGAATCTGGGGCATGTGCGCGCCATTGCACAACCCCGTTAGAATCCGTGGAGATCAACCTGACAGCTTTGGACAGTGCCGCATTGCACGGCCGGTCTGAGCCGTTTCGGCAGCATTCAGCCGTGGCGAAACCGGATCGTACCAACGCCGGCGCTTCTGCCCATACATGTGCGAATCGGCCGATTGCAGCAGTATATCAGGCTGGTCGCCATCGAACGGCCAGATGCTGATGCCCACACTCGCTCCGGCGTTCAGCCTCTGCTGCTCGTAGAGGACCGGCTCACGTAAGGCGGTTTCAATTTTCGCCGCGATCTGTTCGGCGTCCTCGCGGCGGCCGAGGCGCGGCAGGAGCACCACGAACTCGTCGCCTCCGATGCGCGCCACCGTGTCGCCGCGGCGCACGTTTTGGACCATGCGCCGCGCGACCTGTTGCAGGACAGTGTCGCCCGCGCCGTGGCCGTACGTATCGTTGATCCCCTTGAAATCGTCCAGATCGAGGTACAAGACTCCCAGCAAGCCGCCGATGTGCGCGGCCAGCGCGATCTCACTTTCCATTCGGTCGTAAAGATATGCCCGGTTGGGCAAGCCCGTGAGGCCGTCGTGCTGCGCGCGGTACGACAACTGGTCGTGAAGGCGCCGGCGATCGATGGCCAGCGCCGCGATGTTGCACCACAAGGCAAGCTGCTCGCCCTGCGCATCAGTGCACGGCTTGTCATTGCGGAAAAACGCCGCGATCACTCCCTCGGTCACGGAATCCACCATGATGGGAGCCAGGCAGAAAGTCCTGAAGCGGAGAGCGGGCTGCGAGTCAATGAAGCTCGCCCACAGAGGGCTGCCGGAGAAGCACCGTGGTTCGCGAAACTCCGTACTGAAAGATATCGAATTCAGATCGAGGCGGCCCAACGCTTCGAGCCACCCGGCGGGCAGGGCCGGCACCGCGAAGACCCGCATGCCTTGCGGCGCGGACAACAGGATGGTGCAGACCGCACCTTCGGAATGCAGCGCGACGGCTTCGGCGATATGATCGATGATCAAATCCACCGGCTCATCCCTGGCGATCAACTCCACGATGCGCTTGCTGTCCAGATCCAGAGCTTCCGCCTCGCGCGCTTTCTGGAGCGCATTTTGGGTGCGCTGATGCGCGGCCTTCAATTGCAGGGTTTGCGCCTGTAAGACCTGGGTCTGGGCCCTTACGCGGCGGCGCAGCAGACCTACCCAGGCCAGCGCGGCAATGACTAACAGCGAGGCGCCTGCCAACACCGGAAACACGCGTGCGGACGTCAGCCACGACGGCCTGCCGATCACCGCAACATCGGCCGGCGAACGCAGTAGTAGCCGGAACGTGCGGGGCAGGATCAGGTCGCGGGACTGCTCCACCTCCACCGAGCAGATGCCGGTCAGCCTGAGTATGGATCCCGGTTCGAATAGCGGCGTATCGGCGACGTTCGGGAGGCCGGCGTCGAACAGCGTGCCGCCGGAAGAGACCGCCAGCACGTGCTCTGTGGGCTGCTGCAGCCGATCGATCAGCTTTCCCTCGATCTGCACGAGTTGACCGTCGAAGGTTCCACGCATGGCGTCTTCGGCGGTGATGCGGACGGGCTCAGGGGGAGCCCCAGCGCGCAACGTCCGTGCCTCCGATCCATTCAACACCGGGCTGAACCCGGCGATCGCCGGGAATCCGACCACTTCGACAGCATCGCCCACCTGCAGTCCGCGGGTATCGAGATCCCGCAGAACCAAACCGCCGGTGGAGTCGCGGATCCAGGTCATGCCCGCGAGATTGCCGTAAGTCACGGTGCCGAATACACGCACCCGGTGGCCCATTTCGCGAGTGCGCGAATACTGCATGAGCTGCTCGATGGAACTGGGCGGCAGCGAGAAGGGATCGGGCGGTGCCGGGTGCGTGACCGTGATGAATTCCCTTCCCGGCACGAACATCTGAATGCCGAGCATCTGCCGTTTGGCGTTGAACAGCGAGCCGCAGACACCTCTTACGCGGACCTCCGCATCCACCAATGACGCCAGCGACTCAACCGGCGCCAGCACGTGCGCTTTATAGCGTTCCCTGCCCCACTCCAAAGTCAACAGCGCATCGCCCTGGCCGGCCACCACTTGCTGTACGATTCCGCCTAAGTCGATCCAGCGGCAATCCTCGCGGCCACGGATCGCGCTTTGAAAGCTGTTGGTAGAGGGGGCCGGCAAATGCGCCCGGCCGACTACCGCCACGTGAGCCTTGGCGACATCCGGCGCGAAGTCCGCAGTCGTCACGCCCGTGATCTCCACCAGATCGCCCGGCCGCAACGGCGGGCTTTCGGGCGTCTCCACGAATATGCCGTCTGTCGAATCCTGTACAAAGAGCAGGTGGTTGACCGGATCGAAGTAGGTCACCACTGCGCGCATTCGCACCGGGTAGCCAGCCTGGGCGCCGCTCTTGCCCAGAGAATGCACCTGCGCCGCGGTCGTCAACGTGGAACCCGAGACTGGAGCGCGCGCCTGGCCATCGGGCTCCAAGTGATGGGCCATGACAGCGCGGTCGAGCAGGGGACGGCCTCCGTCCCAGACTAGGAAACCGGCCAAGTCCAGTTCGGTGGCGAGCGGACCGGAGGCTTCGTTTTCCAACCGCACGCGGAGCTGGCCGGTTTCATCCGTGATCCCCAAGCTGCCACTGCTCGCGAGATACGGTAAACCTGTGATCCGCACGCGATGCGCGGGCAGGTGGTCCGGCCGGAGGGCCAGCAGGTGGCGGATGGGAGTGACCGGCAGGTAGCCCGGATCCAGCGGTGGATAAGGTACCTGCACCTCGTCGGCATCGGCAGCCCACAGGATCGGGTCGCCGGCATTACCATCTGCGTCCAGGGCTTCGGCGAGGACGCCGCTGGCACGCACATTCGCATCCACCCAACCGTCATTGATCACCACGGCCGAACCCGGAACCTTGACCCAAACGGTGACGCCTTGGGCGCGAATCTCGACCCTGATCAATCCGACGCGCTCCGAGCTGACGGAACGCACCACCCCGGATATGGCTGCCCTCTTGAAGATATACTGAGGGTCCCGCAGAAATGGCCCACGCACCGCGATCGGCTCCGGCAGAGTGCCGGGACCCAGATCCGCGATGCGGCCCCCCACAATCGAGGGCATCGCGCCACCGTTTCCCGCCACACCCGACACCGTCACTCTATGACCCAGCGCCGGCGGGGTCTGGCGGGAGGCCAGGTCCACCCGCGCCCCACCGGTGGAATCCTGAACGAAACAGGAGTGCGCGAGAGAGTCGTAAAACGTCAGGATCCCCTGGATGCGGACCGCCACCCCCAGCCTGGCCTCACCGGCGGGGATCTCGCGTAACTCCCGTGTGCTATTCAAGATCCGGCCAGGGACCCACCCGGGATGCCCGCAGGCCGCGCACACCGCGCACACCAGGATAGCCGCCGTCGCGCTCCCGCACCAAACCGCGCGCGCGCGTGCCGATGGCGGCCTCGAGACTTCCGCTCGAACAGGCCGCTTCACCAATGTGCCGACCAATTCAGAATTCCCTACCTTTTATATCGGCGCTGCCGGTCGCTTGCTAAACGGCGTTAAGCCCCACCCTCTAATACTTTGATACATCTATTGGGGTATGGTCCATACCTGCGACAGTTAAGTCGGGCTTACTAACTGGAGTGAATCACCCTATTTCTAACGGCGAAAAGAGCATGATTCCACTCCTGAACCCCCAAAAGGGTATCCAACGATAGGATGTATCGTCAAGCTTACCTCACCGTAAAAATCGCTCTGCCAGAAGCCGGAAATTCCTACAGCGGTTACGCGGCGAATCACGAATCGGGTCACTGGGGGGAGGAACTGGGGGGCGGTGTTTCGGTGGATGACTTCGGGACGGGTTTACTCCGCACTGGGCTAACTGGCGGGACTGCCGATCGATAATCTCAAAATCGACCAGCGGTTCGTGCAGCGGATGAACAGCGCCGGGAACACGCGCAAGTTAGTGAAGGCGATTGTGGAGCTGGCGCACAGCCTGGGGATGCGGCGAGCGCAAAGTTATCTGCTGGCCCGTCCGGCGCCGGCCCTGTGCGTCCAGGCGCTGTTGGTTGAGCCGGAGGGGAGCAACTGTTGGCCTTTGTCAGTGGATCGCGACGGGCGCGCCGTCACGATCCACTGAAGACCTACCGCCTACTGCCAGGTGACGTTCGAACCCTGGATCAGGTGGTAGAAGACGTAGGCCGCATCCAGGCCGGTGGTGGTCGTCAGCTTGGTGGCGCCGCTGGCCGGCCCAACCAGCAACTCGCCCGGCGGAACCAGCGCCGTGCTGGAAGCGGTGGACGGCAGCGACTGCAAGACTACCGTGGGAACCGTGAAAGTGCCCGCGCTGGCCGGAGCCATGCACTCCGCCAGGATACCGGGAGTCGTCGCCGAAGGCGTGGTGCCCGATTGCAGCGTGGATGAAACCATCGTAATATCCACGAAGCCGCTCGGATCGCCGCCCGTCCAGGTGATGGTCAACGGCGTATTGCGCGGGATGTTGCTCGAGGCGATGCTCGAGTTGGTCCACTTGAACGCCGCCGCCTCGGAGGAAACCGCGATGCTTCCGGTAACCGCGCCAGCGCCGGAGCCGCCTGGAGTGCTGATGTTATAGGTACCCGCGCTAATCGCGTCGCTGGTGCTCAGGAAGAACGGCGCGCAGTTATTGGTGCTGGAGGATGGGCAGCCGCTGATCAGTTCCAGAATCGTCTCGCCGCCGATCGGGTTGCCGCCGGATGCGCCACCATATCCCACGGCGTTGCCAGACGAGTTCAGATCCTTTCCCACATTGGCGGTGCCGTTGGGGCCTTTGATGGTGACGCTGGCGCCATCGTCGAGGAAGGTAGCATATCCGGCCGCCGGGTCCGACGGAGGCGGATACTGCAGGAATGGCAGCACCGTGCAGTAGCCCACCGAAGGCGACAGCGTGAAGCCTTCAAACGCTTGCAGCACGTAGGGCGAGAACGTACCGATCTGGCCGCTGGCCGTATCGTTGTCCCACGGCTGATTGCCGAGCACGCCCAGGTTCAGCGTCAGATAGTTGCTGAGCATGCTGACCGCCATCACATTCGCCGAACCCTTGGTCGATACCGCCGATGCGATGTCGTTGTAGTTGATGCCGTCGGCATCCTGGCAAGTGGCGCCGTTGGGATCGACCGCGATGCTGGTGAAGTTGCCGATAACCGAACCGGTCTGCACGGCCACCTGCACATAGCAGCCCTGCGCGCCGGACGGGACTTGAAATACGATTTCGTCCTCAGCCGTGTAGCCGGCGCTGCCCGCGTAGTAGACGCTGGCCTGCTGCGAGCCGACCCACACTGTGGGGCAATTCGATCCCGGACAGATGTTCGTCTGGGTGGGGAACTGCGTCTTTTCGGTGGAGGGATCGGATGGCCCGAGGCCGGTGCCATACAGCCGCACGTAGTCGCCAGGCTTGACCGTGTGGAACGGGGTCAGCTCGATATAGTTGATGTCGGTAACCACGCCCGGACCGGTGCCAGCCGAGTTGTAGGCAAATGTGCCGAACGAACTCCCCACCACCGTGATCGGAAACGCCGTGCTGGTCGAGCCGTTGGAAGTGACCGTCAGTGTACCGGTGCCGGTGGGCGTGTTCGACGGCAGCACGGCGTTGATCTGTGTGGAATAAGCGAACTCGAGGTACGCCGCCACATTGGTGCCGTTCACCGTCACACTGATCGAAGAGTTGCCCAGCGTAGTCGGAAGTGGATAGGGATTCCAATACACACCCGTGCTGGGGCCAAGACCGGTACCGAACACCGCGAAATAAGAACCTTGAGCAACCGACGAATTCTGTAACGGGGTGAGCGCGAAGCTGGCCGCGTTACTGACTTGCGTGACGGTGGGCTGTGCAAACAAGGCCGTGGAGCACAGCACCAGCGCCAGGACGATAAGCGAAAGAGATTTCACGGGAAGATTTCCTTTCAAGGTTTCAAGTCTACCATCTCTAGACCCCCTGTTGACAGGGCCTCATATTTATGTCTCTCGCGCGTTTGCGGGAGGCGCAGTACCAAAAGTACCATTACCATCTACAGCGAGCCGCGGTGGAATGTATGATTCAATCCTTTACATCAGCGTTTTTTAGCATATCATTCGAGATTAGCGCTGGCGACGGGTCGGCGGAGGAGACGAAATCGTGCGTAACATGGCGGGCAAATTTGTAAGGACGATTGTGGGACTGAGCATGGCTTCGGGCTTGGTGGGGACCTTGTATGCGCAGTCCATCACGACAACGATCACCGGCAAGCTCGGACCGATCACCGCAGGAAGCGGGTCGGTGGTGAGCGGCACTTACGTCAGCGGACTGACCGCCGTCGGCACGAGTGGCCAGACCTGCGAGTTATCGATCATGGGCGCCGGAAGCGGCGCAACGGCCACCGTGGCTTTGAATAACACGAACTCGATCGGCGCGAACACGGGCTTGAAGATGATCGACTGGGGCACCGGCTACACAACCGCGCCCACTCAGGCCGTTGCGATCAGCGGAGGAACGGCCACAAGTTGCAGCGGAACGGCGACAATTACGTCAACGATTAACGACCCGCTCGACCTGAACAACGCGACCTTCACGGCCACCATCACTGGGCTCCAGGCCGCCAACGTGACCTACAACCCGACCTCGATCACTTACAACGGTGTGAGCTTGACGTTGACGGCCGGTACAGTGTCTCTGAACCCCGCATGCTCCAGCGCGAGCGTGACTATCGCGGTTCCCAGCGGCAGCGGCAATGACACGCTATCGCTGAGCAACTGCAACATCAGCGGCATCGTTCAAGGCCAATTCAGTTCCATAATCTCCCTGCCCGCTGGAAGTATCCCGGCGCCGATACCGATGGCATTTCACGCCGGAGTAGTTAATTCTCCCGCCACCGCCAGTACCGCGACTTACGTGCTGGATACCAGCGACTCGCCTCCGGCCTCCACAACTCTTGGCATCACAGGCGGCGTCACGGCGACTTGCGTCAGTTGCCCGTCGATGACGCTGAGTCCCGCAGCGGGCAGTACGATCACCCTGAACGCGATCACAGGCGGCACTCCGACGCCCGCACCAGTGACTGTCAGCACCGGCAGCACGGTGCTCGCGTACGCTGTCAGCACCAAGAGCACCGGCAATTGGCTGACGGTGAACAACGCTTCCACCACGGGCGGATCGACCGGCGGATCTTTCAACGTCAGCGCCACGGCACTCAGCACTCCTGGCACCTACACCGGCACCCTCACCGTTTTTACGGCAGCCTCCAATTCCCCGGAAACGATCAATGTCAGCTACGTTGTCAGCCCGCCTCCGCCGACCTTCTCGGTGAGTCCGACCGGGCCGCTCACATTCACCGCCACCAATGGTGCGCTACCCGCAGGTCAAAACGTGACGCTCAGCAGTTCCGGCGCGGCCATCACCTATACGGCTTCGCCCAGTACGACTTCCGGGGGCGCATGGCTTTCGGTCTCGCCGCTTAGCGGTTCGACCGCCACCGGCACCGAGACGATATCCATCAACAGCGCCGCGTTATCGGCGTTAGCCGCGGGCACCTACTCGGGATCAGTGACTTTCACCGCCACCAGCAGTTCGGCCAATCCGACCGTTACCGTAAACGTAACGCTGGTGGTGACAGCATCGCTCGTGCCGAACCCGACGAGTGTGTCTTTCAATTACACGATCGGCGGCACACAACCGGCTTCGATACCTGTGAGTATCGGCAGTACGGGCCCGGCTGTCCCATTTACAGCTTCAGTTACTTCCGGCAATTCGTGGCTTTCGGTCGCGCAAAACGGCTCCAGCACACCAGCTTCATTGACCGTGTCGGTAAACACGTCGGGTGTAACGGCGCAGACTTATACAGGCACGATTCAGTTAACATCGGGTGTCGCTTCAACGGTGAACATTCCGGTGACCTTCACGGTCACGCAGCTATCGGCGTCGCCCACGCTACTTACTTTCGCCGCGGTGACTGGCTCCAATCCGAACCCGAATTTTCAGTCCGTTTCCGTGACGTCCGCAAACGGTAGCCTCGCATTCACGGCTGCAGCGGCAACTACTTCGGGGGGGAATTGGTTATCGGTCTCACCTACGAGCGGGAGCACACCTGGAAACCTCACCGTAACGGTGACAAGTGCCTCGTTGGCTGATCAGAGTCAGCCCTATCAGGGGACGGTTACCATCACGGCGGGCGGCGCGAGCGTTGTAGTAAACGTGCAGCTCACTGTCGGGGCGGACGTATTGAACACCTCGCCCTCAAGCCTGACCTTTACTTATCAGATCGGCAGCCCGGCGCCCGCCGCACAGTCCCTGCAGGTAACCACAACAACCGCGGGATCGACTTTCACGGCGGCTCCATCGTCCGGCGCAACCTGGTTGAGTATCGCTCCGCCCGCGGGCGGCACGACGCCGGGGACCCTCAGCGTGTCTATCAATACCAGCGGTTTGAGCGCGAAGACTTACACAGGTTATGTCGTCGTCACCGATGCGGATGCGTCTAACAGTCCGTATCAAGTGCCCGTTACTCTAACCGTGACTCCCGCGCCGCCGTTGACGGCCACGCCGAGTTCAGTCTCGTTCACTTATCAGCCCGGCGGCAGCGCACCGGCAAACCAGACGGTCGCGCTCGCCATCGGCTCCGATGCGGTGACGTTTGCCGCCGCTGCCGCAACGACCACGGGCGGCAACTGGCTCGCGGTGTCGCCTACCAGCGGGACTACGCCGCAGTCGATCACGCTTTCCGTGCAGAATTATTCCAGCCTCGCGCCGGGAGTTTATAACGGCAGCGTGACAGTTACACCTGTGGTATCGAATCCGGTGACCATTCCGGTGACGCTCACGGTTTCTACACTGAACGTCAGCCCCGCCACGCTGTCGTTTAGTTATACGACCGGCGCCGCGGCGCCTCCGGGACAAAGCATCGCCATCTCGACCACCAGCGGCAGCGCGGTTCCATTCACCGCCAGCACCGCCACCACGAGCGGCGGCAACTGGCTGCAGATTTCGGCGAAGAGCGGCACCACCCCCACGACGCTGCTCGCGACCATCGCTACGAGCGGTCTGACGGCCGGCACTTACAATGGCACGATCACCGTCTCGGCCACGGGATACACATCCCAGACCGTGGCGGTCACGCTCACGGTGTCGAAGCCGCAGGCCACCATTCAAATCAGCGGCAACCTGATTTTCGTGCTGGCCAATACTTCGGCGCCGGCGACCAATACGCTGGGGATCTCGGCGTCGGATGGATCGGCACAAGCATTCAGCATCGCCATCAGCGGTACGAACACGAGTTGGCTGACTGTCAGCCCATCGAGCGGAACCACGCCGGCTAACGTGAAGGTGACGGCGAACCCGTCCGGATTGATTCCGGGTGTCTATGTGGCGCAGTTCACGGTGACGGAGGCGGCCCTGCCGATTCCGACCAAGACGGTGACGGCGCAGTTGACCGTCACGGGCTCAAACCTGACGGCGAATCCCAACACGGTGACGTTCACTTATCAGCCGGGCACTTCGCTGCCGGCGGCGCAGGTGGTGGCGTTGACCCTAACCAGCGGCAGCGGAACGATCGCGCTGACCGGCGTGACCACGAATGTCTCCTGGCTGAACGCCATCGCCACGGGAACTTCGGCGCCGACTACGATCAACGTCTCGATTAGTCCGGGACTGCTCGGTGCGGGCACCTATGAAGGCGATGTGATCGTCAATGGGCAGGGCGCGCCGGGTACCGCGCTACAGATTCCGGTGACCCTGACCGTGAATGCGCTGCCGGCGCTCACCGCGACACCGGCGGCGTTGACCTTCAATTACCAGGTGGGCGGCGCCGCGCCCCCGGCGCAGAGTTTCGCGCTGGCGGCCGGAACCGCGGCCTTGAATTACACGGCGACTTCGCCCGGCAATTGGGTGCAGTTGAACCCGGTGCGCGGCACAACTCCGGGAAGCGTACTCGTTACAGTGGATCCCACCGGTCTGGCCGCGGGCAGTTACACGGGCACGATCACGGCGACGGCCATCGGCGCGAGCAATCCGGTCTCGGTCGCGGTGACGCTGAACGTAACCGGTGGCACGCAGCCGCTGACCATCACGGCCAGCCACCTGTTCTTCGTGGCTCCCACAGGTGGAACGGCGCCGGCGTCGCAGATGCTGACCGTCAACAGTACATCGTCCACGCCGGTGAGCTTCACGGCCTCATCGCCGGTACCGTGGCTGACGGTGTCGCCCGCCAGCGGCACGACGCCCGCCACACTGACCGTGGCGGTAAATCCCACGGGCCTCGCGAGCGGGACTTATTCGAGCTCCATCAACGTAATGCCTTCCGGAGCGTCGACGGCGCAGCCGGTAGCCGTCACGCTGCAAGTGACCAGCAGCACGACGATCCCCACGATTACGGGAATCATCAATGCGGCCAGCGGCGTGATCGGGAAGGTGTCGCCCGGTATGGCGATTTCGATCTTCGGCCAGAACCTGGGTCCGCAGACCGGTGTCGTCTTCGCGGCGCCGGCGGATGGCGGAGCGATCGCGACCACGCTGGGCGGGACGCAGGTGACCTTCGACGGCACGGCGGTTCCGCTGCTCTACAGCCAAAACGGCCAGGTGAACGCCATCGTGCCGTTCGAAGTGGCCAACAAGGCCAGTACCGAAATGCAGGTGACTTACAACGGCGTGTCTTCGACCGGCCAGACCATTCCGGTGTTGGCCGCCCAACCCGGCCTGTTCACGGCGAACGATTCCGGCAGCGGCCAAGGCGCAATCCTGAATCAGGATTACAGCGTCAACAGCAGCTCCAACCCGGCGGCCGCGGGCACGGCGATCATGATCTACGGCACCGGTGGCGGCGCGACGAATCCGCCTTCGGTGGACGGAGCGCTGAATCCGAATACCTCAACCGGAGCGCTGGTGGCTACCACGACGGTCTCGGTGAACGGGCAGCAGCAGACGCCGCTCTACGCCGGGCCGGCGCCGGATCTGCTCTCGGGGATCATCCAGGTCAACGCGATGATTCCGGAAGGCACGCCTTCGGGAGCGATCCCGGTGGTGGTGACCATCGGCGGAGTGGCCAGCCAGACGGTAACCGTAGCAGTGAAGTAGCTTCGGGTGGGGCAGGCACTCTGCGGGCGGCGGGGCCGCGAGCCCCGCGCAACGCAAGGCGCTGCCCACTTTAACTCAGTTGTGCGAAGCGTTCTTTCAGGAAGGCGAGCACTTCGCCCGCGGCGGTGGCTCCGTCGAGCGGCAGGATCAGAACTCCGGCGGGTGTGAATTGCGCGCCGCGAGCCTGGCTGACCAGGTTCATCAGCCGCGCGGGATCGATGTGGGTCTCCGGGTGGAACTTCACGTTGAGCAGGCTGTGCCGCCGGTCGATCGCTTCGATGCCCAGCTTCTCGGCGGCGGTCTTCAGCGCCGAATACTCTAGCAGGTTGCGCACGGCATCGGGCACCGGACCGTAGCGGTCTTCCAGTTCCTTCTCCACACGTTCGCGGTCGGCGGGCGTAGCGGCATTGGCGATCTGGCGGTAGGCGCGCAGGCGCTGGTTCTCGTCTGAAATATAGTCTGCCGGGATGCGCATGTCGAGCCCCAGGTTCAGGCTTGAATGGATCTCGATGGGCACCTCTTCCCCCTTCAACTCGCGCACGGTTTCTTCGAGCAGCCGGACGTAAGTATCGAAGCCCACCGCGTTGATGTGGCCGTGCTGCTCCCCTCCCAGCAGGTTGCCCGCGCCGCGCAGTTCCAGGTCGAGCGCCGCGATTTTGAAGCCCGCTCCCAAGTCGCTGAATTCCTTCAGAGCCGCCAGGCGCTTGCGGGCGATTTCGCTGAGCTCGGTATCGGCCGGGACCAACAGGTAGGCATACGCGCGGCGGTTGGAACGGCCCACGCGGCCGCGCAGTTGGTAGAGTTCCGCCAAGCCGTAGCGTTCCGCGTTTTCAATAATCATGGTGTTGGCGAGCGGGATATCGAGGCCGTTCTCTACAATCGTAGTGCAGACGAAGACATCGTACTCGTGGCGCATGAACTTGAGCATGGTTTGCTCGAGTTCCGATTCACCCATCTGGCCGTGTCCGACGCCGATCCGCGCGTTGGGCACGAGTTGCTGCAGGTCGGCGGCGCGAGCCCAGATGGAGTCCACACGGTTGTGCAGGAAATAGACTTGGCCGCCGCGGCCTAATTCCAGTTCCAAAGCGGATTTGATCAGCTCCGGGTTGTAGTGCGCCACGGCGGTCTGAATCGAGAGCCGGTCCTTGGGCGGCGTCTCGATGACGGACATGTCGCGCAGCCCCAGTAACGACATATGTAGCGTACGCGGAATGGGCGTAGCGCTCATGCTGATCACGTCCACACTTTTCTTGAGCTGCTTCAGACGCTCTTTGTGCTTGACCCCGAAGCGCTGCTCTTCGTCGACGATCACGAGGCCCAGATCCTTGAAAACGACGTCAGCCGAAAGCAGGCGGTGCGTGCCGACGGCCAGGTCGACCTTACCTTCTGCCAGGTCCGCCAGCGCAGCTTTCACTTCCTTCGGACTGCGGAAACGGCTCAGCATTTCAATGCGAATCGGGAAAGGTTGAAAGCGCCGCTTGAAGGTTTCGAAATGCTGGAAAGCCAGCACGGTGGTGGGCGCGAGCACGGCCACCTGCTTGCCGTCGCCCATGGCTTTGAAGGCCGCGCGCATGACCACTTCGGTCTTGCCGTACCCGACGTCGCCGCACAGCAGGCGGTCCATGGGCTGCGTGTCTTCCATGTCGCGCTTGATGTCTTTGATGGCGCTTACCTGGTCGCGGGTCTCGGTGAATTCGAAGGCGTCTTCAAACTCGCGCTGCCAGTTGCTGTCGCGCGAGAAGGAGAAACCCTCGGCCATTTTGCGGCCCGCGTAGAGCTTCAACAGCTCATCGGCCATGTCGCGCATTTTGGCCTTGACGCGCGTTTTGGTGCGGCTCCAGGTGGCGCCGCCCATGCGGTCGAGCGTAGGCGCGGATTCGCCCGCGCCGCGGAAGCGCTGCACCAGATCCATGCGGGTGAGCGGCACGTAGAGCTTGGCGCCGCCGGCGTATTCGAGCAGCATGTAGTCGCCGCGCGCTTCGCCGTGATCGATCTCGCGCAGGCCGTGGTATTGCGCGACGCCATGCTCGGCGTGCACCACGTAGTCGCCGGGCTTGAGATCGATCAAGTCCGCGGAAAACGTGGCCTGCGCGGACTTGCCCGTGGGCGCGCGCGCCACCAGTTCCGACATATCGAACAGATCTTCGCTGCCGAAGATAGCGAGGCCCGCATCGCGGAACACCACGCCGTGCTTGACAGCGCCGCGGATCAGGTAGATGGACGCCACCGAGCCGGCCATGTAAGCGCGCTCAGCCAGGTACTCGGGCGTGGAATCGGACTGTTCGATGCCGAGCTGATAGGGCACGCCGTATTCGTTGAAGATGTCGGCCACGCGCTCGACCTCGCCCGCGGATTCGGCGAAGAACGCCACGCGCGAGCCCGATTCGGCCAGGTTACGCGCCTCCGCAATGGCCACCTGCATGTTGCCGTGAAACGTGAGCGCCGGACGCGTGGGGATATAGAAGCTATCGGAGGCCCGCAGCCCCGCGATGACTTCGACTTCTTCCAGCGCGATCTGCGGCGCGCCGGCGGCTTGCGCTTCCAAGTCTTCCCAATGGAAGAAGACGCTGGCGGGATCGTAAGCGGCGGAGGCGGGCGTCTGATCGAGGCGCTTCCACAGGCGCTCGGCCGCGCCGCGGACCTGCGCCGGCTCATCCCAGAGAATCAGCGGTCTGTCGAGCAGCGAGAAGACCGAGTGGCTGCGCGGGCGGACCAGGGGCACCAGCAGTTCCCATCCGGCAAAGGGCTCGCCGGGCGCGGGCAGGTCGCGCGCGTGAACTCCTGACTCCCGCAGCTTTTCACTGAGCTCGGCGAGCACACTGCGCGACTTCGGATATTCGGTGAGCGGCAGCAGGACCGCGTCTTCAACCTTCAGGATAGAGCGCTGGGATTCCACGTCGAAGCGGCGAATGGTTTCGACCAGGTCGCCGAATAAATCGATGCGCACGGGCTTCGGCGATTCGGGCGAGTACACGTCCAGAATGCCGCCGCGCACGGAGTATTCGCCGACCATCTCGACCGGCTCGCGGCGCTGGTAGCCGACACTCTCCAGATGCGCGACCACATCCTGGAACGGCACCTCGTCACCGACGTGGAGGCTGAGGGCAAGCTGGCGGTAGAAATCCGCCGGTTCGACGCGCAGGAGCGCCGAGGCGACCGGCATCACCGTAAGAGGCACGCGGCGCGTGGCGAGCCGCCATAATCCGATGGCGCGCTGCTCGAGGATCTCGGCGTGCGGCGACATGCCTTGCAGCGGGATCGCGTCAAGCGCGGGCAGAAGCTGCGGAGCCGGGTGATCGCGGCTGCCGACCAGCAGGGAGTAAAAAGTCTCGATCGCCTCGAAGAGTTCCTCGGCGCGCTTATTGCCATCTACTACAATTGCAAGAGGTCGCTCCGACATTCGCCAGAGCAGTACGGAATAGACGGCTTTGCCGGTGGTGGTCAGGCCGGAAAGCGAGACGTTTCCGCCGGATGGCAATCGTCTGAGCAGTTCCTGGAAGGACGCATGGCGGCTCAGGCTGAAGAACAAATCACGAATGACAGGGTGGATCAATGGCGTGCCAGCAGTTGGTCGACTATTCCAGTAGTTGAATGGCCCGGCTCCAGGCTCAGGGCCAACACCCGGCCCCCGGCGGCCTCAACCTCTTCGCGCCCGGCAATCCAGTGCGCCCAGTCCGCACCCTTGACCAGAATATCGGGTAGCAGGGCGGCGATCAATTCGCGGGGCGTGTCCTCCTCAAATAGGGTGACGGCGTCCACGGCCGCGAGCGCCGCGGCGACTTCGGCGCGCTCCATTTCGGGAATGAGCGGACGCGTGGGACCTTTCAACCGCTGGACGCTCGCATCGGAATTTAGCGCCAGGATCAGGACGTCGCCGAGCGAGCGCGCTTGTTCGAGCAACCGGATGTGGCCGGGATGCAGCAGGTCGTAGCAGCCGTTGGTGAAGACGACGGTCTGGCCCGCGGCCTTCCAGCGGGCACGCTGCGCGATCAGTTCCGGCCGGGTAAAGAATTTGCGCATCGCCAAATTCGAGTTTATCAAGCGAGGCGCCGCGCCCGCTTGCATCGAGTCCTCCGGGCGGCTAGCATAGATGGAATTGCGCATTGCCATCGTGGGCGATTTCAACCCGGGATATCCGACGCACCATGCGATTAATGCCTCGTTGCGGCATGCGGCGGCGGGGCTAGACTTGCCGCTCGCGTCGAAATGGGTCGCTACGAGTTGCGCAGAAAATGACGCGGACCGGATTTTCCGCGGCTACGATGGCTTGTTCATTGCCTCGGGCAGTCCCTACCGGAGCATGCATGGCGCGTTTGCGGCCATTCAGTTCGCGCGCGTGCATCGCTGGCCGCTGATCGGGACTTGAGGCGGGTTCCAACATACTCTGTTAGAGTATGCCCGCAACGTGATGGGACTCGCGGACGCCGATTCGGCCGAGCACGGCGTGCCTTCGTCGCACCTGCTGATCACGGCGGTGGCGTGCCCTATGCCGGACCGGTCGCCGGGCACGCCAAGCCTGCACGCCGCCGGCGTGATCCGTTTGCGGCCCGGAACGCGCGTGCGCGAGATCTACGGCCGCGACGAAATCGCCGAGCGCTACTTCTGCAATTTCGAGGTGAACCCGGCGTATCGCGACGCGCTCGAAGCGGCCGGGCTGACGCTCTCGGGTTTCTCGGAGAATGGCGACGTGCGCGTGGCTGAACTGCCCGCGCATCCGTTTTTCATCGCGACGTTGTTCCAGCCGCAGTTGTCGTCGGAGGAAGGCAGGCCGCATCCGCTGATCAGCGCGTTTGTGCGGGCGTGCGCGGATCAGGGCGTGAGCCGGCGCAATACCTGATCTTCACCAGCGCCTGCCCGCATCCGTGATACCCATCACCCTGAAGAGCGGATTGAATCATGTCTGAACAAGCGCTAACATGTACTGGAATTAACCGTCAGTTGCAGAATGCGCCCTCCGCCTGCGCGGCTTTGCTTGCGGCGAAGAGCGCCAGGGAGGTGGCATGAAGGAACTGCGTCGGAGTTTCGCGTTTTGGATCTTTGGTGGCGGCTTCATTGGTTCGCTGATCTCGTTCCTTTATCCGCTGGTGCGGTTTCTGAATCCTCCGGCGGTCGCCGAGGCCTCCGTGAACGAGGTGGCCGACGGCAAGGTAGAAGAGCTGCTCCCGAACAGCGGCAAGATCGTCAAGTTCGGGACGCAGCCGGTTTTGCTCGTACGGCTGACGCAAACCGATTGGCGCGCCTTCTCGGCGGTTTGCACGCACTTGGGCTGCATCGTGCAGTACGATCCGGCGCGCCGGCTGATCTGGTGCGCGTGCCACAACGGCCAATACGATCTGAATGGGAAGGTCATCGCGGGACCTCCACCTGCGCCGTTGCAGCCGTATGTGGTGCATGTGCGCGGGGACGAACTGGTGATCTCCCGCACCTGAGGGGAACAATCAAGCCATGCATCCCCCCGAGCCAAGTGAACGCCAGAAAACAACCGTTGTGGGGTGGTTTCAGGAACGGCTGGCGTGGGACTCCGTCCGCGAGTTCATTGCGCACAAAACGGTGCCGGTCCATTCGGGCACCCTGTGGTACACGTTCGGCGGCATCACCCTATTCCTGTTCGTAATCCAGGTCATCACCGGCATAATGCTGCTGGTTTACTACCGCCCAACGCCCACGGACGCTTACGAGAGCGTACAGTTCATCATGACGCGAGTGGCGTTCGGCTGGCTGATCCGGTCCATCCACAGTTGGTCGGCGAACCTGATGATCCTGGCGGCTTTCGTACATATGTTCAGTGTGGCGTTTCTGCACGCCTACCGGAAGCCCCGCGAGCTGGTGTGGTTTAGCGGCGTGGGGCTGCTGGCGCTGGTGTTGGCGTTCGGGTTCAGCGGGTACCTGCTACCCTGGAACACCATCTCCTTTTTCGCCACCAAGGTCGGCACCGATATTGCCGCATTCGTGCCCCTGATCGGCCCCACGCTGAGCCGTTATCTGCGGGGCGGCAACACAGTCGGGGGCGCCACCCTGACACGGTTCTTCGGATTTCACGTGGCGGTTCTACCCGCCCTGACTTCGGCGTTTCTGCTCTTCCACCTGGGCTTGATCCAGAAGTTCGGCATCAGCACGCCGCCCTGGATCGAGAAGCGCTTTCGCAGCACGGGCAGTAAGCCGCCGCAAATGCCGTTCTTCCCGGATTTCTTTCTGCATGAGCTGATGGTCTGGTATGGTGCACTAGCGCTGCTGGGAATCCTGGCAGCCTTGTTTCCCTGGGACTTGGGCCAGAAAGCCGACGCCTTCGCTTCCGCTCCGGCCGGCATTCGGCCGGAGTGGTATTTTCTGGCGCCGTTCTACACCCTCAAATTAATCCCGGGCCACGTTCTCGGCCTCGAAGGGGAACTCGTCGGGGTCATTGGCTTCGGGCTGCTGGCGGCCTGGTGGGCGGCGCTTCCGTTCTGGGGGGCGCGAACCGACGGGACCGTGCGGCACAGACTGGTGACCAGCGCGGCGGTTGCGTTTATTGCCTATCTCTCGACGTTCTCCTTGCTGGGGTATTTGCGATGAAATACGCCGTTCTGCTGCTGCTGGGGGGCCTTCCATTGCCCGGGAAGGACTCGTGTTTCACTTGCCATTCTCAACTGGAGGGCAGATTCCAGGCGCCGGCCGCCGTGTTTCAAAAGAGCGTGCATTTCCAGCACGGTTTCTCTTGCTCCGCCTGCCACGGCGGCGACTCCAATTCCGACGATCCCGAGGTGGCCATGAGCAAGGCGCACGGATTCATCGGTGTGCCTCCCCGTACGGCGATTCCGAAACTGTGCGCCACGTGCCACAGCAATCCCAATGTGATGCGGAAGTACAATCCGTCCGAGCGCGTGGACCAGTATGCCGAGTACCTGACGAGCACGCACGGCCAACGGCTTGCCAAGGGCGACACCGCGGTGGCCACCTGCGTCGATTGCCACAGCGTCCACAACATTTCGGCCGTGCACGACCCGACGTCCCCGGTCTATCCGCTGAATTTGCCCAAGACTTGCGCGCACTGCCACGCGGACGCGGCTCACATGGCCCCCTACCACATCCCCACGGACCAGTACGCCAACTATGTGAAGAGCGTGCATTGGCAAGAGATCTCGCAGCGTGGAGACCTCTCGGCGCCGACCTGCGCTACCTGTCACGGCAACCATGGCGCCAAGCCTCCGTCGGTCAATTCAGTGGGCTCGGTATGCGGCACGTGCCACGTTTTTGAGGATCAACTCTACCAGAAAAGCCCCCATCAGCCAGTGTTCTCGGCCATGGACACCGGCGCTTGTGTCGTGTGCCATAGCAACCACGCCATCCTGAAAACGAGCGACCAGATGCTGGGTGGCAAGGATGCCGTCTGCAAACAGTGCCACGATGCGGACTCCGCGGGCGGACAGGCCGCGGCGAAGATGGCTTCTCTGATGAGCGATCTGGCGAACAGGCTCGCCGCCGCGGATGCGGTTCTGGCGCAGGCGCAGAATTCGGGCGTGGAGGTGTCGGATGCCACCCTACGGCAGCGGGATGCACACCAAAGCCTGGTCAAAGCCCGCGCCGATGTCCACGCATTTGCGATCCAGGCGGTGAGCACGCAGGTGCAGGAAGGCTTGGCCATCGCGAACGAAGATTACCGTGCCGGACAGTCAGCGCTGAAGGAGCGCGATGTCCGCCGCGCCGGGCTGGCGGTTTCCCTGGCGGCTATCCTGGTCACTATTGCTGGTCTCTGGTTGATGATCGGGTGGTTCAAGCAGCACCGGACTTAGACCGAGGCGCTTCCGTTCGGTTCTGCCCTGCCTTTGTCACGCCTGCTCGTCTGCAAGATCCGGGGCAGGAGAATGAGCGCGCCTCCAAACAGGAACAGGGACGCAAACAGAGGCAGGGTCTGGCCGTGCAGGAGATCTTCCATCGCCAGCTTGTAGGCGGCAAGGGCCATGAACGGGTAGACCAGCCAGACCGCTTCGAAGCGCCGCCACTTGGTTCCGCTCCAAGCCATCAGCAGGCACCAGGCCGTCAAGGCGGCGGTGCGGAAGGTCGGAAAGAAGGCCACCAACTGGGCAGGGGTACCGGGGCCGGAGCACAGCGCCGCCAGCGCACCCACGGATGCTCCCGTAACAATCCACGCGCAGTTGGCCGCCAGCAGCAGGACAACGAATTTCCTGGGCCACGGCCAACTGCCGACGCGTGGGCTTTGCCATGCCAAGCCATATCCCAGAATGGCAGCGGCCGCGGCGGTGGAGGCCGCCGGTGTGAGCGGAATCCAGGACACGCCGGTCCGCAGCAGGCGTGCGGCCGCCCAGGCAGCCAGCCCGGAGACCACTGAGTCCGCCAGCAGGTAGAGTGTCCCGTGCCATTTGAGGGTCATGCGGCCCGATTCCCGGCCGGTCCGCAAGCACACGAGCGCCAGAATGGACAGCACCAGAGCCAGCGCGATACCGGAGACCAAGAGTTGGCTGGCAGCGAAAACCAGCAGCAATCCGAAGGTGGCGTACGTATAGAAATTGCGATCATGCTTGCCGGCCCGCTCCAGGAACGCGAAAGAGATGACATAGCAGGCCGCGCCGCAAATCAGGCTGAAGACGGAGATCGCGCTCACGGCCGCGACTTTGCCGTGAGCCAGACTCAGAGCGCCACCCAGGGAGATCAGGAAGGCGATCATCCATTGCATGGTCTCGAACGCCGTGACGCGAAATCCTTGGAACAATGTACGGACCGTGGTACTGGACAGATAGATGACGAGCAGGCTCATCTGCGCGGCAAGCGCTATCCCCCCCGGGATGGCGGCGTACCCCTCCGGCAGACCTTCCGGGCGGGAGAGCACGTAGGTGAGCAGCAGGACCGCCATATCCGCGGCACAGGCGACAAACCAGCGCAGCCCCAAGGGATGCCCCAGACAGGCAGCCAACTCCACAGCGGCGGCCGTAGCGAGCAGACCCAGGGTGAAGGGCGCCAGGTTGTAGGTGGCGATCAGCAGTGCGAGTGACGTGAGCACGCCGGCCGTCACGGTGATGGAAGCTAGCAGCGAGAGGAACTTGCGCCAGGAGAGCAGCAGGCCGAAGGCGGAATAAAGGAACAGAATCGCGGAGGCGGTCCAACAGGAGATCGCATGGAAGCGCACGGTGGCCTCCCATACGAGCGGCATGAGAATGAGAACCGATGTGGTCGCGTGCGCGGCTGCCGTGGCGCGCTCTTCCGGCGCGGTCCGCGCCGCCAGCACCGACCAGCCTAGGGCGTAAAGCATGCCCATGGCGACCCCTACGTCAAGTGGAAAGACCTTGAACTCGGTGAGCGCTCGCAGCAGGTAAGCACCCGCAATGCCGAGCAACGCCTTGCCGAGCATAGGCAGGACGTTCGCAGAATCACCGAGCCAGGACTCGGTCAACCTGGACCGCGCACCGGCCGCTTCCGCGGTTCCCTCGACGCGCTCCGGTGGGACCGATCCCACAAACTGTTCGAGCGAACTCACCCGTCGCTCCAATTTCTCGACCTGCCGAGCCAGGGCTGCGAAATCAGGTTGTTGTTGCGGGTCTATGGCGCCGTCCACGGCATGCTTTCCCCACGCCGGCCTGCATCATACCCGGAAGCCAACGTTGCGGGGCCTCGACACTTCACATTATGCAAATTATCGCCGCACAATGCTGGACGGCGGACAGACATCACCGTCAGTAGTTGCCTCCCCGGAAGCGTCCCGCGAGGCGCAAACCGAGAGCTAATCCCGGCAATTCAGCTCCGCCGCTGCCTGCTCGCAGGCCCGGAACGGCCAAAGACGAATAAAAAGCCAATGCAACAAAGACACTCCTTAGTCTTCTTGGCCTTGTTCTCGCGGACTGTTTGCTGTATGGGCTTGACATCCATATCATCGAGTCCTATATTCCGAATATCGTTTCGAAAGGAGCCCGTGTATATGGAACCAGGGAAGGAGGTCCGCCGCGCAGCCGACCACTCGGTCAGAGCAGCCCACGACGGTGATGCTTCCCGCATCGAACACCTGCTGATGAGCATCCCCGTCCTATTGAGCATAACTATTGGCTTGGCCTTCGGTGTGACGCGCTGCATTTTGGTGGTTAAGGACAACCTCCAAGGCCCAGCCTCCAGCTTGAGCGCCGTGGCGTTCCTGATCGCCGTCTTTGCAGCCGTCGTAGTCCTGATCGTGCTTGCCAGTGCGGCAATCGGCTTTCTGATTGGTCTCGTATTGCAAGCCGGCTACGGCTCCTGGCGGAGCCACAAGATTGAGAGACCGGCCCTGTCTTAGACCAAGAGATTGATGGGCTAGTCCTCTTTAGAGGCTACCACTTTGAGGTTTACGGGCCGTGAGCGTTGCGTCTCGAAATTCTCCGTGGCCAAATGCCGCGCCAGCCGCCGTCACCAACAAATGCGTCTGGGTTCGGGCTGGTTGAGCGGACGGCTGCGGGTGACGGTCGATAAGGGTCCGCACATCTCGCGGCGCACGCGGGAGTAGCAGAGCCACAGTCATGACATTCGAGCTTAAACTGGCGGGCAAGCGCCTGGCGGCCGCAATTCTGATTCTGCTTGCCGGGTGCTCGCGCTGGCCGCCACCATTGCCAAAGGCGGCGGCGCCGGGCCCGTAAATGCCGAGTCCATCGCACAGGCATCGATGCTGAAAAGGATCACGTGACACCGGGCGAACTGGCGCGCTAGATTCTGGAAAAGCGGCAGGACTATCAATTGATCGACATCCGGCCACCGTGGCAGTTCGAAGACTACCATATTCCGACCGCCATCAACATCCCGCTGACCGCCGTTTTTCAGGATGCCGAGCTCAAGCAGTCTTCCCGGGAGAAGAAGATCGTACTGTACGGCTTCGGCGCCGGACATGCGGCCTGGGCGCAACTGTTGCTCAGCATGAAGGGCTACCAGGCATATTCACTGCGCGACGGCGTTGTGGACTGGTGGGAGACGGTCATGACGCCTTCGAGCATCCGCAGCGATCCGCCGTACCCCACCGGCTCTCGTGAGGCCAAACAACTGCGTGAGCATTTCATGGTCGTTCGGGAACCGCGCCCGGCGCGCCGCAGGCCATACCGCCAAAAAGTAAGCTGAAGCCCGGTCACGGCTGCTCTTAGCGGCGTGGTGTACGGCGCATTCGTTGCGCTCGTGCAGTTCTCCAACGGCCGCGCTCCATGGGTGTATCTTACACACAGTACAATTGGCTTATGCGTAGGTCGCTCGCGTTCGCCTTGAGCCTGCTGGGACTGTTCGATTCGCTGTACCTGCTTTATATCTACACCTCCCCGTCGCGCCCCATGGTCTGCATCGGGACGGGCTGCGACGCCGTGCGTGCCAGCGCGTACTCCACTTTGGCTGGCGTGTCCATGCCAGTGTTCGGCGTGGCCGGCTACCTGCTGTTGGCACTCGTCATCATTGCGGAATCCCTGTTTTCCGGACGCGTCGCGAGATGGGCGCGCTTTGCCATCCTGGGCATGAGCGGCATGGGGTTCGTCTTCTCGCTTTACCTGGAATATCTTCAGGGCTTCGTAATCCACGCTTACTGCGCGTGGTGTGTGACTTCGGGCATCGTGATGACCGCGCTTCTCGCGCTCGCCATCGTGAACGCGGTACGCGCCGGGCCGGAACCGGAAGCGGCGGCGCGGCTCACCCAGGTGCGGAGCCTCTTCGCCGCCGGCCTCGTGGGGTGGCTGGTGGGCGTGCCGGCCTTCTACGTGCTTTCACGGCATGGCTCTCTCGCCCCGGCGCCGCCCCAGGCCACGTCGGCAAACCTGGCGGACCGGCTGGTGCGGCCCGGCAGCTACGAGTCTGGTCACTCTCAAGCGCCATTGACGGTGGTGGAGTTCGGAGATTTCGAGTGCCCTGTATGCGGGAGAGGCGAGGCCGCGACGCGGGAGATTCGCACGCGGTACGCCAGCCAGGTGCGCTTCGTGTTCCGGCAATTCCCGCTGGAGCGCATTCATCCTCTGGCGCAGGAGGCGGCGGAGGCTTCCGAGTGCGCCGGCGAACAGGGGAAGTTCTGGGCAATGGTCGAGAAGACTTACTCCAGGCAAGACGACCTGAGCATCGCCGGGCTGGAACGTGACGCGGTCGAGATCGGCCTGGACCGGCCGCGCTTCAACCAGTGCCTCACCAGTGGCGCGATGGCTGGACGGGTCCGCCGCGACGTGGAAGACGGCCGGGCGCTGGGCGTGCGCGCGACACCCACGTTCTTCATCGGGCGGCAGAGGATTGAGGGCGTCTTGACGGCGGCGCAGTTCGCGCGGCTTGTGGACGAGCAACTGGCCGGCCTCGGGGTGACAGCGGCGGGAGATGTTGCGCAGGCCGCAACTCCGCCAACTCCTCGCAAGAAGCCGGCCACGATCGCGGCTGCCACCGGCAAGCCACCGCGGGATTCTCCCGCGGCGATCCAGCCGGTCTCCAGCAGACCGGGCGCCATCGTGGACCCGGCGCACGACGGGACTGGGCCGCCGGGAGGGGCCCTGGGCGGATTGGCGCCGGGCTTGCAAGGAGCCGCTTCACCGTTCAGCCCGTTGCGCGGTAGCGGCGCGGTATGCAATGAAGCCGAGGCCGCCAAGAAACAACCTACGCTGATCGACACCCGGGAACTGCGGCAACTGCTGACCAGCATTCCCAAGCCGCTGTTTGTGGACGTGCGGTCCGCCGGCGACTATGCCTCGGGACGCATTCCGGGCGCGATCAATCTTCCCGCGGACGAGATAGAACAGCGGTGGAATACTCTGCCGAAGGATCGCACAATCATTCTGTATGAAAGCGGGAGGTCGTCCGGAGACATTTGCGCCGCCAGCCGCGCAGGCGGTCGCGCACTGTTGGAGCATGGTTTCCCGTCTTCGCAGGTCAAGGTCTACCGGGACGGCCTGGTGGGCTGGGAAGGCGCGAGTGGAGGAAAGAGATGAAGTTGACCGAGACCGCAGAAATGCGTTTCCAGAGCGGGTACTCCTGCTCGCAAGCAACTTTTTCGGCGCTGGCCGAGCGGTGGAACATCGACTCCGGCGTGTCGTTGCGGATCGCCGCGGGATTCGGCGGCGGTATAGCGCGTACCGCGGGGACGTGTGGCTGCGTGACCGGGGGAATTATGGCCATAGGCCTCGCCCAGCGCGGAATCAGCCCGGAGGAGAACCGGCCGGAGAAAGAGAAAACGTGTGAACTGTGCCGGCAATTCATGCGCGCGTTCGAGGAGCGCAACGGTTCCACGCGCTGCTCCGAGTTGCTGGGCTGTGACATCAGCACGCCCGAGGGACGAGCCAAAGCGCATCAGGAAGGTCTCCACCGGTCGCGCTGCACGAGGTTGGTGCGGGACGCCGTCGAGATTGTCGAATCGATGGCAATTTTTCCCGACGGCCAACCGTGAGAGTCTGCTCACCGGGATATGGCCATGACACTGGATGATGCCAGACTGCGGCGGGTTGCTTCTCATTGCCGCGATGGTCAGTGTGTGGAGGCCATTTCGGCGATGGAGGAACTGGTTCGGGATCAGCCGGCCAACGCGGAGCTATACCATCAGTTGGGCATGTGCTATAGCGGGACTTGCCGTTCCCACGCTCTGGTGAACGTCGGCGTGGCGGTTAGTTATTTCGAGCGCGCGGTTTCATTAATCGGTCCCGCCGGCCCCCCTCTCATACGCGCGCAATATCTGGACTCGCTGGGAAATGCCTGCCTCCAAGACCGCCACCCGGAAACTGCCATCCGGTACCTGAGCGCGGCGGCTGACGTGTATGCCACCCGCGGACTGACCGACGATTGGGCGCGGGAGCAATTCAATCTCGGCAATGCTTTTTGCGATGTTCCGGACTCGAGTGGGCCCCGGAAATGGCAATTGGCGGTGGAGCACTATGGACGGGCCCTGCGGGTCAGGACCAGAGAACGCGATCCGGTCCGGTACGCCGCCACGGTGCAGAATCTCGGCACCGCTTACAGAGAGCGCGCCGATGGGGACCGGGCATCAAACGTGCGCACCGCCATCGCGTGCTACAGCCGGGCAATCCGGATTTACCGTCACCGCAGCTTTCCCGCGGAGTATGCGGCCCTGCACAACAATCTCGGCAACGCCTACCTGTGTCTGCCCGGCCCGACCGATGCGATGCGGCGGAACATCCGAAGGGCACTGCGGCACTTCGCGCGCGCCCTGGAGATTCGACGGCGGGACCAGCGTCCCTACGACTACGCAGCCACCCAATTCAACCGCGGCCAGGCGTACGCGAAGCAGGCAGAACTTGATGCCGGCGCCGGCCTGGACGAAGCGGTCCGCTGTTTCCACGAAGCCGAAGAGTGCTTTCTGGTTTGCCGGGATTCCGGGCGCGCGGCCGCGGCGCACGCGGAACTGGCCAAACTTGAGAATCTCACCAGGCGGAATCGCATATGAACGCTTCTGCAACCGCCCCGGTCTCGGAATTCACCGTAACCATGGAACAAGTTGAGGACTATGAATTCAAGATCCGGTTTGATAAACCGCAGTTCCATCCTGAATATTCGAGTTATGAAAACATTCGAAACGATGGGACGCGAGGACCTTCTGCGTGCCCTGGAGATGTTCGCCAAGAACTGGCTGGCGCATGACGGTTGCTGGTTCCTGGCCGCCGAGGAACGCTTCGGCATGGAAACCGCGATCGAACTGGACGCCTGCTCGTGGGCGCGGTTCGCGGCCGCGGAAGCGCGGCGCATCATGGCCACCTTCGATATTCCCGCGGATGGCGATTTGCCGGCGCTCGAAAAAGCTCTGGGCTTGCGCCTTTATAGCGTAGTCAACACGCAACGCGTGGAGTGGACACAAGACCGGCAGCGCCTGCGCTTCTTCATGGACGAGTGCCGCGTCCAGCAGGCCCGCCAGCGGAAGGGCTTGCCCTCCTTCCCTTGCAAGCCTGTGGGTATGGTGGAATTCGAGACGTTCGCCAAGACCGTCGATCCGCGCATTTCCACGACCTGTCTCGGCTGTCCACCGGATGCGCCCGCAGGCACGTACTGTGCCTGGGAATTCACCGTGCAGCCATAGACGGTGGGGATGGCAGCGGTTTGGCACGCCAACGCCGTAAGAGCCAAAAGCCGAAAACGACTGCGAGAACGGCGGCCGACCACGGCACCCACGGGGTCCACCGGGCGGGTCTGGTCCGCGGGTCGACCAGAACTCTAGCTCCGTATCGTTGCACGTAGGTATCCAGAATCTCTCGATCGGTCCTGCCCTCCGTGACCCATTTGGCGATCTCAATCCGCATCTTGACTGCGATCTCGCTCTGGTGTACGGATACGGGTTGGGAGTAGCAGCAAGGCGCCAGCACCGCATCTTCGATGCGCTGGACTCTGACCTTTTGTGCCTCGGGCGTCTCGGCTGGAGCTGGCGGCGCGCAGAGTCCGGACAGTGCCAAGCCCATCAGCACGGCTCTTGCCGCCGCTCGCCTCGGCCAACAAGGCATGATCGACGTTTCATTCCTCGCGGTTGACATGGACTCAGAAACAACTTATTCTAAGTGTTAGTTACATCTATTAATATTGCATAAAAGGATCTGTAATGGAAACCCAAATCCGAATTGCCATTCCTATTGCTGGCGGAC
This sequence comes from Bryobacteraceae bacterium, assembly GCA_035541265.1. Taxonomy (GTDB): domain Bacteria; phylum Acidobacteriota; class Terriglobia; order Bryobacterales; family Bryobacteraceae; genus Bog-159. Next base: position 50,177 of record DATKNQ010000056.1, read on the forward strand.
GCCTTGCCCAGCACTTCGGCCACTGCGAAAAGTTTGCCCTGGTGGACGTCGATCCGGTTACGCGACAGACGACCGCGTCCACCGAAGTTGCCGCTCCGGAGCACCAGCCGGGGCTATTGCCGCCATGGCTGAAGGAGCGAGGCGTCAACCTCATCATTGCGGGAGGCATGGGATCGCGCGCGCACTCATTGTTCCAGACGGTGTCGATCGAGGTTCTGTCCGGTGCGCCCGAAGAGACTGCGGCGGCTCTTGTAAAGCAGTATCTCGACGGAACCCTGGTCACCGGCGCGAACGCCTGCGACCACAGCGGACACGCGTGCTGAATCCGCTCCCCACGTGAAACCATGGCCAGAAAACGAGTGGTCATCGTTGGAGGCGTCGCCGGCGGCGCCACGTGCGCGGCGCGCCTCCGCAGGCTGGACGAGGACGCGGAAATCGTCATACTGGACCGCGGTTACTACGTCTCATTTGCGAATTGCGGCCTGCCCTACTTCGTGGGCAATGTGATCGAGCAGGAGTCCAAGCTCCTGCTGGCGGGTCCGGACCTGTTTCGCGACCGCTTTAATGTTGAGATTCGCCTGCGGCACGAAGCTATCGGGATTGACCGTCAGTCACGTCAGGTCGTTGTCCGCGAGATCGATAGCGAGCGGGAGTATCGCGAGCCGTACGACGCGCTCGTGCTTTCGCCCGGCGCTTCCCCTATTCGTCCGCCATTGCCGGGCGTCGGCCTTCCGGGCATTTTCACCCTGCGCACGCTTCCCGACAGCGAGGATATCCGGGAGTGGATCGATGCGGCCAACCCGCGACGTGCCGTGGTGGTGGGCGGCGGCTTCATCGGGCTGGAGATGGCGGAGAATCTTGTTCATCGCGGGATGGACGTCACGATCGTGGAGATGGCGGACCAGTTGATGCCCCCGCTCGATCCCGAGATGGCGGAACACGTGGGCCGGCATGTAGCGACTCACGCAGCTCTTCAATTGGGTGATGCCGTCGCACGATTCGAGCGGGCCGCCGGCAGCAGCCTGATCGTGCGTACAAAGTCGGGTGCCGCGTTCGAGGCGGGCCTGGTGATACTGGCGATGGGCGTGCAGCCTGAAGCGAGCCTCGCGCGCGCTGCGGGCCTGGAGATCGGCGAACGTGGCGGCATTCGAGTCGATGCGCAGATGCGCACCAGCGATCCGCACATCTGGGCGGTGGGCGATGCGGTGGAAGTCGCGAACCGGGTGACGGACCAATGGGAACTGATCCCGCTGGCCGGACCCGCCAACCGGCAAGGACGGATCGCCGCCGATGTGATCTGCGGGCGCAGTTCACGCTTTTCCGGAGCGCAAGCGACCGCCATCTGCGGCTTCTTCGGACTGACGGCGGCTTTGACGGGCGCGACGGAAAAGACACTGCGCCGGGCGGGCGTGAACGAGTTCAAGGCGGTATACCTGCATCCCAACCAGCATGCCGGCTATTATCCTGGCGCCAAGCCCATTCACCTAAAATTGGTTTTTCGGACGCCGGATGGGTTGCTGCTCGGTGCTCAGGCAGTCGGCGAGGAGGGCGTCGCGCGCCGCATCGATGTGATCGCGATGGCGATCCAGATGAGAGCCACGATCTTCGATCTGGAGGAAGCCGAGCTCTGCTACTCGCCGCAGTACGGTTCGGCGAAAGATCCGGTGAATCTCGCCGGCATGGCCGCCTCAAACGTGTTGCGCGGAGATGTGGAACTCGCCACATGGGCCGAACTGGACACTACCGCGGCGTTCCTCCTGGACGTTCGCGAAGTGGACGAGTTCCGCGACGGCGCGATCGACGGCGCCGTAAACATTCCGCTCGGCAAGTTGCGCGCAAGATTCAACGAACTGCCGCGCGACCGGGAGATCTGGATCTACTGCCGGACTGGCCACCGCTCCTACTACGCCTGCCGGTTGCTGGCTGAGAACGGCTTTCGCGTGCGGAATCTCTCCGGCGGGTATCGCACGTATCGAGCCTGGTACCCGGAGGCGCACGGGCAGCTCTGCACGACCTGAAAGTCATGCCCCAGCAAGTCGCCATCGAGGAATCGCGAAGGCCATTACGGGCCCGTTCACAATCGGGCTGTTTTTTTTGCGGGCAAGACAATCTGCACGGATTGCGAATACGGTTTCAACCCAACGAAGAGGGCCAGATCAAAGCAATCTGGAGTCCGGCTTCGGTCTGGGAGGGCTTCCGCGGCATCGTCCACGGCGGGGTCGACAGTACGGTTCTCGATGAAGCGATGTCCAAAACCGTGGCCGAAGCGCTCACGGCCGAACTCCGGGTCCGGTTTCGCCGGCATGTTACCTCCGGCCACGATTTCTCAGTCCGGGGCCGGATTGCCAACCGGAACACGCCCATGCCTGGGCGACATTCCTGCCCCTGCCGAACGTGGATGGATCAAAGTAGTTTTACGGGGCCCCGCAGGGACTCCGGCGGGTGCTGCCGGAAAAGTGCGTGCGGCTGCTTGGCGGGCCGCTGTCAGTCAAACGCCGACTCTACCTTCCATTCCCTCCAGACATTGCCCACAAGATCGATTCCGGGCTTCAAGGTTGGCTTGCCTGGCCGCCAACCGGATGGCGTGGTTTGGGCGCCCTGGGATTCGCGGACTAACTGAAACGCCTGAATCTGCCGAATCGATTCCGCGACGTTGCGGCCTACCGGCGGCGTCAGAACTTCGTAAGCCTGGATGATGCCATCCGGGTCGATGAGGAAGCGCCCCCGCGTCTCCACACCGGCTTCTTCGTCATAAACGCCGTACACGCCGCCCACTTTACCGCCAGCGTCCGACAGCATCGGGAAGGGAACCCCTCCCGCCACCATCTTGCAAAGCTCTTGATCGTTCCACATCTTGTGAACGAACATGCTGTCGACACTCACGGACAAGACTTCTACGCCGAGTTGCTGGAACTCGGAATATTTCCCGGCGACCGCCGAGAGCTCGGTGCTTCAAACGAAGGTAAAATCTCCTGGGTAGAAACAAAGCAGTACCCATTTACCGAGATATTCGGAGAGCTTGAGATTAATGAACTTGCCCTGATGATATCCCGGCGCCGTGAAATCCGGAGCCTTCCTTCCAATCAGGATCACTTTCGATTCCTCCTTCGTTTCTTGCTGATATGCATTCTCGTCCCGCGGCGCCTTAGCGACCGTACTGCCGGTCGGCCGGGCACAACCGGGTTTCAATTCGTCCGACATGACTCCCTCGCGTGGCCGGTTTTCGAGCTACTAGAGAGTAACTACACCTACATTATAGTCACATTGGTCTAGATTGGATGCACATCACATCTATTTTACGGCCGCACTGTCCGCAACCGTCCCGAGGGCAGGCGTAGAGGCCGGGTCAAAACCTCGGAACCGCGCAAGGCAGAACCGGCTTCCCCGCCACGGCATCTTTGACGGCCGAGGCCAGATCGAGGTCCGCTGCGTCTTTGATGACATAGCCCCGCACACCGGCATCGAAGGCTTTCTGGATGCAACTCTCCTGCGTGTTCGTACTCAGGATCAACACGGCTATTTCGGGATTCCACGCCAGCATGCGCCGGGCAGCCTGTATGCCGTCCATTACCGGCATTGACACGTCCATCACCACAACATCAGGATGGAGGTTCTCCGCCAGTTCCACGCCTTCGGCGCCATTGGCGGCCTCGCCGACCACGCGGAGATCGGGATCATCATCGAGAGTCCGCCGCAGTTCCCTGCGCAGGAGCGCGTGGTCCTCGACCAGCAACACTGAAACAGGCTTCCTCACCGCGACCCCTTTAAGGTACCGGCGCAAAACGGGGCGTCCCGCGCCGCTTGAGCCTGCGGAGTTCCGATCCTTTACGGCGGCGCGGGAAGACGCGCCCATTTGCGCTTGACACTGCATCGGTGCTGTGTCAATATAGATGCACTATACATCTAGAGGCTAGTTTTGTCAAGGAGGTTTCATGTTGGCCGTCACCGACGTAATTGCCGGCATCAGCCGCGCTACGAGCATCGATAAGAGGCCGGTCAGCGCACCTGAGGTGCTGAACGAGGCGTTCTGCTATGACAAGCCGAGTTCGTTTTCACGGGGTCTGCGGCTGCAATTCGGCGATACCGTATTGTTATTGATTTCGGGCACCGCCAGCGTGGATGAAAACGGGCGCTCCGTACACATCGGGGATTTTCGTGCGCAGTGCCGGCGGACATTCCGCAACATCACGAAACTGCTCGAGTCGGAGGGAGCGACGTGGAAGGACGTCGTCCGGACGACCTGCTATTTGCGCGACATCGATCGCGATTACGCGGCCTTCAACGAGGAAAGGACGGCGTTCTACGAAGCCCAGGAGTTGGACCCACTGCCAGCTTCCACGGGCATTCAGGCGCACCTGTGCCGTCCCGAACTGCTCGTGGAGATCGAGGCTATCGCGGTCTTCCGGCACACCAAAGAGGCGTAGGCGCCGTCCCGCCTCGGAACATCGTCACGGGGAGGCCGAATGCGGCATCTCGATCTGTGCGCGGCCCTGGTGCTTCCGTGGCTATTGGGGAGGCCAGCCGCTGCGATCCCGGCGCAGCCGTGGGATATTGTCTTCACTCAAATCCCCAGCGCGGTGACATCAAGAACGGCGCCGCGAGCCGAAGGCATGCGGCGCGGCAATTACGGCGAGGGCGGCCGCTTGGTGCTGCTCAGGCGGGATGGCTCTCAGCATGTGTTGACGCCGCAGTTTAACAGCGCCGCCGATCCGGCGGTGTCTTTTGACGGCAGGCGCATCCTGTTTGCCGGTAAGAAGAGCGCCGCCAGCCATTGGAACATTTACGAGATGAATGCGGACGGATCCGGTCTGCGCCGGATCACGCATGACTTAGGAGACTGCCGCGCGCCGATCTATCAGCCGCCAATCTTCTATCTTGACGATCCAGGACCGATGCCGCAGATCGCCTTCGTCAGCAATGCGCCGGCCGCTTCTGCGGAATACGGCGGCGCGGCTGTGACGTCGGTCTATTCGGCGCGGATGGACGGCTCCGGGGTGCGCCGCCTGACCTACAATCCTTCGGGCGCCTTCGACCCGGCCATGCTGCCCGACGGCAGGATGCTGTTCTCCGGCTGGGAGCGCGACGACGCGAGCCACGGAATGCTGGGACGGATTGAGCTGCTCGCGACCAACATCGACGGTACCGACTACGCGACGTTCTCCGGAAGCCAGGGCCGGCGCGTCAAACATATGGCCTGCGTGACCGCCAAGCGGCTGGTCATATTTGTGGACGCAAGCGCCGTGGCATGGGACGGCGCCGGGCCTCTGGCCGTGATCGATCTGCGCCGCAACCTGCAGTCCTACCGGCGGCTCGACCTGCCGGCGGCTTACTTGTACTACTCTCCGTCCGCGCTGCCGGATGGCACGGTGCTGGTCTCGCGCCGGCCGGTCAAGGGCGGTGGAACGCTCCGCATCGTGCGCCTCGATCCGGAGACGGGTAAGATCGATCCGGTCCTCGCCGATCCGGGGATGCACGACGTCGAGGCGCAAGCATTGGTGGCGCGGGCGGTGCCGGATGGACGTTCGTCGGTAGTCGACGAGAAACAGGAGTGGGCCAAGCTGTACTGCCTGAACCTGTACGAGACCGACCTGGACTCACAACTCTGGCCGCGAGGCCTGGTGAAGCGCATTCGAGTACTGGAAGGCCTGCCACGCGCGGCCAGGAACTGCGCTACGAAAGAGAGCCGGTCTCCGCTTTTACAGAAACGATTCCTGGGCGAAGTTGACGTGGACGAAGACGGCTCCTTTCATCTGCAGATTCCCCCGAATCTGCCGGTGCAAATCCAGGCCCTGGACGAGAACGGCATGGCGCTGCGGTCGAGCGCGTGGATGTGGGTAAAGAACAAAGAACAGCGCGGCTGCATCGGCTGTCACGAGGACGGCGAACGCACGCCGGAGAACGTCATGGCCAGCGCGCTCACGCGGCCCGCGGCGATGCTCATGCTTCCGCCCGAGCGGCGGCGAACGGTGGACTTCGAGCGCGACGTCGCACCGGTACTGCGGCAGAAGTGCGCTACCGCCGCTTGCCATGGCGGGACAGCGCGTCCGAAGCTCACCGGCACAGGCGAGCGCTTCAGCGTGGCATACGAATCGCTGATGGCGAAAGATCCCCAGACGGACGTGTTCCGCTACGTAACTCCGGGCATCGCGCGGACCAGCCCGCTGGTGTGGGCCATCTTCGGCCGGAACACTTCGCAGCCGTGGGACCATCCGTGGCGCGGCGGGGAGCCGGGCAGCATGCCGCCGGCCGGCGCCGTTCGGCTGACTGCTGCCGAAAAGCGCGTAATTATCGAATGGATCGATCTGGGGGCACGATGAAAATACTCCTGGCACTCTTGCTGGCGGCCGGCGCCGTGCTTGTCTATAGCGCGCAACGGCCCGAGCTTCCGGTCTTCACGGACATTACCAACGAGTCGGGAATCACTTTCAAGCATAGCTACGGCGATCATCACCTGGACAACATCGTGGAAGGCACGGGCGCCGGCGTGTGCATCTTCGACTATGACAATGACGGTCTGCCCGATATCTATTTCGTGACCGGCACGTGGACTCAAGGCGTCAGCGACAACGAAGGCCGGGACCTGCGCGGCAAGCTTTCCAACCGGCTCTACAAGAACCTCGGAAACGGCCATTTCGTGGACGTCACAGAGAAAGCCGGAGTGGGCGGCGAGGGCATCTTCAGCACGGGCTGCTCGGCGGCGGATTACGACAATGACGGTTACGTGGATCTGTACGTTCTGAATTACGGCCGGAATATTCTGTATCACAACAACGGCAACGGCACCTTCACCGACGTCACCGAGAAGTCCGGCATGGCGAACAACCGCTGGAGCCTGTCCACCGTATGGCTCGACTACAACAATGACGGATGGCTGGATGCTTACGTCTGCAACTACCTCCAATACGACGAAGGCAAGTTCCGCGATTTCTACGCCGCCGACGGCTATCCCGGCCCGCTCAGTTACAACGGGCAGCCCAATATCCTATACCGCAACAACGGCGATGGCACCTTCACGGATGTGACCAAAGAGGCCGGCCTGTGGAAGCCGGGCGGCCGTTGTATGAGCGCCAGCGCGGCTGATTTCAGCAATCACGGACTCATGGATATCTGGTCGTCAAACGACGCCATGGAGTCGTACTACTTCGAGAACACAGGCAAGGGCACCTTTGTCGAGAAGGCTCTCGAAATGAACATGGCCTATGGCGAAAACGGCCAGGGTGTCTCTTCGATGGGCCCCTTTCCAGGGGACGTCAACCGGGATGGATGGATGGATGTCTTCGTGCCCAACCTGAATTACTGCATCTTGTTTATCAATACGGGAAAAGACGGCTTCGCGGACCGCACGCTGCAGGCCGGGTTGTCCCAGGTGATGGGCCAATACGTGGGCTGGGCGGGCATCATTCTGGACTACGACAACGATGGCTGGCTGGATATCTTCACCACCCACGGCGACGCGCATCACGAGTTCGTCCAGGAAGATACGCTGATGCGCAACCGGGGTAACGGCACATTCGAAGATGTGTCGCGCCAGTCGGGGCCATACTTCTTCGAGAAATACGTCGGGCGGGGCGCGGCATGGGCCGATCTGGATAACGACGGCGATATCGACCTGGTGATCGTGAACCTCAATGACTCGCCGCGCATCCTGCGCAACGACGGCGGCAACCGGAATCATTGGCTGACGGTGGAGCCGCTGCTGAAATTCCCGACCGGATCGCGGTTGGCCATCGGCGCGCGCGTGACCGTGACCACCGGTTCGCTGAAGCAGATTGAAGATGTCAACCCGGTGCGCGGTTTCCTCTCAACGGGCGACGGCCGCGTCCATTTCGGCCTGGCGCAAGCGGAACATGCGGATGTGGAGATTCGCTGGCCGGATGGAAAAATCGACAAGTTCCCGGCGGTCAAGGCCAACCAATTCGTGAAGTACGTGCATGAGGCGAAAGCCGCCGCACCAAGGACGAACGGAGTGAAGCCATGAAGAGCGCAAGGAGACGCATTCCTGCCGGGGCCGCATGCGCTGCGCTCGTCGCTCTGGCGAGCGTGTACGGCGCCCCCAAAGAGCCAGTCTATGTGGGGGCGCGGGCCTGCGGTGCTTGTCACGCGGGGAGAGGCATGGGCAACCAGTACGCGTTGTGGCTGCACTCGAAGCACGGCGGCGCGTACGCGGCGCTGGCGCGGCCCGAATCCAAGCAGATCGTGGAGCTCAGCGGATTGCGGCAGCCGCCGCAAGAGGCGCCCATCTGCCTGGGCTGCCACGCGACAGCCTACAACGCGGAAGCTTGGCAGAAGGACGATGGCTTCCGCACCGAAGACGGCGTGCAATGCGAGGCCTGCCACGGTCCGGGCAGCGAGTACATGAGCGAAGCCGTGATGCGCGATCCGCAGGCCGCCATGCAAGCCGGGCTGCGCATGCCCGATGAACGCTTCTGCATGGGATGCCACATCGAAAAGGGATCGCACGTCGCGGTGTTGCAGTCGCCCCAGGTGGATGTGAAGAAAGCGCTGGTCCAGATCGCCCATCCGCTGCCCAAGACCGGCCGGGAGGCGGGAAAGATCCCCAGCTTTCCGCCGGCGGCCAGCACCGCGGGCCACAAATACGTGGGCGCGGCGCAATGCGGAACTTGCCACAAAGGCGAGAGGATGGGCCATCAGTACAGCGTCTGGCGGACGGGTCCGCACGCGCGTGCCTGGAGCGTGCTTGCCACGAAAGCGGGGTACGAGCAGGCGGCCAAGAAAGGTATCACGGGCGATCCGCAAAGCGCGCCGGAATGCCTGAAGTGTCACAGTACCGCGTTCGGCGCCGCGCACACGGCCTCATCCACCGTGGATGAAGGCGTGACCTGCGAAGCGTGCCACGGCCCGGGCAGCGATTATATGTTCGACGCCGTCATGCGCGACAAGCGTGGCGCAATGCTCGCCGGGCTGAAAATGCCTGGGCCGGAAACCTGTATCGGCTGCCATGGCGATCAGTTCGATGTGGCGGCAGGCATGAAGGCGATCGCCCACCCTTCTAAGCCGGTAGTAGCGAATGCCGACCCTGAAGGGCGATACAAGAATCCGCTGAACATGGCGCTGCGGCCGGGGGCCGATGAACTCTGGGTAACCTGCGAAGCCGCGGATTCCGTGATGGTGGTGGACACCGCCACTCGCAAGCCCGTGGCCGAAGTGCCCACCGGTGGCATGCCGGTCGGTATCGCGTTCACGCCGAACGGGAAGTTGGCGTTTGTCACGAACCTCCACGACGACACAGTTTCCGTGATCGATGCCGCGGCACGCAAAGTCGTGAAGACCCTCGAGGTGGGTAATGAACCGCATGGCGTGCTCACGGACCGCCAGGGAAAGTATCTTTACGTGGCGAACACCACGTCCGGAGACATCACGGTCTTCGATGTTGCGTCGCTGAGCTACGTGAAAGTGCTGAGCGCCAGCCGCGGACCGTGGTCGATGGCGCTCTCGCCGGATGGGGCGACGCTGCTGGTCACAAACATGCTTTCGCGCTTCGCGCCGCTGCGCACGCCCTTCGTTTCCGAGGTGACCTCGATCGAAACCGACGATGCGGAAGTGGCCGACCGCCAGGTGGTGGCGGACGCCAACCTCATGATGGGCGTGGCTTGGCATCCTGGCGGTGACTTCGCGCTGGCCACGCTGAATCGCACCAAGAGCCTGGTGCCGATGACCAGGCTGCTGCAGGGCTGGACCATCACCAACGGACTGGCGGTCATTTGGAAAGATGGCACCGTGGACCAGGTCCTGCTCGACGAGCCCAACGAGGGCTTCGCCGATGCCACAGACGTCGCCTGCACGCCAGATGGCCGCTACGCGCTCGTCACCAGCGCCGGAACCGATCGCGTGGCGGTCGTGGATATTGCCAAGCTCCTGGCGATCCTGCACGGCGCGACCGAGTATCAGCGCCGGCACGTGATCCCCAATCACCTGGGTTATCCGGCCGAATTCCTCGTGAAGCATATCGCGGTGCGGAACAACCCTCACGGAGTGCTAATTCCGCCCGATGGACGGGTCGCCTATGTCGCCAATTCGCTCGACGATTCTCTCAGCGTGATCGATCTCGCAAAGCTCGAAGCCGTGGCGCGCATCGATTTGGGAGGCCCGCCGGAGATCACCAAGCACCGCTGGGGCGAGCGCCTCTTCCACAGCGCCGATATCACGTTTCGCCATCAGTTCGCGTGCGCGTCGTGCCACCCGGATGGCCACGTCGATGGCATGACATACGATATAGAAGCAGACGGCATCGGCATCAGCCCGGTGGACAATCGCACGCTGCGCGGCATTCTGGATACCGCACCGTTCAAGTGGGAAGGCACGAATCCGAGCCTGTCCCGGCAATGCGGCGCGCGCTTGTCCGTGTACTTCACACGCCTGTTGCCGTTCACGCCCGGCCAATTGGCGGCACTGGACCTCTACATCACGACGATCGAGCGCCCGCCAAATCCGTATCGCAAACTGGGCGCGCCGCTCAATCCCGCGCAGCGCCGGGGGAAAGTCATCTTTGAGCGCACCACGACCAATGATGGCCGCGTGATCCCGGAAGGGGACCGCTGCATCACCTGTCACTTCCCGCCATATTTCACCGACCGGCACGTGCACAATGTCGGCACGAAGCAGCCTTTGGATCGTGGGGGCGATTTCGACACTCCGCACCTGAATAACATTTACGACTCCGCTCCGTACCTGCACAACGGGATGGCCGAAAGCCTGGAGGAGATCTGGACGGTCTACAACCCGAATGACAGGCACGGCGTAACGAACGATATGACTAAGGATCAGTTGAACGATCTGATCGAGTACCTCAAGACGCTCTAAGGAGAAGAGACGCATGCGAACCGCGTTTGCAGTGGCTTTAAGCGCGCTCGCCGGCATGGCCTTCGCGGCCGGCCCGCCGGCGCGGAACGGCAATCAGAAACTGCCTTACGTCTACACGAAATGGAAGCAATTCACCGTCGCGGACGGCCTTCCGAGCGACCACATCTTCGCCGTGAAAGTAGATGGTCCGCGGGTGTGGATCGGCACCGAAAACGGCTTGGCCATGCTCGACAAGCGGACCGGCAAGATCAAGAGCTGGAAAGAGAATGACGGGCTGCCATTTCGCGCCGTCACCGCCATCGACGTGGACAAGAAGACCGGCGACGTATGGCTGGGGCTGTTCGGCGGCGGCCTTGCGCGGTTCAGTGGCGGGCGCTTCGATCACTGGCACCAGCTCAATAGCGGCCTGGTGAACGACGTCGTGTATGGCGTGGCGGTGGAGAACGATAACGTCTGGGCGGCTACCACAGCCGGGGCGAGCCGCTACAACGTCAAAACGCATGAGTGGACCATCTTCACCGAGAAGAATTCGCCCATGGAAGAGATCTGGAACTACAACGCCAGCTACAACGGCAAGGATAAGGTGTTCCTGGCAATCTGGGGTAGCGGCGTGCTGGAGTACAACATCAAAGCCGATCGCTGGAAAGACTATCGGGACCCGGATGGCGAGATGGAGATCGACCTCTACCGGGACGACGGTATCATCCACGTAATTACCACTGGCGCGCAGGAGGCCGACGGTGTCCTATGGATTTCCAGCTACTTCGGCGGGTGCCGGTATGACGGCCGAAACTGGCGGGGATACTACAACGTCGATTCCGGGCTGCCCAGCGACTTCAACAACAATGTGAGAGCGCGCAGCGCCGACGAAGCCTGGTTCTGCTCGGACAAAGGCGCCGGCGCAGTGGTGGACTTCGCCACCAACACCTGGGTGGCCTATACACGCGATGCGAACGGCCAAGGCGGAAAGGCCATAGTGACTCGGGACAAGGAGGTGCTCGAAACCGTCGCAATGCCGGCCGGCATACCGCATAACTTCATCATCAACGCCGATATCGACGGCGACGACGTGTGGCTGGCTACGGCGAAGGGCTTGGATTGGGGCATTGGCGATGGATACTACCCGGGCTTGCGCGAGCGTCCCAGAATGGTCTCCGAATCCGTAGCCCCGCAAGGAGGCCTAAAATGAAAATGCGTTTCGTGTTCCTGTTACTGGCCTGCTTCGCGCTGTCGCCCGGCCAGGACAAGCCCGACGCCGCGCTGGAACCCTGGATCGTACTGCACGATCCAGATACCGATAAAGTCGTCCAGGCAATCAGCGGTCTCAGCCCCTATCAGACTCCTCCACTCCCTCTCCGGGCCGACACTAACTACGCCAACACGCCGGAAGAGCTGGAGCCTTATGGCGGCGTGAAGCCTTACAAGCGGTTCTTCTTGACCCAGATGGAGTATACGGGCCCCGGGCGCGCGATTCCCGAGCCGGGACCCGATCTGAAGAGCGTCAAGATGGGCTTCATCGGCCCGATCATGTCTACCGTTTCGGTAGCCACCGGCGGCAAGAGCCACGAGGAAGGCCTCGGCATCAGGATGCTGCAAGGCGCCCGGCTGGCCATCGAGGAGGCCAATGCCCGCGGCGGCTATCTCAAGCGCCACATCCCTTTCCAACTGGTGACCCGCAACGATAACGGCTTGTGGGGCGCCTCCGGCAACGAGATCATCCGCATGGCGTACGTCGATCCGGTTTGGGCCATTCTGGGAACCATCGACGGCGCCAACAGCCACATCGCGATTCGGGTAGCGTTGAAGGCCGAACTGGTGATGATGAACTCGGGCGATACGGATCCGACGTTCATCGAGACGAACATCCCGTGGGTGATGCGCTGCATCGGCGATGACCGCCAGATGGGCTACCTGTTGATCGACTACCTGGTGCGGAAGATGAACTATAAGCGGATCGGCATTATCCGCTCTTCGAACCGTTACGGCCGCTTCGGCGTTCGCGAGGTGCGCGATAGCGCCCGGCGCTTGAAACGGCCGGTGTTGATCGAGATGGCGTACCGGCCCGGCGCCGGCGATTTCACGCTGCAGATCGAGCGGCTCAAAACCGCCCATCTGGATGCGGTGGTGCACTGGGGCGATGCTTCGGATGGCGCGGTCATCCTCAACCAGATGCGCAGGATGGGTATGACGCAGCCTTTCTTCGGGTGCGACCGCACCGTTGCGGACGAATTCGTGCAGACCGCCGGAGCCAATGCCGAAGGTGCGATGGCGGCCTATCCGTGGAATCCCGACCGCCAGGATCCAAAGTACTTGGCGTTCAAGGAACGATTCGAGAAACGCTTCGGCGCAGAGCCGGAAACCTACGCGGCCCACGGCTACGACGGCATGAACATGCTGATCTGGGCGACGCAGGTCGCGGGCCTCAACCGGGCGAAAATCCGGGACGTGCTGGCCTATCGCACCAAGCCGTTCCCCGGCGTCACCGGCGACATCCCGTTCGGCGCGGCTCTCGAGGATTTGGGCGAAGTCTTTCTGGCGCGCTACGAAGGGGGCCACTGGAAATACTATTCGCGTGAAGATCTGCAGGTTCCCAAACCGAACATCCCCCGGCGGACTCCCGATGGTCTTACGCTGACAAACGCGGGCGGTTCATGATGCGGCTCGCCGCACGCGCCTTTGCGCTTCTGGTTGGCTGTGCTCTCTGGGGCGCTGCGCAACAGGCGCCATACAAAGACGCCCGCAAATCCCCCGTCACGTTCGAGGGACCCGGCCGGGACTTGCCTGAACCAGCGAACATCCGGGAAGTCCTGATCGGCTACTACGGACCATCCCAGGATTCTCATCCGGAGGGCGGCATTCTGTGGCAGGGCGCCACGCTGGCCATCGAGGAGGGCAACCGCGAGGGCGGCTACAAAGGCAAGCCGTTCCGTCTCGCGGCAGCATGGTCGGAGAACCCCTGGCGGGCCGGCGCGGCCCTGATCGCGCACATGGCGTTCGTGGATCGCGTTTGGGTGATCATTGGCTCAATCGAAGGCGCCGGCACGCACTTGGCCGAGCAGGTAGTGGCGAAAGCGTTGCTACCCCTGGTCAACCCGGTGGCCACCGATCGCAGCATTCACATGGCCGGCGTGCCGTGGATGTTCTCCATCGTGCAAGGCGACGACCTGCACGCGGCGGCGGTGGCCCAGGCACTGCACGGGCACAGCCTCGTGATCCTTTCGGCCACGGACCATGACGCGCGCGCGTTTTGCGGATATCTGAAGGCCGCCTGTGCCCGGGAGAACGCGAGGATCGAGCTGCAGCTCGAATTCGAGCCGGGCCGTCCCGATCTTTCCGAATTGGCCCGCGACGCCTGCGATGCTAAACCCGACGCCGTTGCGGTGATCGCCGGTGTAAGCGACAGCGCCCGGATAGTGAAACTTCTGCGAGGAGGGAAGTTTCGCGGCCTGATCGCCGGAGGGCCTCTGTGGGGCCGCGCGTCCTTTGCCGGCCAGGCTGGGCCCGCGGCGGAGGGCACGCTTTTCCCGTGGGCCGGCGAACCTACGGCGTCATTCCGCCGCAGCTTCGCCGTGCGTTTTGGCCGCCAGCCCGACTACGCAGCGGCGTGTGCGTATGATGCCGTCCGAGTGGTCGTCGCCGCCATTCGCAAGGCGGGCCTCAACCGGGCTCGCATTCGCGATGCCATCGCAGCGTTGCCGCCCTTCGAAGGCGCGAGTGGCTCCATCGAGTGGGACGCGTTCGGCCAGAACCGCCGCCCGCCCGTGCTTGCGGTCATCCAGGCGGGCCAGCCCGCATCCCTCCCCTGAAGGATCCATGCTGAACAACTCACCAGGCAGATCGTCCCCAGCCGTCTCGCAATGGAACGGTTTGGCCTCCTTTGGCCATTTGGGTCGCGACCAGTGTCTCACGGCCGCCGGCTGCCACCCAATACCCCGTGACGGTGAGGGTGTCGCCTTCGCATATATCCATCTGATTCCGGTGCAGGAAACCGCTGGGGGCCAGACGCACCAGGATCTGCTGGCTTCCCGCCATCAGCCGCGCCTCTACCATGCCGCTGTCGCTGGCCGCACCCGGAAGGTAGATGACCTCGACCACCTTGCCTTCGCGCGACTGTTCGACGGCGGGAGTGCTCGCGCTCTGGGCCGCCCGCCGGCTCTGCATCGTGTGATGACCACACCCGTCGCAGCCCGCGCCACAATCGTCACAGTCGTGGCAGCAATGCTGCCCGCAATGCGCGAATGCAGGAAAGGCCAACGCGATTGCTGCAAGCATGGAAATAATAAATCTCGCCGTCCGGTTCACGCTGTGGACCTCCTCGAATATAATTACACCTATATCATAATAACACTCAAGACGTTCCGAAGACTTTGACGTAGATGTATTTCGCATCTATTTGTTTGGTGTATGATGGAGAAAGCCTTGCGGGGAAACGCAAGGATCAGGAGGGTTAAGGTGCCACGAAGGATCTGTCAGCGACACGGTAAGAATCAGCCGTGTACTTGCGCCATGGGTAATCTCTATCGCTTTGTGGAGCCGGTTGTCCTTCTGCTCCTCAAGAAGAAGGGACGCTCCTATGGCTATGACCTGTCGACGGATTTGCAGGAGCACGCGCTCACCGACGCGGAGATCGAGCGGGCTGCCCTGTACCGGACGCTGCGGCAGTTGGAAATGAATGGCAACGTCAAATCCGAGTGGGAAACCGACAAAAGCGGCCCGGCGCGCCGCGTCTACCGGCTTACCGCGAGAGGCGAACAGCACTTGGAGGAGTGGGCCGCCGTGCTGGAGCACGTTTCGAAATCGATGGCCCGCTTCGTCAGGCAGACGCGCGAATCTCTGCGCGAACCCGGTGCCATCAGGGCGAAATCGGCATAACCGGGTGCCTGCAGCGATCACAGCGGATCTGTCACGCCCCGGACCACATCCTTGAAGAAGGTGCACCGGCAGACTGATTTCAGGCTCATTTCTGGATTGCAGAATGCTGGCGCTTCCCGTCTTTTGGAGCGAGGCCGAGACGGCTTTCGCAAGAGCATAGCTAGACGCAGCAACCGTGGCCCTGACAAGCGGAAAGTGCAAGTCTTCCCGTCCGGAAGGCAAGAAGTGCAGAACCCGCGAGGAAAGCCTGGGAGCC
>DATKNQ010000057.1:0-26095 GCA_035541265.1 Bryobacteraceae bacterium
GCTGCGGGCCGGCTTCGCACACTACCGCTGGCAGCCGATTTACAACGTGCGTATTCCGCGCGCGCAGCAGATTCTGGGCGAAGAACGCACGGTGCATACAGCGGAACATTTGGCCTCCGCCATGTTTTATCTAGGCGCATCGCGGACAGAAATTCCGCGCGCGCGATTGTTCGCCGAACTACCCGGCATCGTCCGCGCGTATGCCGTCATGCATCCGGCGGCGTCGGCCCCCGATAAGACCTGGCCCACGGTGCGCTTCGTCAGCACGGCGCGGTTCCTGAAGGAATCGCTGGATCTCGAACCGGTTTTCATTGGCGGGCCGGGCGATGACCTGTCGGCGTTCGCCGCGTATCGCACGGTCGCGGGTGCGCCGCTCGCGGAAATCAAATCGCTGCTGCGGGGAGCGTCGTTGTTTCTGGGCAACGATTCCGGGCCGGCGCACATGGCCGCGGCGTTCGGCCTGCCGGTGGTGGTGCTGTTCGGCTCGTCCGATCCGGCGATCTGGCATCCCTGGCGGACGTCGTCCGTGGTGCTGCACGAGCGCGCGGGCATCGCCGCTATCAGCGAGGACCAGGTGCGGCAGGCGCTCGAGCGCATGCGGGTGCACGCATGAGAGACCTGCTGCGGCTGCTGGCTTACGCAAAACGCTATTGGCTGTTTCTGTTGTTGTCCGTGATCCTGATGGCGTGCGTGGGCGCGGCGCACGGCATGATCGCGCTGCTGATCGGGCCGATCTTCGATCGTGTGCTGAATCCCGCGGCTCCCAATGGGCCGGTGCTGCTGTTCACCGATCCCGTTTTCCATCATCCGGTGTATCTCAGCCAGCTCGTGCCGTCAGCGTTCCACAACCGCAGCATCTGGACGATGGTGGCGTTCGCGATCTTGGCCGTCTTCATCACCAAGGGCATCTGCGATTACCTGGCGAATTACCTCGTCAATTACGTGGGCTGCTCGGCGGTTACGGATCTGCGCAACACGGTCTTCGATAAGGTGGTGCGGCAGGGCGCGCAGTTCTTCGAGTCGAACTCGACGGGCAAACTGATGTCGTCGATCATGAACGACATTGAGAAGATTCAGACCGCGGTTTCGCATATTCTGGCGGACTTGCTGCGGCAGTCATTCGTGGTGCTGGGACTGCTGTTCGTGATCCTGCACAAGGATTTGAAGCTGGCGATGGTCAGCCTGACGGTGCTGCCCTTCGTGCTGATTCCGACGGCGCGCATCGGGCGGCGCATCCGGCGCACCAGCCGGCGCAGCCAGGACCACACAGCGGAGCTGAACGAGATTCTGCAGGAGACGCTCAGCGGTAACCAGGTGGTGAAGGCCTTCGGAGCGGAGAGGTTTGAGTCGCGGCGGTTCCGCCATGCGGCGACCGCGCTGCTGAAGAGCAACCTGCGGTATGTGCGGCAGCAGGCGGTGGCATCGCCCTTGATCGAGGTGTTCGGCGCGCTGACGATCGTGGCTCTGCTGACTTATGCGCGCACCCAGATCAAGACGCATACGCTCACGTCCGGCGAGTTCACCAGCTTCGTGATCGCCCTGCTGATGATGTACGAGCCGGTGAAGCGGCTGACGGGCATCCATAACATCTTCGAGCAGGCTATCGGCGCCTCGCAGAAGGTCTTCGAATACCTGGCGCGCGCCGAAGACATTGAGGAGAAGGCGGGCGCGGTGAAGCTCGAGCGGTTCACCGATTCGATCCGCTTTGAGAATGCGAGCTTCCGCTATCCGCTGGCACCCAACGGATTCCAATTGCGCGGGTTGAATCTGGACGTCAAGGCCGGCGAAGTAGTCGCGGTGGTGGGGCCGAGCGGATCGGGCAAGACCACGCTGGTGAATCTGGTGCCGCGCTTCTATGACGTCACCTCGGGCGCGGTGCGCATTGACGGGCACGATGTGCGCGACTTCGATCTGACGTCGCTGCGCGCGATGGTCGGGATCGTGGCGCAGGATACGTTCCTGTTCAACGATACGGCCGCGAACAATATCGCCTACGGACGGCCAGGGACGCCGCTCGATGAGATCCGCGAAGCGGCGCGTTCGGCGCTGGCCGACGACTTCATCCGCGCGCTGCCGGATGGCTACAGCACGATCATCGGCGAGCGCGGCGTGAAGCTCAGCGGCGGGCAGAGGCAGCGCATTGCCATCGCACGCGCGCTGCTGAAGAACGCGCCGATTCTGATCCTCGATGAGGCGACTTCGCACCTGGACACTGAAGCGGAGTTACTGGTGCAGAGCGCGCTCTCGAACCTGATGGCGGGCCGCACGGTGATCGTGATCGCGCATCGGCTATCGACCATCCGGCGGGCGGACAAGATCGTGGTGATGGAGCACGGCGAGATTTTCGAGGTCGGGACGCACGAAGAACTGGTGAACGGCGGCGGGGTTTATCAGCGGCTGCACGATTTGCAATTCGTGGAAGCGGGGAGCGTGATGGATCTATGAGCGTGCGCAGCATGACCGGTTTCGCGCGGGTGCGGCGGGCGACGCCGGATGGCGAGATCGTGGTGAGCATCAAGACCGTGAACCATCGCGGGCTAGACATACATTTTCACCTGGCGCCGGAGCTGGATCCGTTCGAGACGGCCATACGCAATACAGTGAAGACGAAGGTGGCGCGCGGGCATTTGCAGATCAACGTAGCGATCAATCGGGCTGCGGCGGCGGATGCGTCGAACCTCAACCGGCCGCTGTTGCAGGCGTATCTGCAGGCGTTTCGGGCGGCGGCCGAGGAATTCGGACTCAAGGGCGAGCCGGATTTGAACGCAGCGCTACGGCTGCCCGGGATGCTGCAGGCGGGCGACGCGGCGGAGCCGGATGCGGCGTTGGAACAGGTGCTGGTCGCGGCCGCCGGCGAGGCTTTGGATACCCTGAACCGTTTCCGCGAGCGGGAAGGCGCGGCCATGACGGCCGAGATGCGGACGCGCTGCGCAACGCTGTGCGACCTGGCCGCGCAGATGGAGAAGATCCGGTCGAACGCCACGGCGGCGTTTCAGAAGAGACTGAGCGAGCGGTTGCGGGAACTGCTGCGCGGCGCGGCGATCGAGCCGCAGCGGCTGGCGCAGGAAGCCGCGATGCTGGCTGAGCGCAGCGACATCAGCGAGGAATTGGTCCGGCTGAAGACGCATGCCGCGCAACTGGAGAAGCTGCTCGATTCGAGCAGCGAGGCCGGCAAGCAGCTCGATTTTCTGCTGCAAGAGATGAACCGCGAGACGAACACTATTCTCTCGAAGACCGGCGGATTAGGGGAACTCGGATTGACGATTACGGATCTGGCGCTCGGGGCGAAGGCGGAGATTGATAAGCTGCGGGAGCAGTCGCTGAATCTGGAATGAGCACTGTCTTTATAATTTCGGCTCCTTCCGGGTCGGGGAAATCGACCTTGGTGCGGCGGCTGCTGGGCAACGTGCCGGGGCTGATGTTCTCGATTTCGTATACTACTCGCGCTCCTCGCGGGCATGAGGTGAAGGGCGAGAGCTACCATTTCATCGCGCGGGCGGATTTTGAGGCGCGGATCGCTCGCGGCGAGTTTCTGGAACATGCCGAGGTATTTGGGAACTATTACGGAACCCACTGCGGTGTGCTGGAGCAGGCCCGGCAGCAGGGGCTTGACCTGGTACTCGACATTGATGTGCAAGGTGCGCGACAATTGAAAAGTAAGATTCCAGAAGCGGTCACGATTTTTGTCCTGGCCCCGTCCCGTGCAATCCTCGAGCAAAGGCTGCGCTTGCGCAGCGAAGACAGTGACGCCGTGATCGAGCGGCGGTTGCGCGATGCGGCCAACGAGATTCGCAATTACAGCGCTTACGACTACGTGCTGATCAACAAAGAATTATCCGAATCCGATCAGATGCTGGCGGGGATCGTGCGCGCGGAGCGGGTGAGGCGGAGCCGCATGGAAGAACAGGTCCGACCGATTCTGGAGACTTTCGGAACGAACGCATAAAGGATTTTAGAGAGCATGGGCGATAAGATTCCGCGCAACAACGCGCACTGCACCATCCCGGACGATCCGGAACAGAGCACCTACCGTTTCATCATCGTGGCCGCCAAGCGCGCGCGGCAACTGCAGGGCGGCGCGCGGCCCGTGCTGCCAACGTCGTCGAAGAAGCCCACCATCATCGCGATGGAGGAAGTGCGGCGCGGGCTGGTGAAGTACGAGATTCCGGGCGTGACGCCGGTGGAAGAAGCGCCGGCGCCGGAAGCCATCCTTTAATCCAGAGCCATGAACATCGTCCTGGGCGTGGGCGGCGGCATTGCGGCGTACAAGTCCGCCGAACTGGCGCGGCTGCTGATTCAACGCGGCCACACGGTGCAGGTGATCATGACGGCGGGCGCGCAGGAATTCATGCGGCCGTTGACGTTCGCGGCGCTCACGGGGCGCAAGGTGATCACCAGCCTGTTCGCTGCGGGAGATCCGGAAGGCACGCTTTCGAGCGCCATCGAGCATATCGGCGTGGCGCAGCAGAACGATTGGCTGGTGGTGGCTCCGGCGACCGCGGACCTGCTGGCGAAATTCGCGCACGGGCTGGCGGATGATTTCCTGAGCACGATGTATCTGGCGTTTACGGGGCCGGTAGTGTTGGCTCCGGCGATGAACTCGAATATGTGGCAGCACGCGGCGACGGTGAGCAATCTCGAGACGCTGCGGCGGCGCGGGCATCGCATCGTGGATCCGGAAGAGGGCGAACTGGCGTGCGGCATGGTCGGGCCGGGACGGCTGGCGTCGCCGGAACAGATCGCGGCGGCCGTGGACGCAGAGATTGGGCGGCGGCACGACCTGGATGGCGAGACGGTGCTGATCACGGCGGGACCGACGCAGGAGCCGCTCGATCCGGTGCGATACATTTCCAATCGCTCTAGCGGCAAGATGGGCTATGCGCTCGCGGAAGCGGCGGCGGCGCGCGGGGCCAAGGTGATCCTGATTTCGGGGCCTGTGAACCTGGCGCCACCGCGCGGGTGCACGGTGATCGGCGTACACACGGCGAGCGAGATGCGCGACCGCGTGTTTGAGCATCTGCCGGGGGCGAGCATCATCATCAAGGCCGCGGCGGTGGCGGACTTTCACCTTTCGAAGGTGCCGCAGCAGAAGATGAAGAAGACCGCGGCGCGGCTGTCTCTGGAGCTCGATCCGACGCCGGATATCCTGGCGGAACTCGGGCGCAAGAAAGGCGACCGGTTGCTGGTGGGGTTCGCGGCCGAGACCGAAAATCTGCCACAAGAGACGCGCCGCAAGCTGGAAGCCAAGAACTGCGACATGGTAGTCGGCAACCTGGTGGGCGGCGAGGATGGCGCGTTTGAATCCGACAGTAACGAGGTGTTGCTGGCGCTGCGCACCGGCGAGACGATTCCCGTACCGCGCGCTTCGAAGCGCGAAGTGGCCGGCCGGATTTTCGACGAAGTCCTGAAGATGCGCCTGCATCAATACGCGACCGATGGACGCTGAGACGCTGCGGCAGTATCTGGAGTTCTACCAGGACTTGGGTATTCGGACTCTCTATCGCAAAGCGCAGCCTGTGCGTGCCGAAGCGCCGCCACCGAGTGAGCCGCTCTTCCGCATCAAGGAAGACATCGGCGACTGCCATCGCTGCCGTCTGCACGAGCAGCGCACCAAGATCGTCTTCGGTGTGGGCGACGAGCAGACCAAGCTGGTGTTCGTAGGAGAAGGTCCGGGCGCGGATGAAGACGCGCAGGGCATTCCGTTCGTGGGCCGCGCGGGGCAACTGCTGACCCAGATGATCGAGGGGACGGCCAAGAAGGAGGGCATTCCGCTGCTGCGGAAGGACGTCTACATCTGCAACGTGGTTAAGTGCCGGCCACCGGAGAATCGCACGCCGCAACCCGACGAGATGGAGATGTGCGGGCAGTTCCTGACGCGGCAGTTGCTGTCGATCCGGCCGAAAGCCATTTGCGCGCTGGGATCGACGGCGGCCAAATACCTGACGCACAGCAAAGAGGGCGTGACGCGGATGCGCGGCAACTGGTACCGGTGGAACGATATCCCGTTGATGGTGACGTATCATCCGTCGTACCTGCTGCGGGCGTACAACACGGGTCCCAAGCGCGAGGCCTGGGAAGACCTGAAGAAGGTCCTACACTTCGTTTACGACTAGATCAGAAGCCGAAAGACATCTGATCGGCGAACTGTTCGCGGCGGATGGTATCGAGCTCGCGGGCTTCGGTGGTGCGGCCCCAGTGTTCCAGGATCCAGACCTGTTCCCAGGCGCAATCTTCAAGCACGCGGCGATCGCCGCGCTCGCCCGCGGCGCGCGACCAATCCTGCAAAATCTCGAAGGCTTCGGCGAGGCGGTCTTGCGTTTTCGCCCAGGCAACGCCGCGACGGGCAAGGGTGGAGGCGAGCGTCCAGTCGGCTTCGATGGCGCCGCGGAAGGCGTGCTGGAGATCGGGCCAGTAGGCGGTGAGATCGGGCGAATCGGGCGGCGGCGAGCCGAACAGGTCGGCGACGGTGCGGGCGTGATGGCGGGCCCAGCGGGGGGAATCGCCGCGCAGGGCGGCGCGCTCGCGGACGGCGGCCGGAATCAAAAAGCGCGGGCCGTTTTCATCGAGCGGCAGGACGAGGCCTTTTTGGACATTCGAAGCCAATAAGTCCTGTATTTCCAACGGTTCTATATCGGCTGTTCGGGCGGCCAAATCGGCTGGAAAGCCGCATGGGGCACAGGCGCACATGGCGGAGAGGAGGCGGCGGGCGTCGCCAGCGAGGTCGCGGATGGCATCGACGTCGGCGGGGAAGGAATCGTTGAGCGGGGTT
Organism: Bryobacteraceae bacterium; assembly: GCA_035541265.1. Lineage (GTDB taxonomy): Bacteria > Acidobacteriota > Terriglobia > Bryobacterales > Bryobacteraceae > Bog-159. The sequence continues at coordinate 6,770 of DATKNQ010000057.1, forward strand.
TCGGTGGCACTGAGGGCAGCGGCGAGTTCGGGATCGCGGGTGGCGAGTAGGACGGAGGTACGGCCGCGGGGCGCGAGCAAAGCCGCTGTGGCGGGGACGGCATCGTCAAGGACCAGGAGGCAGCGATGGCGGGAACAGAGGTGGCGGATCTCGTTGAGGTTGGTTTCGAGGTCCCGATCGAGGCGCACGCCCAACTGATATGCCAGATCGCCGGCGAGGGCGGGGAGGGTGCGAGCACCGCAGGTGAGCCAGAAGACAATGTCGAACTCGTCGCGGCGGCGGCGGGCGAATTCGAGCGCGAGGGCGGTCTTGCCGGATCCGGGCGGCCCGGCGAGCGCGGCGATGCCGGGGGCGTCGGCCAGCAGGGTACAGAGGGTTTCGAGCTGGACTTCACGGGCGGTGAAGGCGGCCTGGCGGGCGGGAGAAAACGGGGGATGCTGGGCAAGGGGCGCGAGGCTCATCAACCAGCGCTTGATGGCGCGGAAGGCGGGGAGGCGGTCGCGGCGCAGATCGAAGAAATGGCTGCGGCGGAGGAGATCGGGGAATTTGGCGTCGCGGCAAAGGAGGGTGGCGAGGGCGGTGCCGAGCTCGGCGGGTTGTTCCCAGAAGACGGATTTCCAGCGATCGAGGACCCAACGGGGAGGCACGGAATCGGGCGAGAGCAGCACGAGGACGACGTCGGCGGAGAGGCCTTCGGCGACTTTGGCGATGAGATCCTCGCCGGATTGGATTTCTCCTTCCTCGAGCAGGACCTCGACGCCGCAGCCGCGTTCGAGGAAGGCGGCCAGTTCGCGGACGAGGTCCCGTTCGGACGGAGCATAACAGGGAAAGACCTTGGGCATGCGGGAGACACTCCATTATCCCGCATGGGCAGGATCTAGATGTGCAGGCCGCGGAAGATATCGATGACGTCCTGGGCCAGGCCCTTGACGACATCGGTGATGGCTTTGCCGGCGGTGACTGCGCTGGTGGCGATCTCCTGGCCGATGGGGGTACAAAGGAACACGAATAGATTGCCGGCGGCGAAGGCGGCGGCGCTGGCGGGATCGGAGGGGACCGCGACCATCAAGGCGGGCGTCGGAGGCACGGCGGCGACCGGCGAAGCAGTAGGAGACGTGACGGGGGAAGAGACGGTCGCCATGATTATGCCCCCACCTTGGCGGCGATGGTGTTGAGCGACGTCTGGATGGCGGCGAGGGCGGCCTTGACGTCGGCAAACTGCTGGTCGGTGGTTTCGGGCTGCTGGGGCTGGGGCAGATCGGTGCGCTCGACGACCCAGGTGCCGGCCTGATTGAAGAGCGTTCCGGGCAGTTTCACGATCTTCTCGTTGGGCAGCAAGGCGCGAACGGGGACAGCGAGAGTAACGGCATTGGCGGGGGCGGAGATGACGGGCGTGTCGTAGATCCAGGTGAGGCCCACGGAGGTGAGTGCCCAATGGCCGGGCGCGCCGGCACCGTGGGCGTTCTTGGCCTCGATGAGGGTCTGGGCCACCATACCGGTGTTGCCGATCTGGAGGATCCACTGGCGGCGGGGGTCGACGCCGTAGACGTAGTGATAGACGCCGGGCGGCTCCTGCACGATGGTGATGGTCTGGCCGGGATAGAGCGGCGCGATTTCGTTGACGATGGCCTGCGCGTCGGACTGGAGGCAGACCTGGTCGGGGCTGGCCGGACCGATGGTTCCGAGCGGCCCGACTTGCATCGCGTCGGTGGGCGGCGCAACGTAAGGGGGATAGTTGTAGACGCCGGGCAGGTTCACGCTGCCCGCCTGCGCCGCAGGCACAGTCACCTGACTGATATAGCCGGTGGCGGCGGCGTTGGGATCGAAGACGTTGTAAGGCTGGCCGGACGGGGAAGGATCGGTCCATCCTTTAATTGGGGCGGCCGCGTTGAAGGGCGGCGCCTGTTGTCCGGCGGCCTGCTGGTAAGCTGCGCGGGTGGCGTAGAGCGGGAACAGATAGAGCGTCGAGATCGGATATTGCGGCTGGTTCGGTTGTATTGGTTGTGGTTGTGACATAGTTGGGAGCGAGAGAGCAGAAGCTCTTTCAACTTCACGGTAGGGATGGGGCGGGGGGCTCGTGATGGGGCCAGGGCTGTAAGAGGTTGATAGGGGAGGACGTTTATTCTTGGGGGGTTGGTGAATGGGGGGATTTCACGTGAAGGCGCAACCGGAAATTCGGGTCCTGATAGGGATAAAACTTCTGCATACGGCGGTTTGGCTGGTCTTCGCCGGATGCATCGTGGCGATTCCATTCGCGGGCGCCTGGCGCCAATTCCTATGGGCAGCCCGTCTGACTGGGCTGGTACTGGTCGAATGCGCGGTGCTCGCGGTGAACGGAGGCCGTTGCCCGTTGACTGATCTGGCGGGCCACTACACAGAGGAGCGCCGGGATAACTTCGACATCTACCTGCCGCTTTGGTTGGCCCGGCACAACAAGACGATCTTTGGACTGCTCTTCATCGCCGGGGAATTATTCGTACTCGGCCGGTGGTTGATCTCCCGGCGGTAACTATGTGGAGTGACCCGGCGCAGGCGTGCTCGAGACTGGTGGCTTCTGCGACTGGCGGACCGCAAGATCGAGCGGGTTATGTGAGGCGCCCTGCGTGTATCGCTACAATCCGCTTGGCCAATCGCGATACACTCGGGCCATGCGCGCATGGCCATCGATTGCCCTGTTGCTTCCGCTCTCCGCGGCCGGCCAATATGCGGAGATTCATGGAATCAAGATGTATTACGAAATCCACGGCGAAGGCCGGCCCGTGGTGCTGCTACACGGCGGAACGTCGTCGCTGCATCTCTCGTTCGCGGAACAAATCCCGGTCTTCGCTAAGAATCACCGCGTAATCGGCATCGAGCAGATGGGCCACGGCCACACGGGCGACGTGGCCGGGCGCGAGCTGTCGTATGAAGGCATGGCGGAGGATACCGGGGCGCTGCTTGAACACCTGGGCATCCAAAAGGCCGACCTGGTGGGTTGGAGCGACGGCGGCCAACTGGCGCTGCGCCTGGCATTCACGCATCCGGAGCTGGTGCGGCGGGTGGTCGCATCGGGGGTCGGGATGGGCGCCGAAACGCCGCAGGCGCGACAGGCGATCGAGCGGCTCTCGGCGGAACATTGGGCGCCGCCGGTGCAGGCGGAATACGCACAAATCTCTCCCGATGGCGCGCAGCACTGGCCCGTCTTCTTCGAGAAGATCAAGGCCATGTGGGCTAAACCGAATTGGGGGATCCCGGAGCCGGGGCTGAAAAAGATCAGAGCGCCGGTGCTGATTGTGGCCGGCGACCACGACTTCGTGAGCGTGGAAGAGACCGCACGCATAGTGCGCATGATTCCGGGCGCGCGGCTGCTGATCCTGCCGGCGACTGATCACTTCACGTTTCAGAAGCGCGCGAACTGGCTCGATCCGATCGTGCTCGATTTTCTGGATGGCAACTAGACGGGCAAGGCGCGCTCGACGCGCGGCGCGGCGGCTTCCTGATCCTTGTACTGCAGTTGATAAAGCTTCCAATAAATGCCGCGTTGCGCCAGTAACTGTTGATGCGTGCCGGACTCGCGCAGGCGGCCTTTGTGCATCACCAGAATGCGGTCGGCGCGCTGGATGGTCGAAAGCCGGTGCGCAATGACGATCGACGTGCGGCCTTCCACCATGCGGCTCAAGGCTTCGCGCACGCGGAATTCCGTGTCGGTATCCACGCTCGAGGTGGCTTCATCGAGAATCAGAAATCGTGGATTGTGCGCCAGCGCGCGCGCAAAGCTGATGAGCTGCTTCTGCCCGGTGGAAAGGCCGCTGCCGCGCTCGCGGATGGGCTGCTCGAATCCATCAGGCAGGGAATTGATGAAGTCCATCAGGTTCACCTGTTCGGCGGCTTCCTCCACAGCCGCGCGGCTGATGCCGTCCGTACCCAGCCGGATATTATCTTCCAGGCTTCCCGTGAACAGGTACGGGTCTTGCAGTACGACGCCGAACTGCCGCCGCAATTCCCGCGGATCCAGATCGCGGACATTCGTGCCGCCCACGCGGATCGCGCCTTTCTGCACGTCATAGAAGCGCAGCAGCAGGCTGATGAGCGTGGTCTTGCCGGCGCCGGTGTGGCCCACCACCGCGATGGTTTCACCCGGCTCGATCGAGAAGCTCACATCGCGCAGCACCCAGTCTTCATCTTTATACGCGAAGGAGACCGCGTCGAATTCGATGCGCGCCGAAGCGGGCGGCGGCAGCGGATTCGCAGGGGGCAGGATCGCTGCCTGCGTATCGGCCAGTTTGAAGATGCGCTCGGCGGAGGCCATGGCGCCTTGCAGGATGTTGTACTTCTCGCTGAGGTCCTGGATCGGCCGGAAGAAGCGCAGGCCGTACTGCAGGAAGGCGACCACCACGCCCAGGGTCAGCGCACCCTGGCGGACGCGAAAACCGCCGTAGGCCAGGATGCCCGCCAGCGCCAGCATTGACAGGAACTCCACCACCGGATAGAACCAGCCGTAAGCCTGGATCGCATCTTTATACGCATCCATATGCTCGCGATTCACGCCGTCGAACTCCTGGCCGCTGCGCGCCTCGCGATTGAAGAGCTGCAGCACCACGATGCCGGTCACGTGCTCCTGCAGGTAGGCATTGATCTTGGCGATGGCGACGCGGATGCGCCGGTAACTTTGCGATACGGCGCGCCGGAAGATCGCGGTGGTCAGGATCACGAACGGCATCACGCCGAGCATCAGCAGCGTCAATCCCGGGCTCATCTTGAACATGATCGCCACGATGAACGCCAGCACCAGCACGTCGCCCAAGATGGTGACCAAGCCCGAGGCAAACAGATCGTTGAGCACATCCACGTCGGTAGTCACGCGCGTGACCAGGCGGCCGACGGGATTGCGGTCGTAGAAAGCCACGTCCAGTTGCTGCAGGTGCGCCATGAGCTGCTTGCGCAGATCGAACATGGCAAGCTGGCCGGTGTACTGCATCAGGTACATCTGGCCGAATTCAAAGACAAAGGTGCCCAGCAGAACACCGAGATACAGGAGACCCACGGCCGCGAGTCCGCTCCAAGGCTCGGACGGGAGATAGCGATCGAAGAAGGTGGGAATGCGCGTGGAACTGGGCGCGAGATAGCGGTCCACGGCGACCTTGGTGAGCAATGGACCGAGCACCTGCAATATGGATTGCAGCAGCAGGAAAACCAGGGAGAGCGAGACATAGCCGCGGTACGGGCGCATGTAGCCCAGCAACCTGCGCATCAAACGGGAATCGTATGCCTTGCCGAGGACCTCTTCTTCCACTTACTTCAGTCTACACTTCCGGCAGGCTGGGCTCTTTGGGCACTTCGGCGGGACGGGTGCGCGGGCCTTCTCCCACGCGGCGCAGATCGTCGGCCAGGATCACGGCTTCGGCCAGATCGCGCATAGGGCGGCGCAAGCGGCGGCTCTCGTTGCGCAGGCGCAAGTAGGCTTCTTCCTCGGTCAGGCTGTATTTCTGTTGCAGGATGCCTTTGGCGCGCTCCACCAGCTTGCGCGCCTCGAGGGTGCGCTTCATCTCGAGCGTTTCCGACATCAGGCGGGCGTTCTCGATAGCGATGGCCGCCTGTCCCGCGACGGCTTTCACGAAGCCGATCTCTTCATCGGAAAATACGCGCTGCTGGCGGGTATAGATGTTGATGGTGCCGATCACCTTTTCACGCGTCAACAGCGGCACCGACAGCAGCGAGGCGAGACCGGTCTTGCGCGCCAATTCCGGATAACGGTATTGCTTTTCCGCGAGCACGTTCGGCACCACCACGGGCCCGCCCTCGCGCACCACCCGACCGATCAGCGAATCTTCGATCTTCAGCGGCATCTTATGCAGGTAATCGGGCGAAGAGCAGCGCGCTGCGGAAATCACCAGTTCGCGGCGGTCCTCGTCGATCAGCATGATCGAACAGACCGGGGAATCCAGCGTTTCGGCGACCATCTCCGAAATGGCCTGCAGGATGCGATCCAGGTAACTCTCCGCCGAAATCGTCTGCGCCACGGCCGCCAGGGTTTCCATGCGCTTCACGGCGGTTTCCGAGCGCTCTTCCAGGCGGGACTTTGCTATGGCGCCGCCCATCTGCTCGCCGATGAAACTGACCAGCGCGATCTCTTCCGGAGAGTGGGTGTGGGCTTCCCGATGATGTACGTTGATGACGCCGATCAAGTCGCCGCCGCTCACCAGCGGCACCGAAAGGAAAGCGTCGAAAGTGTCTTCCGGCAGGGTCTGGAAAGTCTTGAAGCGGGTGTCCGCGGATGCGTTATTGGTGAGCGCGACCACGGATTTGTGTTGCGCCACCCAGCCGGTAATACCTTCGCCCATTTTCAGGCGAATGTTGCCGATTTCGGCGGTGTGGGGGAGTTGCGATGCCTCCAGCACGATTTCGTTCGTAGTGCGATCCACCAGGTAGACCAGGCAGGCGTCGCAACGAGTAGTTTCCAGGGTGAGAGCGATCAGTTCCTGCAGCATTTTCTCCAGGCTCAGGCTGGAGCTGACGATGCTGCTAATGTGATGCAAGAGCGCGACTTGCGACGCGCTCTCGGATACGTTAGCCGACGTGGCGGTCCGCATATCTTCAGTGTACGGAGTGCCGAGTCGCGGGTCCAATATAAAATTCTTATGGACGGCATGTGCGCGTGAGCGCAGTGATATCATCCCGTGTGATGACTGAAATCCGTTACGCCGCAGTCCTCGGCACCGTCGTTTTGGCTTGCATGGTCGCCACGTCCGCACCCCAGCGTAAGAAGTTCTCGTCGTTCGATCGGCAGGTCAACGCGCTGCTCGGCAAGATGACGCTTGATGAGAAGACTGGGCAGATGACGCAGCCCGATCAACTCTTCCTGAAGTCCGACGAAGATATTGCCAGGTACTATCTCGGTTCGGTGCTGAGCGGCGGCGATTCGGACCCCAAGGAGGGCAACAGTCTCGAAGCTTGGACGAACCTCATCGACAAGTATCAGAAACGGGCCCTGGAGACGCGCCTGCGGATTCCGCTGCTCTACGGGGTGGATGCGGTGCACGGTCACAACAACGTGCTGGGCGCGGTGATCTTTCCGCATGACATTGGCTTGGGCTGCACGCGCAATGCGGCGCTCATCGAGAAAATCGCGCGCATTACCGCGATCGAAGTGCGCGCGACCGGCATCAACTGGGCCTTCGCGCCTTGCGTGGCCGTGCCGCGCGACATCCGCTGGGGGCGCACCTACGAAGGCTTTTCGGAGGAGCCGGAGTTAGTGAAAGAACTCGGACCGGCCGGCGTGCGCGGCCTGCAAGGCGACCTGACCGACCGCCTCTCGGTGCTGGCCTGCGCCAAGCACTACGTGGGCGACGGCGGCACGACTTACGGCAGCAGCACGATTGGCCCGCACCTGTTGGACCAGGGCGACACGCGCATGGACGAAGCGACCCTGCGCGCCATCCACCTGCAGGGTTACATCACGGCCATCCAGGCCGGTGTGGGCTCGATCATGCCGTCATACAGCAGTTGGAACGGATTGAAATGCTCGGCCAATAAACGGCTGCTTACGGAGATTCTGAAAGACGAATTGGGATTCGAAGGCTTTCTGATTTCCGACTACGCCGCCATCGACGCGCTGCCCGGCGACTACAAACACAAGATCGCCGCAAGCATCAATGCCGGTATGGACATGGTGATGGTGCCCGAGCGCTACCAGGAGTTCATCGCGAAGCTGAAGGAATCGGCCGAAGACGGTACGGTGCCCATGTCGCGCATTGACGACGCCGTGCGCCGCATCCTGCGCGTGAAATTCGCCATGGGCCTGATGGGCAAGAATCGCTCACAGGTTGCGGACCGCGCGCTCTGGAAGCAGTTCGGGTCGCCCGAGCATCGCGCGGTGGCGCGCCAGGCCGTGCGCGAATCGCTGGTCCTGCTGAAGAACGAGCATGCCACGCTGCCGCTGGCGAAATCGGCACGGCGGATTCACGTGAGCGGAAGGAACGCGGATAACATCGGCAATCAGTGCGGCGGCTGGACCATCCGGTGGCAGGGCGCCAGCGGCGATGTCACGTCCGGGGGCACCACCATCCTGCAGGCCATCAAGAAAGCGGCATCACCGCAGACCAACGTCACTTTTTCGGCGGACGGTTCCGGAGCCACGGGTGCGGACGTGGGCGTGCTGGTGATCGGCGAGACGCCTTACGCGGAAACCAACGGAGACCGGAAAGACTTGAGCCTGGCGGCGGAAGATGTGGCTGCGTTTGAGAACATGAAGGCCGCGGGGATTCCCGTAGTCGTGATGCTGGTCTCCGGGCGGCCCTTGATCGTGAACCCGGTGCTCGACAAAGCCGACGCCTTTATCGCTGCGTGGCTGCCGGGCACCGAAGGCGACGGCGTAACTGACGTGTTATTCGGCGATTACAAGCCGGCGGGTAAGCTGAGTTTCTCCTGGCCGCGTGCGATGGACCAGGTAACCGTACATCGCGGCGACGCGAACTACGATCCGCTGTTCCGGTACGGTTACGGGTTGAGTTACTAAGCTTCCGCTTGGCGGCTGCTCTCCCGGATGGACTGAATCTCCGCCGCCGGAATGTGCAGATACTCCAGAAACTCCTGATGATCTTCCGGCGCGGCTTTCTCGAATTCGTGGTGCCACCGGTGCATCTCGGCCTTGGTCAACCCCGAGGCTTGCATAATTGAAACCCACTTTTCTTTAGTCATCATCTTTTTTCTCCCGATCGACTCATTTTTCAGCAGCTTGAGAATGGCGCGCTGATGGCCGCGCAGCGTTTCGATCTCGCCGTCGAGCGCCAGCAGCCGCCTTTTCAGCACGGCGGTGGCGTCGCTGTCCCGGCGGTCCAGGATGGCGCGAATGTCGGCCAGCGTCAGGCCCGCATGCCGGTAAGCGCAGATCTGCTGCAAGCGCCGCAGGTCCTGCGCGCCGTAGCGCCGGTAATTGCCCGCGCTGCGCGGCGGAGCCTTCAACAGGCCGATCGATTCGTAATAGAGCAGCGTCCCGCGGCTGAGGCCGCAGCGCGCGGCGAGTTTGGAAACAGTCCACATGGTCCAGATCCCAGTGTGAACCCTACAGCAATAGACAGGTCAAGAACAAAAATCCGGGGTGCTCGATATACTGGAGTGCATGACCGATTACGGCAGCCTCGAAAAACGTCTGGTGAAGGCTACGGGACTGGAGCGGCGGCCCGTGGCAGTTGCGTTCCTGAAGACGCCGCCGGTTGGCGTCAACAAATTTGAAGGGACCATGCCCTCCGGGTGCAGCTTCTGGCGCCTGGCTGCCGGGCGCACCCCCTTCTATACCGTGCCGGGCGATCACTACAACTGCCCGATCGGCAGCTACACGCACGGCATCGACCTGCCGGCGGAGCGCGCGCCGGAACTCGAACAGACGCTCTCGCTGATGGGCACGCTGGGTTACGTGAAGATGGAAGAGGTGCCCGGTATTCCGCGACTTCCGGAGACGCCCGGCGCGGTGGTTTACGCGCTTCTGGGCGATACACCGGTCGAGCCGGATGTGGTGATTTTCGCCGGACGCCCCGGGTGCCTGATGCTGCTGAGCGAGGCCGCCCTGCGCGCCGGCGTGGCCGCGACCTCGCCGTTATTGGCACGCCCCACGTGCATGTCGCTGCCGGCTGCGATGGCCCAGGGCATGGTGGTCAGCGCCGGGTGCATCGGCAATCGTGTGTACACGGATCTTGGAGAGGACGAGCTCTATGCGGTGATCCCGGCCCGCGACCTCGCGCGCATCGCCGAAGAAGCGGACGTCATCGCGCTGGCCAATCAGCAACTCGCCGAGTATCATCGCGGCAAGCGCGCCACGCTGGCGACCGCCTAGCCGCTAGCCGAAGACGATTTCCGCGATCACCAGTTGCGGCAATGCCTGGTTCCAGCTCTCGGGAATATCGTCGAACGCCAGGCGGAAGTTCTTGATCTCGCCGGGCGCCAGGCCGCCGATCTTCTCGCTCACGATGGGCACCCGCTCGCGCAGCACCACCTGACCGTACGGATCGTAAAACACGCAGTTGATTTCGACCACGCGCAGGTTCCGCTGGCCGTTATTGCCGATCTTGCCGGTGATCTCCACCACGGCCTGCTTGAGGTAGCTTTCGTGCTTCTGCATGTCGACGTCGAGCAGTTGCAGATTGCGCACATAGGCCTTGGCTTCGCCGGTTAATGGCGGGGGCGGAGCCGGCGGACGCCGCGATGCGCGGTCGAGGTACAGAAAGAATCCCGCGCCCAGGATCACCACCAGGGCGATCACGAACACCGCTACGGGTATGCCTTTTTCTTCTTTGGCTGTTTTCCCGGCCATCGGTGACGATCTTACCATCCGGCGCCGAGCTTCACGCAGCGCTTCAAACCTGAAGCTGGCGCAGATACGGCACGCTGGCGCGCATCAAATCGAGATTCATCTCCACGAAGTAGTTCTGGATGCCGCCGGTCCTGGCCGCGGTGAAGATCTTCTTCCAGTCGAGCGTGCCCTGACCTACCGCCGTGATCTTGCGCGTCTTCGCCGACCAGCCCTGCACGTGCATCGAGATGAAGCGGCCGGGATACCTGGTGAAGTACTCAGCGGCATCGTAACCGCGGCTGATGGTGGAAACCTGAAACTGAAACTTCACCAGCTTCGGATCGAGCAGCTCGAAGAGGATGTCGTAGGTCCGCTTGCCGGCGATAGAGGTCAGCTCGAAGTCCTCGTTGTGCAGGCCCTGCTGGATGCCAGCCTTGGCCGCCTGCTCGCCCAGTTTGTTGTACTCGCCGGCCGCGCGCTTCACATCGTCCATGACCGGATGGCGGGGCCCGTCCAGGCTCGGCACCAGCATCTGGGTCAGGCCGATATCCTTGGCCCAGGCGATGCGGCCGGGCATGTCTTTGCGCAGCTCGTTGATATCGAAATGCGAGCTGACGCACTGCAACCCGGCGTCGCTGATGATGCGGCGCAACTCCGGCGCCTTGTATTTGGCCAAAACGCTGAAACCGGAATCGGCATAGCCCACCGGCGAGCACAACTCTATGTTTTCGAACCCGGCATCCTTGAGCTGTTTGAGCGTGCCGGGGAAATCCTTCCCGATCATGTTCCTGACAGGATAGGTCTGGCACCCGATCGGCAGGCCCAGTGGATTAGCGCGCAGACCGCGCGCACCGGCCGAGAGCAGCCCGGCCACGGCGGCGCCTGCCGCACTCTTGCTGAAAAACTCCCGTCTGGAAACTGCGGGCATTCCCGCCTCCTTCACACATTCAACCGGCACAAGGAACAGCCGGTCTGCGGGTATTGTCTCACCATTCGTGGCAGCGAATGCTCGCGCCACCTAAAATAGAAACGATGAAGGCGTTAGGCCTCAGCCTGCTGCTTGCCCTGGCGCCGGCCACCCCCGCCGCGTCCCAGACGATCCCGGAGATCATGAAACGGGTTGCCGAGGAGGCCGCTGTCTTCTCGCGCGTCGCGCCGGAAATTCTCTCCGAGGAGACCCTCACGCAGCGCGCGCTCCAGGCACCGCGTCGTTTTCATCCGCGCGCAGGAGCGGCCGCCGAAAAGCCCCGCCCGCAGGAATGGAAAACGCGCGAGATCGTTTCCGAGTACAGCTTTGGCTCGCTCACCGACGCGCCCGGCGCGCTGCATGAATTCCGCAAAGTCACGGCAGTCGACGGCAAAGCCGTCACCTCGCCCGCCGCCGCGCGCCACTCGCTGGCTCTCGGGCTCAAGTCCGCCGACGATCATGCCCGTAAGCGCATGCTCGAAGACTTCCAGAAGTACGGCCTCACCACGGCCGTGGTCGATTTCGGACCGCTACTGCTGCTCTTCACGGGCCGGCAGGACGCCAATTACCAGTTCGCCCCGGCCGGCAAAGATCGCATCGGCGCCGACCGCGTCGAGGTGATCACTTATACGCAGGTCACGGGACCCGATCGGATGCTCGTCTTTCAGGGCCACCGCGCCATCCATCAGCGGATTCAGGGGCGCATCTACGCGCGCATCCCCGACGGGCTGCCGCTGCGCATCACCATCGTCGAAAGCCGCCGCGACGGCAAGACGATCTTCCGCGACGAAGCCACCGTCGACTACACGTTGAACGCGCGCGGATTCCTGGCACCGGCCGCCGTCACGCACCGCGGATACGCCGCCGGCGAGCTTATGGTCGAAGACGATTTCCGCTACGCGCCCTTTCGCAAGTTCGCCGCCGACGCGGAAATCAAATTCGATACTCAACAGTGATCCGTCTGCTGGTATTATGAGGGCATTCCGATGGCCCGCTCACGCGCTTATCTGCTGATCTCGGCGTTCGCGCTGCTGCTGGTGCTGTTCCCGTTCCTGTTCTGGTATTTCACCTGGTTCGGCCGCCCGTTGAGCGATGCGGATATCGGGGCGTACCTGGCAGATACAGCCAAGCCCCGACACGCGCAGCACGCCCTGGTGCAGATCGGCGAGCACATGGCGCGTGCGGATGCGTCGGTGCGCCGCTGGTATCCGGAAGTCGTACAGTTGGCCGCCAGCCCGCGCGTCGAGCTGCGGCAGACTTCGGCCTGGATCATGGGGCAAGATCACACCTACGCGCCGTTCCACGCCGCGCTGGTGAAGCTGCTCGCCGATCCGCAGCCCATGGTGCGCCGCAACGCCGCGCTGGCGCTTTCGAATTTCCACGATCCCGCCTGCCGCCCGGAGTTGCTCGCCATGCTGCGGCCGTACACGATTGTTTCGCCGGCGGCCGGGGCGCTCCACTATCGTCTGAAGCTTTCTGAATACGTAAATCCGGGCACGCTGGTGGCGCACGTGGGGACGGTGGAAGTCCGCTCTCCGCTGCCGGGCGAGGTACGCGATCTGAACCGGCCCGAAGGCAGCACTGTGGCAGCCGGCCAGCCACTAGTCGAGATCTCGGCGGACAAAGAGCACGCCTGGGAATCGCTGCGCGCCTTATGGAGCGTCGGCGCCCAAGAGGATCTGGACGAAATCCAGCGCTACACGCATGGCGTTCCCGGCATGCCGGAGAAGGTCCAGGAGCAGGCGCTGGTGACGATCCAAGCGATCCAGCGCCGCGGGATGCAGCAGCCGCCTGCTCCCCAAGATCACTGAATCTGAATATGCAGGGCGTTCGAGGTCTGGCCGTGGACCGTCAGCACGACCTCCGCATCGCCCCTGCCCGCCAGGCTCTGCGGAACCAGCAGCCGCACTTCGCTCAGACCGGCGAAATATCCGGACTTACCCGCGTACACCACCGGCACCGCCTGCCCGGCGATCTCCGCGCTCGTCGTGGCGCCCTCAGGCAAACCCGACACATAGAGCTTCAGCACCGTCTTTCCGTCAGCCACTACCGGACTCGCGCTCATCGGCCGGATCGCCTGCGATCCATCGCTGCCGTTGGAAATTGTCATCGCTCCGCCGGTATGCAATACCACAGCGGACGGACTCGGAGGCGCGTCCGCCCCCGGCGTCTGAGATGCGGCGATGGTTCCCGAGGCGACGGCCAGCGTAGTGCTCAGCGAGCCGTTCGAATAGGTCACCGTGGCATTGCCCGGACCCAGGGCCACCGGATAAAACGGATGAATCAGCGGGGTGGTCAGAGTTCCCGGGGGCAAGTCGAGGAGCGCCCTCACCGTCAGATTAATGCCAATCACCTCGATAGGGAAGCCGCCCTGAAAAACGTCGTAGTGCGAGCCAATCGTCTGCATAATCCCGGCCTGCGTGCTGGATATGGTGGTCACCCCGCCGATGAGCCCCGAGCTGATGGATCCCTGCATGCTTAGGGGCGTGAACAGCGCCCAGTTGCTGCCATGTTGCTCCGGTTTGGCGCCCGCCGTGGCCGTGAGGCTGAGGCTGAACGGCTCGCCTGCCAGTTTCAGTTGATCGTCGCCGCTGATGGGCGTCGCGGCAAATGTGCCCGAAGCCGTGAAGGTGATGGTGGTCGCGGCGGCCGAGGCGTTCGCCAGAGTCAGTCCGAGAACTGCCAGAAACAAAATCGCCAGCCGCCGGATGCCGCTTAGCGTACCCTGTAAACTCATTGAATCCCTCCTTGTTGAATCTGTGTCTTGCTGCTCTGAAGAGTCTATACTTTGGGCGGCGGATATGCAAGATGTGCAGTAATATCCATCAGTTATGAGGCCTGAATCCAGGCAGGCGGCCGCACGCGTGGGCCACTGAGGCGAACAGGCGCGTCAGAGAGCGGAGTGGGGAATGCAGGGCGCATTCACCCAACACCTCGCGAAAACACCCTCCGCGCCGCTCGTATCGCGCGCCAAAAATCCGCAGTTTGTTGCGCTTCCCATGGTTTTCTTGTGGAAGCCAAAATGCACGACGGGACAGCAACCCTTGAAGGAGCCGCCAACACCACATGCCTGAAGAGACTCTTACGGTTACCGATAATCGTACCGGCAAGACTTACACGATCCCCATCGCCAATAACGCGGTCCGAGCCACCGACCTCCGCCAAATCAAAACCAGTGCGGAGGATTACGGACTGCTCAGTTACGATCCCGCCTTCCTCAACACGGCGCCCTGCCAAAGCTCCATCACCTACCTCGATGGCGACCGCGGCATCCTGCGCTATCGGGGCTACCCCATCGAGCAGCTTGCCGAACAGTGCGGCTTTCTGGAAGTCGCCTACCTGCTGCTGAACGGAGAACTGCCCGACGCGGACGAACTCGCGCGCTGGACGGCCGAGATCACCCACCACATGATGATCCATGAAAATCTGAAGAAATTCATGGAAGGCTTCCACTACGATGCCCACCCCATGGCCATCCTCATGAGCACGGTGGCCGCGTTGTCCACGTTCTACCCCGAGGCGCGCCAGGTGCGCGATCCCGAGGTGCGCAAGCGCCAGATCACCCGCCTGATCGGCCAGATGCCGGCCCTCACGGCATACGCCTATCGCCACGGCCTGGGTTTGCCTTATGTGTACCCGGATAGCGACCTCGGCTACACCATGAACTTCATGAATATGCTCTGGAGGCGCAACGAGCCCAAGTTCATCGCCAACCCCATCCTGGCGCACGCCCTCGAAGTGCTCTTCATTCTGCACGCCGACCACGAGCAGAATTGCAGCACCAGCACCACCCGCGCGGTGGGCAGTTCGCTGGCGGATCCCTACGCCACCACCACGGCCGCGATCGCCGCGCTCTCCGGCCCGCTGCACGGCGGGGCCAACGAAGAAGTGCTGCACATGCTCGACCAGATCGGCTCGAAGGATCACGTGCCGGCTTACATCGCCCAGATCAAAGCCGGGCACGGTAAGCTGATGGGCTTCGGGCACCGCGTCTACAAGAACTACGATCCGCGCGCCCGCATCATCAAGCGCGTGGCCGAGCAGGTCTTCCAGGTGACGGGCCGCAATCCGCGCCTCGACATCGCTCTCGAACTGGAGCGCATCGCCCTCGAAGACGATTACTTCATCTCCCGCAAGCTGTATCCCAACGTGGATTTCTACTCCGGCATCATCTACCAGGCGATGGGCTTCAAGCCGGACGCCTTCACCGTGCTGTTCGCCATTCCGCGCGCGGTGGGCTGGTTGACGCAATGGCAGGAGATGCTGCAGGATCCCGAGCAGAAGATCGCGCGTCCGCGGCAGATCTATACCGGGCGGCCCTTGCGGCAGTTACTGAGCATCGAGGAGCGGCAGCCCCACGATCTGGCCGTGGCGTAGGCTGCGACAGCCTGAACTTGATCTGGACGCACCGCGAGTCTACGGCTGAAATCATTGGCCGCTCTCTTAGCGCACTGGCAGCGGGCCAGTGACCTGGACACTACGCTAAGGCGCACCAGGGTGGTGCGCTTGATGTCATAGGAGCATGAAGAGACCCTCCAGGGCACGCGCCCGATCGGCGCCGTCCGTTCGACAGAGCGTCACCATACCCGCCGAGTTGGCGGTAGAGGTCGAGCGGGTGGCAAGGAAGAAACATCTGACGATGAGCCGCGCCCTGGTTGTGCTCGCGCAGCGTGGAGTGGAGGCTGAAGCGACAGCGCGCGAGAATCTCACTACGGCCTATCGCCGTTTCATGTCTGAGTCCGACCCCCAGCGAAAGAGCGAAGCGGGCAAGGACTTGATCCGGTCAATCTTCGGGACGGACGCCATTGCCGAGGATACGATTCTCTAGTCTTCCGCGACCTGTCTGGGAGCAACTGCAGGATCTCCGCCGCTTGCGGGATTGGGTGAACACTGCTCCCTGGGCGCCGGAGGGCGACGGGTACAAGGATTTCGGCTCATTCACTAACCCCGCAAATCGTACCGGTTCCCGCGCCACTCGATCCGGTTCCCCATCGCGGACGCCAGCAGCACGATCAGCCAGAGCCACGTCGAAAGCGGCACCCAGATGGCGTGTACCCAGGCATGCCGCTTGAACCAGCTTTCGTATTCCGGCAATTCCGCCTTGGCGAGCGTGGCGCGATTGGCGCCCTTCAGCATCCCCGGTGAAAGCTGCGCGATCAGCACCCATTCGGCCCCGAGGCTGCCGCGGATCGATGCGACGATCGCCGCCGCCATCCCGCCGCAATAGAAAACATGCGCCGCCAGCGCCATCCACCACAGGCGCGGCCGGTACAC
The DNA here is from genome assembly GCA_035541265.1 of Bryobacteraceae bacterium. Classification (GTDB taxonomy): domain Bacteria; phylum Acidobacteriota; class Terriglobia; order Bryobacterales; family Bryobacteraceae; genus Bog-159. Next base: position 23,275 of record DATKNQ010000057.1, read on the forward strand.
CCGTGTGATGGTCATCTGCCGCCGGGCCCACTTCAGAAACGCGCGCGCCGTGGTGCGCGCTTCCGAGACCGCCATAGCGCCCGGCACGAACGCGATCCGCAAACCGGCCTGCCGCACCGCGTCGCTGAGCGCATAATCGTCGCTCACCGTGCCGTGCCAGAACTCCGGAACGCGAATCTCGTAAAATGTAGTGCGCCGGATGGCCATCGATCCGCCCCACGCGAACGCATTCGCGCCCGGACCTAGCGTCCCGGCGATCACCGCATCCCACACGCTGCGCATCAGCGACCAGAAGTCGGGCGGCGCCGGCGCATACCATCGATAACCCGTCGTCGCGCCCACGCTTTCATCGGCCAGCGGCGCGGCCAGCGCGCGCAGCCAGGTCCGCGCCACGCGTCCATCGGAATCGGCGAACGCCAAGATCTGCGAATCCTTCCGCGCGAACCGCACCGCCGTGCGCAGGTTCATGACCTTCTCGCCGGTGCCGGCTTCATCAGCGTGCGCCAGCACGATCCGCGCGCCTTGCGGAAGCACGCCGGCCGGGATATCCGCGGCCTGATGCGCCACTACGATCAGCTCGTAATCCGGATAATCCTGCGCGGCCAGCGCAGCCAGATTTTCGCGCAATTCATGATCGTCGCCTTTCACGGGTACGATCACGGTTGCGGGAGGCAGGCTTTCAGCCGGCGGTTGGGAGAGTTGCTCCGCCACATAGGCGGCGCGCTTGCGCTCACCGCGGAGGGATAAGAACGCGAGGACTAACGCGGGGCCGGCGAAGAACCAGAACCAAAACACGCCCGCCCGCTACTTGCGGCCTTTAGCTTTGGCTTTCGCCTTGGTCTTTGCCGGCGGGGCTTCTTCGACGGGCGCAGCGCCGTCGGCGTCCGGTATCTCCTCTTCCAGCTCCGCGGCGGCCGGCTCCGCCACGCTGCCCGGCGCCACCTTGGCTAGCACTTCGTTGAACAGCGCCTGCTTCCGCGTGTCCACCTTGGGCGGCGGCGGCTGCTCGTGGCGGTAATCGTGGTCGTTGTGACAGGTACGGCAGCGAACTTTGGCCGGCTCGCCGTTGAGGATGGAAACCACCGCGTGATTCATGATGCGCTTGCACTTCACGCAATAGTCGTCGATGATGTCGCCTAAGCGGTACTCTGTCATGCCGCCTCCTTCTAAAGCTGCGCCGCTTGCGCGGGCTGGTCCGGCAGTGCCTGCGGCGCGGTTTTGGCTTCGGGGATCACCCAACTCGCTGACTCGAAACCTACGTACTTATAAATGCGGAGCGCGCCGCTCTCGGACTCCAACAGGTCGCCCACCGCCAGCGGATGCTCGGAAGCGCGCAGCCGGATCCAAGCGTCGTATTCGCCGTCCGCCTCGATCTGGCCGTCGGGCTCATAGTCCTTTTCTTTGACCTCGGCCGCTCCGGCCACGTGCGGCGCCCAGCGGAACTGCTGGCGCGGCGACTCCTTCATCCGGTGGATCCGATACGTCGGCATAGAAAAGCCCATTTTATACGAAACGGCTCTCCGCGGATTTGAATTGCGGACCGCGCACGAGCGCTTCGGCGTCGGCTTCGCCGCGCGCGATCCACCGCCGCATGTTCTCCGGCTCCCAGGTGATGGCGTCGTGCATGGTCCCCAACACGCGCGGCGGACCCAGCCGCAGCACCTCGATGCCCGTCACTCGCGGCTCCCGCGGTGCGAGCAGCCGCACCATGCGCACGCCCGCCCGCAGTGCATTCAACGGCATGCTCGGCAGCACGTTCACGGCGATCGCACGATCCACGCCGAAGCGCGGCGCGGCCCATAGCGGCATCACGCTCAGCAGCCCGCCATCACAATACATTTGCCCGCCGATGCGCACCGGCGGATACCCGACCGGAATCGCGCACGACGCCACAACGTGCTCCGCCGTCAGCCCGGGCATCTCGAGCAATTCGAGCCGCAATTGCGGCAAGCGCGTGACCGCCAGCGCGAACGGCACCTGCGGCGTGTAAGCCGACGTCAGTTCCCGCACCATCTCCCGCAGCGGCGCGGGGTCGAAGTAGGCGTGCCAAGGGCGCCGCGGAACGCGCGGCTGCATGAGCGTGGCGCAGCGCGGATCGAGCCACGTGCGGGTCAATTCCTCTCCGGAAATACCCCCAGCGATCGCCCAGCCGTTGATCGACCCGACCGAGCTGCCGATCACCACGTCGGGACGCAGCACATGCTCGAGCACGTTCCACACACCGGCCTGATAAGCGCCGAACATACCTCCAGCCGAAAGCACCAGCGCGGTTTTCACTTCTTCATGGTAGCTTGGGCAACATGCCCGAAGGCGAGTTCGTATTCCGCGCATCGGATTACGGTCCCGAGGTGGCGGAGTTGCTGGCGCTCGATGGCGATGGCGCGCGCCCGATGCCTCTCGTCATGGAGCGCTGCGCGCTCGAAGCGGCCCGCGGCCGGCTGCGATCCGCCTCCGCGCCCAAGCTGTTTCCGGGCGCCCGCGCTCCGGAAGCCGCCCTCAGCGGACTGTACGTTTACTACTCTTGTTTCGACGAGGCCCACACGATCGCCCAGGACATCCCCACCGCGGAAGGCAGCTACTGGCACGCCATCGTGCATCGCCAGGAGCCGGATGCGGGCAATTCCGCCTACTGGTTCCGGCGCGCCGGCACGCATCCGATTTTTCCCGCGCTGGCGCGCGCCGCGGGTCACACGGGCGCGTGGGATCCGTTCGCCTTCATCGAGCAGTGCGAGCAGGCGCGATGCAAGCCTGGCTCGGAAGCGGAGTCCCGCGCCCGCGCGGTGCAGCTCATCGAGTGGCAGCTTTTATTCGATTACTGCGC
>DATKNQ010000058.1:0-21376 GCA_035541265.1 Bryobacteraceae bacterium
ACGTCCGTAAATGTGCCGTCGCCGTTATTGCGGTACAGAATGTTGCGGTCGAAGGGCAGCCCGCGCGGTCCGCAATTGACCGGCATTTCCAGATAGAAGCAATATGGGTTATCCCCGGGTTTGGGAGTATCCGCGAAGTCAAACTTCAGGTAATTGCTGACGAACAGGTCCAGGTGCCCGTCGTTGTTGTAGTCGAGAAACGCGCAGCCGACGTTGTAACGGATACGGTCCTGGGTCAGGTGCGCCTTGGCGGTGACATCCTCAAAGTGAGTGCCGCCGACGTTACGATACAGCACATTCTGGCCCCAGTAAGTGACAAATAAGTCGGTGTAACCGTCATTGTCATAGTCGCCGGCGCAAACACCCTGTCCCCAGCCGCCGTGCTCCAGACCAAGTTGTTTGGTGACATCAGTAAAGTGACCGTGGCCGTCGTTGTGATACATGCGATTGGTGCCGCCGTGACCTGAGACGATAAAGATGTCCAGGAAGCCGTCGTTGTCATAGTCAATAAAAGCCACTCCACTGCCGGTGGTTTCGATGATGTATTTCTTGGAGGAGTCTCCGCCGTTGGGGAAAACATCGGTCAGGCCGGCTTCGCGGGCGATGTCACGGAAGTCGAATTCCGGCTGCTGCGCCCAGGTCACACTCACTAAGACGAAGACGGCCAGCCATCTCATTTCTCGGGAGCCTTTTCCCCTAGCTTTTTCAGGAAATCCGTGAATTCGCCCTCGGGCTGCCGGTGCAGTTTCTCGATCTCGTCCTTCTCACGCAGCGCTTCTGCGGTCTTGCCCGTGTTCCGGTAGGCCATCATGAGGCTGTAGTGCGCGCCTTCGTTGCGCGGCTGGAGACGCACCAGACGTTCGAGCAGGACGATGGCCGCATCGTATTGCTTGGCGTCCATCTTGCACTTCGCCAATGCCTGCATGGCTTCGGGAAAATCGGGGCTGAGCGCCAGCGCGTTCTCGAAGCGCGCCGTGGCTTCCTCGGGTTTCTGCTTCGCCAGCATAATCAGGCCGATCTGTTGTTCGGCCACGGCGTCGGCGGGATTGAGCGCCAGCTCGGCTTCGAATTCTTTTTGCGCCGCATCCAGCGACTCGGGCGAATGCGATTCCATCAGCAATGCGCGCCCCAGCCGAAAATGCAGGTTGAGCGCCGAACCGTTTTTCTCGATGGCTTTGCGGTACTCGGCGATCGCTTCGGTGTAGCGGTTCTGGATTTCGAAGATCTCGGCCGAGATCTCGTTCACGCGAAACGACGCCGGCGTCTGCTGAAACATGCGGAAGATGGTGTCGTTCCAGCCTTTCATGTACAGGCGCGCGGCCTGGTAGAGCACATCGGCATCTTTGGGGTAGAGTGTTTCGAGCCGGGCGGCGACGGCGAGTGCTGCGTCGATGCGATTCTGCGCCAACTCGCACTGCACGACCGCCAGCCCGGCGAGCCGGCGCAAATCGGGATCGGCCGTCTCGTCGAACTGGGTCTTCAACTCGGGAGTGACTGCTACACAATCGCCCAGCGCAGCCCGCGTGAGCGCCAGGAACACGCGGCTATGCGGGGTCGCCGGCGCTTTTTCGAGAATCTTCCGCGCTGCCGCGTATTGACCGCGCTGGAATGCAGCGATTCCCGCGGTCACCTGGTCACTGTCCTGGGCCAAGGCCAGCGGCGCGGCCAACATAATTATAAGTGCGCAGCGCAAGAGAGTGTTAGTGGCCCGCATCGTCCATCACCAAGTCGAGATTTCCGAAGCGATGCCGCATCTGACCTTCGAAATAACGGAAGCGCACCAGCGGCGGCGCGCCGGGCGCAACCAGCGGCGGCGGGGTGGCCCGTTCTGACGGTGTAACACCGATTTCCAATACGCGGCCGGACTCGGCTACCGCCCGCGTGAGCGCCGCGGCGTTGTGATTGGCCGCGAGAAAGAACAATACCAAAGGAATCATTTTTCCCCCAACTGCTGTAGAGCCCTGGTAGCAACCTGATCGTCCGGCTTACGTGCCAGCAGGGCGCGCATGGTGTCGCGGGCTTTATCCATATCGCCCGTCCGGACCCACACCCGCGCCAGGTTCAAGTACAGTGTATCGTCATCCGGCGCCATGCGGATGCCGTACTGGAAGGCGGCAATCGCGTCGTTCACCTGGCCGATGTTGATATAGAGCACGCCCAGGTTGTTGATGGCGAAAGCATCGTCATGCCGCGCGGAAATGGCCAACTCAAATAGCTTGCGGGCTTCGTCGTTGTGGCCTTGCTTGGCGAGCAGCAGGCCTAAGCCGCTGGCGGCGTCCGGATTTTTCGGCTCCACCTCGAGCGCGCGCCGATAGGACCGTTCGGCTTCGGCGGCGTTCCCCAGCTTGTCGTAGGCCTGCGCGGCGTTCACCAGCGCGTAAGGCAGATCGGGGTTCACGGCCAGGGCTTTCGTATAAAATTCGAGTGCCTTCGTGTAATCGCCGGCTTCGGCGGCGACACCGCCCAGTTCATTCCAGGCCTCCGGCAGGCCGGGATCGAGCGTCACGGCGCGCTGTAAGTTCTGGCGGGCCAGGTCCAGGCGATGCGCGCGGAAATGCACGCGACCGATAGCCAGCAGTAATTTGGCGTTACTGGGCGTGCGCCGCAGCATCTCTTCCAGATAAGGAAGCGACTGCTCGCTATAGCCGGCCTGCAAAAGCGCGCCGCCGATTTTGAAATAGTCGCGCGTGGGACGGCCGATAAAAAATCCGCCAAAGGGCAGCGCGCGCGCATCCGGCAACGGCCCGTCAAGCGATCGCGCGTCGGCTTGCGCGGTGGAGGCATCGGGGGCTTCCGCATAGATCTTACGCACGCGGCTCTCCGCGTCGATCAGCAGCCAGAATGGCGTTTCGAGGTCCGCGCGATAGTCGAACAAGTAACGGTAGAAGATGGCGTACGCCGCGGCCACGTCCGGCGGCGCCTGCCGCAGATCGAGCGTCTCCTGTGGCACGGGAAGACGCGGTACCGGCTCGCCCGAATGCACGGCCAACAGAAGCGGCCCGCGCCGTTTTTCCGGCAGCGGTACGGGCTCCCACATGCGCGTGGTCTGCAAGCGGCTGCGGTTGTCCACGGCAAACGGCAAATCGGCCGGCAATTCAACTCGCGGCCGCAGCGGCTGCGAACGAACTTCCGCGCTGCCTTCGGTGACTTCATACACGAATCCCGCGGCCAGCGGCGGCAGCTCCTGCACCAAGCCGGACGGCCACAGGATGCGCACCTTCTCCGCGCGCGCGCGGTCGCCCATGCCGAAGTGCATGCGCTTGGTGTGCTGCGAAAGATACGCCGAGCCCGCCGCCAGCCACTTCACTTGCCCATCGACTTCCACGCGCGCACCGATGCCATCGCGATTCGATTCGGTTCCGCGCAGCGCCAGCACCAGCGTTTGGCGCCCCACTCCACAGGCGTTTTGGAAGACGCGCACTTGCGGCGCCAGCCGGCTCTTCAGCACGACATCGAGATTGCCATCGCCATCGATGTCTGTGAATGCAAACGAGCGGCTGTCTTCGCCCCGGTCGAGGCCACTTACACCCGTGAAATTGTAATATCGCCCGGCGCGCCGCACGAAGAACAAGTTAGGCTCCGGCGCGGCCCAGCTATAATCCTGCCTGATCAGTTGGTTGATGGCGTTCCAGCCGTTTTCGTAATCAGGCGCCGGCGCGAATTTCGCGGGTGACTTAGACACGACCTGCCGGTAGAAGTAACTCATCAAATCGGCCTTGCTGTTGTTCGTCAGCATCCCGCAGGCAATCAGAAGCTCCGGGCTGCCATCGTTATCGAAATCATACCCATCGCAGGACCACGACCACGGGCAGATCTCGATGCCCTGCGAATCCCCGGTGTAAGTAAACGTTCCGTCGCCGTTGTTGTGATATAGCGAGTTGCCTTTCACGTGATGACGGTAAGCTTCGCGAAGCGCGGGATCCAACTTGGCGGGTCCAAAAGCCGGATCGTTGACGATGCGCTGGCCGCAGGAGCTCCACATGTTCGAGACCAGCAGATCGGGCCGCCCGTCACCATCGTAATCCAGCCACGCGGCGCTCATACCCGGCCCCAGATCCACTACGCCGGCCTCTTCCGCCACGTCGCGGAAGTGCCCATGATCGTTGCGGTACAGATTCTTGCGCCCGAAATCATTGGTGACGTAGAGATCCGGCCAGCCGTCGCCATTGTAGTCGCACCAGGTGGCCGCGAAGCTGAAGTGATTGTTGTTGTGGTCCATCCCGGCTGCGGCGGTCACGTCTTCGAAGTACGGCGGATCGTGATCCAGGCGATTGTGGAACAGAAAATTCGGCGGGCCATTGCGGGCGTCGTGATAAGGCACCGGATAGCGGTATTGCGCTTCGCTCTGGAAGAAGATGTAGCTGCAGAAATATAGATCCAGGCGGCCGTCCCGGTCGTAGTCCGCGGCCGCCACGCTGGTGAACGCGCCTTCGGCCGGCGAGGCGAAGCGAAAGGCGTCCGGCACCAATAGAAAGCGGCCTTTGCCATCGTTCAGAAACAAGTCGGGTCCGGTGTTGCGCACCAGCACCAGGTCCTGATGACCGGAATTGCGCAGGTCGACGAACAGCGCGGCGGGCGTGTTGTCCAGAATGTCGAGGCCGGCATCCTTGGCGATGTCTCGAAAGCGGCCGTGGCCATCGTTTTTATACAGACGGTTGGGCAGTCCGCCCGGCTGCAGGACGTAGATTTCGTCCCAGCCATCGTTATCGATGTCCGCCGCTGCAATGCCGATCTCGCCGTACAGATCGATGCCGCAAGCCGGATCGAGGTTCGATCGCCAACACGGAATACCGCGCGCGAGTTGCTCGCGAAACGATGGCTCGTCCGCGAACGCCGCGCCGGTGACATCCCGAAACCACGGCTTGTCCGCATGGGTCAGGATCTCTTCGACGGGTTCGAGGTGCGTGATCGCGGCGTCCCGCCAGCCCAGCTTCCAGTAGCCCACGCGATACTCGAGCCTGCCGCGATGGCGGCTGCGCACCTCGTATCGCACCAGGTCGTGTGGCAGCGCATAGAAACGCGCGCGGTCGATTTGGCCGAGCGATGCGCGCCACTTCTCCCATCCCGCGGGTGCGTCGCCTTCGCCGAAGACCGCGCGGGCCACGCCGGGCGCGATCTCGTGATAATCGCGTGCCGCCGGCGACGCGCCGCCGCAACCGGTGGCGAATGGAGGATGACCCTGCCGTGCGGCTTCACCAAGACGTGCCTCGATCTCCATGGCAATCTTCTCGCCGGGGAATTCGTCGAGTCCGGGCTCGGCAAACTGAAGCAGGGAAGCGTACGGAGGCTGTTGGCGGAACTTAATGGGGAATGGCGCGCTCGCGTGTCCTTTGGCGGTGAAACAGCAGGCTCCGGCCAATGCAGCCAGGAACTCGCGGCGCTTCCACATCACCCTAGGATACTCGGGAAACCGCGCAGGGTGAAACCGGGAAGCGCCGCCTCACCGCGGGCCGCGCACCGAAACAGGTTAATGGATCCGCATGCCGTGTACCGGCGCCGGCATCGGCTCGCCGGGCCTGAGCGCCGCCCACAAGATCCGGTTCAGCTCATCAGGATCGGCGCGATCATACTCGGAGAAGTCGAGTTTGAGCGAGGCACGCGCTCCTGGTCCCGTGGATGGATTGCGCGCCATCCGGTCCACTGGCGGCTCTATCGCATCGTAGGCTTCAAATGCCGGGTCGGGTGTGAAGGCGTAATACAGGGGCGTGGCCGCCGTATCGAACTGCGTCATCGGCGGCAGTCCCAGGATCAGCTCGATCGTTCGCACGAAGGACGACGTTGTGTACATGGTGCTGTCCACGACGCCGCGCTTCACCCACGGCGAAATCACCAGTCCCACGGTGCGATGCGCGTCCACATGGTCCGGCCCATTTTGGGCGTCGTCTTCGATCACGAAGACGGCTGTCTCTTTCCAGAAAGGCGAGTGACTGATGGCTTCCACAATCTGGCCCAAAGCGAGATCGTTGCTGGCCACTTCGGCGCTGGGCGTGAACGCGCCGGGCTTCAAACCGTGCGTGTGATCCTCGCCGAGCGACATGACCATGAAATTGGGCCAATCGCCGGTCTTCTCCGCTGCGTGCATTTCGCGAATGAAAACCGCGGCACGATCCGTGTCACGAGAATCTTTGTTCTTCACTTTGAGCCAGTCGCGGGAGACATGACCGGCGAGCGAGCCGACCGCCTTCACTACCGGCGCGCTGTCAGGCGTCGAGACAAAGCTGGCCATCTCACCGTAAGTCCGGAAAGTAAGATGCTTCCGCGCACAGGCATCCCACAGATATCCGGCCGGCGAGGACATTAACCGCTCGTCGGCATCCGGTTCGCCGCGCTTGCTGTAACTGTTCGTCCAGGCACGCTCGTTGAAGTCAGTGGCGTAGGCGGCGTTCGACCACTGGTGCCCGTCTTCGGATACTTCACCATCGCAATAGAGATTGTCGAAAGTCACCAGTTTGCGCGCCAGCGCGTGGGCGTTCGGCGTCACCTGTTTGCCGAACAGTACTAACTGAGGGTCGCTGTTGCCGTAGCCTAAGTCGCCGAACACCTGGTCGTAAGTGCGATTCTCACGAATAATGTAGAGCACGTGATGAATCTTGGGGAATACTTCGTGCTCGATCTTAGCCGCCCAGTTGGAATTTACATATGCTGTAGGCGAGGGGACATTGGCGCGCACTTGTTTCGTGTACGCGGCGAGTTGCTCCGGGTCGGGTAAGTCCACAATCGAAACGTGGCCGCTCAGCACGGCGCCGATGTAATCATACGGGGTGGCCGGATTCGGAGTCTTCTGCTGGAAGATGGTGGAGGCCGGAAAGTTGTTGCGGAACCCCAAGCCCTTGCCGGTGCCGACGTAGATCTGCCGGCCGTCCGCCGAGACAGCCAGCGTGCTGGGATACCAGCCGGTGGGAATGAATCCCAACACACGCGACTCGCGCGCATCCGCGACATCGATGACCGCCACGTTGTTGTTGTCCGCATTCGCCACATATAGCCGCTGCCCATCCGGCGAAAGAGCCAGCGCATCGGGCGTGGAACCGACTGGCGCGCGCGGATCGAGAGACGTACGAATGGTCTCGATGACCGCGCTCCCTTTGATCACGCTGACCTCGTTCGATCCGGAATCGGCCACGAACAAGCGGCCATCCTTGGCCCACAGCATCTCGTTAGGATGGCTCCCGACCGCAATGCGCGCCGTCTCCCGCAGCGATGCGCCGTCCAGCATGCTGACGGACCGGTCGCCCCAATTGGAAACCGCGAGTTGCGTTCCGTCCGGAGAGAACACCACGGCAAAGGGCCGGTATCCGGTCTTCACGTGCGCCTGGTCCGCGAAATCTTTGCCGGCCAGCCGGTAGAGCGTGTCGGTCTGAATATTCAGCGCGTACAAAGCGCCATGCGCGTCCAGCGCGAGTCCTGAAATATAGCGATCCTTCTCGGCGAGGCCCTGGATGGCGATGGCCGGCTCCGGAGTCAGTTGACCGCCGGACCAGCGCACCCGCAGGATCGGTTTATCGATCGAATCCTTCATCTGAGGGTGCAGGCCAAATTGGGCCATGGCGCGGACAAAGCCCAGCTCGGGCCGTCCACCGCCCGAAATATACGCGGTGCCGCTGGACGGATCGAAGGCCATGCCCTCCCACGCCTTCACCACATCCACAGTGGCGATGCGTTCCCGCTTGCGCGTGTCGATGACGCTCAGACTGTGATCGTGAAAACCGGCGGTGAGGACCAGGAGCTGCGATCCGTCGCCTGTGACGGCCATTTTCATGGGCAAATCGCCGGGTAATTCGATGTGCTGTCCGGCCGGCGTAATGCGCCAGCCATTGGGAAGCGTGAGCGCGGCGGTGGAGTCTTTAATATCCGGCAGTCGGTTCGGGCGAGGGAGCGTGGCGGCCAAGCCGGCACCAGCCATCACTGCAAGGGTAACGTGCAAAACAGCACGAAGACGTTTCATAACGGTTCCTTCAGTCGCGGACGATACCATCAACGTCCCATAGCGGGTGGCACACGTCAACACAATTCTCGGTTACAGCGCGCGTGGGACGGATCTGGGCAGCAGGCTACCGAGCGGGCAAGGCTTCAAGGCACATGCTTCGAGTTGACGGATACACCCCCAGTCGCCGACTGCTGCGGCGGGCATCCGTCTGGCCGTTTTAGAATTACCCCTTGCTAATTGTCGATAGTCGATGCATAATTGTCGATAATCGAGGTATCGACGACATGCCCAAACCATCAGATTTGTTGCAAGGAACACTCGACCTTTTGATTTTGAAGACCATCGCCCGTAAGCCTCTGCACGGTTGGGGTATAGCGAAGCGGATACAAACCCTCTCGGGCGACATCCTGGCGGTCGGCCAGGGATCGTTGTACCCGGCACTGTACCGGCTCGAAAATCAAGGTTGGATTTGCGCGGACTGGGTGGAGTCGGATCTCGGACGGCCGGCGAAGGTCTATGCTTTAACCCCGGAGGGCCGGAGACAACTGGAGCGCGAACTCAAGAGTTGGAACCGCCTCTCCTCCGCCGTCCAGCTTCTCATCCAAAACGCCTGATACGGGAAATCTATGCGGATTATTCGGATCATCAAACGGCGCGTTCATGCGTTGCTGTATCGTTCCAATGCCGACGCGGAACTGCAACGCGAGATTGAAATTCATATGCAGCAACTCACTAACGAGGCTATCGCCGCGGGTATGACTGGGGTCGACGCGCGGGCCATGGCCTTGCGGGAATTTGGACCGATAGACCAAATCAAAGAGAAGTGCCGCGACACTCGCCGCGTAAGCTGGATTCAGGATTTCGTCCAGGACTTACGCTACGGCGTTCGTATGTTGCGACAGTCGCCCGGGTTCACCGCCATCGCTGTAACCACTCTAGCCTTGGGCATTGGCGCCAACACCGCGATCTTCAGCATTGTCGATGCAGTGCTTTTGCGATCGCTTCCGTATCCCGATCCCGACCAACTCGTCCTGATGTTCGATGTCCCGCTGAACCGGCCAGACGCGCTGTCAGGCATTTCATACCGGGACTTCACCGAGTGTCGCGGCCAGAGCCGCGTATTCAGCGAGATGGCGGGCAATACATTTCACGATCTCACATTGACCGGCGCAGGCGAGCCATCCATTGTGAACACTGCGGACGTGACGCCGGAAATATTCTCGGTGCTGAACGCAAAGCCGCTGGTGGGCCGCACGCTGCTGGCCGAGGATGGCAAGAAGGGCGCGGCAGCCGTGGCTGTTCTGAGCGAGAATCTCTGGCGCAGCCGTTTCGGTTCCAATCCAGGACTGATTGGCCAATCGATCGCTCTCGACATGCGCTCATTCACCGTGGTCGGAATCCTCCCGGCCAGCTTTCGCTATCCTGAGGGCGCTCCCGCGCAGGACGTGTGGATTTCTGTCACGCAGGACCCGCTGTTCGGGCCTTTGACGTCGCAGCCGGGCGTACGTTTGCTGGGCGTGCTCGGCCGGCTCAAACCAGGCGTCCCGCTGGCGAAAGCTCAGGCCGAGATGAAAACCCTCAGCGCGCGGCTCGCGAAGCAGTTTCCCGCGGAAGATTCGGAATTCGCGATCCGCATTAAGCCTTACCGGCAGGTGGTGGTCGGGAATCTGAAACCGGCGCTGCTGATCTTGCTGGGCGCGGTTGCCCTGGTGCTGTTGATGGCCTGCGCCAATGTCGCGAACCTGCTTCTGTCCCAGGCCACTTCCCGCGGGAGGGAAATCGCTGTGCGGCTCGCGTTGGGAGCTTCGCGCGCGCGTATCGTCCGGCAATTGCTCACCGAGAGCGCGCTGTTAGGCTTGCTCGGCGGGGTTGCCGGTATGCTGCTTGCTGGGGGCGCCGTCCGGGGTCTTCAGCCTTTCTTGCCGTCTGATGTGGCCCCGATCGGTGCGATTCATGTCGGAGGCCCGGTGCTGGCTTTCGCGCTGTGCTTGTCTCTGGCTGCCGCATTGGCGTTTGGACTGGCGCCCGCACTGATCGCAACACCCGCGAACTTGCAGAAAAACATCAAAGAGGGCGGCGAGCGTACCGGCCAGCGAGGTGGCCGGCATCTGCGGAGTTTCCTGGCGACTACGGAAATCTCGCTGGCCACCATGCTTTTGATCGCGGGCGGTCTCCTCGTCCGCAGCTTTGCGCTGGTCACGTCCGTCAATCCGGGCTTCGATCCGCAGAGCGTCACGGAAGCCGAGGTCTCGCTGCCGCAATTTCAATACTCCACGCCGCAGCAATGGACGGCTTTCTCGAACGAATTGCTGGCGCGCCTCCATGCGCTGCCCCGCTTCACGGACTCCGCTCTGGCGGCTCCACTGCCGATGGACCGCCAGGGCCAAGCCGCCTTCGCGTTCACCATTGCCGGAAATCCCAAGCTTCCTCCCGGGCAATCCACTACCGCCAATTACGCCACGGTGAGTCCCGGTTATTTTCGCGTGATGCGAATTCCGCTGCTGCACGGCCGTGTTTTCTCCGCGCAGGATTCGCCGTCGAATCCGAGCGTCGCGATCATCAACGAAATGCTGGCACGGCGTTATTTCCCGAACCAGGACCCCATCGGAAGGCAAATGAGATTCGGATTTCCGCCAAACGGCAATGTGGCGCGTGAAATCGTCGGCGTCGTCGGCGACGTGCGGGATGTGGCGCTGAGCAAAGAACCCGGCCCGCAGATGTATGTGCCTTTTGCTCAAGCGCCTCTCTATGGAGGGGAGGTCGTTGTAAGAAGTTCGTTGAGCGCGTCGAGCGTGGCTGCTGCCATTCGCCAGGCAGTGCACTCCATTGACAAAGACCTCCCGGTGACGAATGTCGCGTCGTTTCCGGACGCGCTCGGCCAATCGATCTCGCGGGAACGGTTTCGCACGCTGCTTCTGGGGTCGTTCGGCGCGATTGCTCTGGTGCTCGCCGCCGTCGGAATCTTCGGCGTGATTTCCTACTCGGTCTCGCAGCGTACGCACGAAATCGCAATTCGCATGGCCCTCGGGGCAGAGCGCCGCGATGTCTTGCGTCTGATCTTAGGACAAGGCGCGAAGCTTGCCCTGCTTGGCTTGGGGATCGGTGTCGTTTTCGCACTTCTGGTCACGCGGTCGATCGCAAGCTTGCTATACAGCGTCTCAGCGACGGATCCGCTGACCTTCGGCATTGTGGCCATCGTTCTGTTCGGCGTCGCCGTGACTGCCTGTTACATCCCCGCTCGCCGCGCCGTGCGAGTTGATCCGATGGCCGCTCTCAGATACCAATGATTCGTCCGTCGCGTCAGAATTCGACCGGCTCAACCGTCAGGCTGTCTCATCTTGTATTTTGAGTCCTGCGACCCCATCACGAGGTCTTCGGGAGCTGTCGATTGCTCCTATAATCAGTGCTGCATGTATCGCATACTCTTGACCTGTGCAGTCCTGGCGACGTTTTCCGTAGAAGGACTGGCTGCGCCGCCGGACGACGCGATGGTGTTTACTGTCTCGATGCCGCACCCGGCCAGCCACCGGTTTCACGTTTCCCTACGATGCGGCGGTCTGAGCGGTGAAATACAGGATTTTAAGCTGCCGGTCTGGACGCCGGGCTTCTACCGCGTTTTGGATTACGCGCAGTTCGTTCACGACTTCCACGCCGAGGATGACGCGGGACGACCGCTGCCCTGGGAGAAAGTCACCAAGAATGCCTGGCGCGTCGTGACCGGTGGCGCCGCGGCGGTCCTGGTGAACTACGATGTTGAGGCTACGGTCTCGTTTGTCGCGCGGAGTTATCTGGATGACCAGCGCGCCTTCATCGCACCGGCTGCAATCTTTATGCATCCCGCGGGGCGCCTCCGGCAGCCCGTGACTGCCTCGTTTCAAATGCCCGCCATCTGGCGGCACATCGCCACCGGCCTCGATCCGGTGCCGGGCCAACCCAATACGTTCAGGGCGCCGGACTTCGACGTGCTCTATGACAGTCCCATTCTCTTGGGGAACCAGGAGATCCTGCAGTTCACCGCAGCGGGCCGGCCGCATACGGTGGCGATGGAGAACGTCCCGGCCGGCGTCAATCGGGAGAAGATCACGTCCGACTTGCAGCGCATGGTGCAGGCGGCCACACGGCTCATCGGCGATGTTCCGTACCAGCACTACACATTTCTCCTGATGGGAAAGGGAAACGGCGGTATCGAGCACGCCAACTCCGCGGCGATCTCCTTCAACGGCGAGAGCCTTCTCAAGGAAGAAGGCTACCTGCGCTGGTTGAGCTATGTGGCTCACGAGTACTTCCATACCTTCAACGTGAAGCGCATCCGGCCGTTGGCGCTGGGACCTTTCGACTACGATCAAGAGAACCTCACGGATATGCTGTGGGTCTCCGAAGGGCTGTCGGTTTATTACCAGGACCTGGTGCTGGTCCGCGCTGGGTTGATGAGCCGCGAGCAATACCTCGAGAAGATGGCAGCCGCTATCACGAGGTTCGAGAATGCGCCCGGGCATCGGTACGAGTCCGCGGCTGAGGCCAGCCTCAATACCTGGGGTACCTCGCCGGTTGCGGTCGACCGGAGCACGTCCATTTCCTACTACGACAACGGCGCCATGTTGGGCGCACTGCTGGACCTGAGCATTCGCCAGGAAAGCCACAACCGGGATTCGCTGGATGATGTGATGCGCAGTCTCTACCGCGATTACTACCAGCGGCGGCGGCGCGGTTTCACCGGCGCCGAGTTCCGCGCGGAGTGCGAAAAGGCAGCCGGCCGATCGCTGGCAGAGGTCTTCGACTACGTAATTGCCAGTCGGGAGATGGATTACGCGAAGTACCTTGGGTATGCCGGGTTGCGTGTTGAAAGGCTGACCGACGCAGCGCCGGGCGCCTACCTCGGCGTCAACACGAAGACGCAAGACAACGGACTTGAAGTAACCGATATTGAGGCGGATTCGCCGGCGCGCGCCGCGGGGCTGGCCGTCGAAGACCACATTCTGGAACTGGACGGCGCGCAAGCTACAGCGAAAAATCTGCAGGATATGCTGTCGTCCAAGAAGCCCGGCGACAAGGTCAAGTTACAATTTTCGCGCAGCGGAGTGACCCAGGAGATCGACATCGTACTGGGACAGAATTCGAAGCGTACATACAAAATCACGGCGCTGGACGCGCCGAATCCGCTGCAGTCGGCCGTCCTGGCGGATTGGCTCAAACGCTGGTAGGCGCGCGATCAGACAGATCGTGCCTTCCCCAAAATAACGCTGGCCGGCTTTGCGCATGTCCTCACCCTACCAAAGCCTGTCGCCGCGATTAACAACACTTCGGCGGCCGGCACGTCTCGGGAGACTTTACCGCAGGCCTTACTGGTACCGCAGTGACGCGATCGGATCGATGCGCGTGGCGCGCTGGGCCGGAACCCACGTAGCACACGCTCCCACCAGCGCGAGCACGAGCGCCGTCGCCAGGAAGATGAGCGGATCGTGCGCGTTCACACCGTACAGCAGCGACGCGAGCAGGCGGGAAGCCACCAGGGCTCCTGCTGCGCCAGCGGCGATACCGATGGTGGTGAGTATCATCCCTTGTCCCACAATGAGCCGGATCACGGAACGCCGGTCGGCTCCGAGAGCCATGCGAATGCCGATCTCGCTGGTTCGCGGTGCCACCGTGTACGAGATGACGCCGTAGATGCCGATTGCAGCGAGGGCCAGCGCCGCCGCCGCAAACACGCCCAGCAGAACAAACGTCAGGCGCAAAGAAGCGGTCGAGGCCGTCACCACCTGATCCAGCGTGCGGATATTGTAGACCGGCTGGTCCTTGTCCACGGCGTAGACGGCCTGCTTTACCGCGCCGATTATTTGTGCCGGCCACGGATGGCGGACCACCAGCGTCATGCGGGGCTCCTCCTGCTGGAGATAGGAAAGGTAAATCGTGGGCCGCGGTTTGCGATCCACGCCTCCGTTCATCACCTCCCCCACGATGCCCACAATCTCGAAGGTGTGCTCGCCAATCGCGATCTTCTGGCCGACAGGATCGCGCGGCCCTGCGACGGAAGACGGCCAGTAGCGGCGCGCAAGGGTTGCGTCGATGACTGCCACGTTTGGGCGGCCGTAGTAGTCCTGTGCGGCTATGCCGCGGCCGCGCAGGAGCGGGATTCCCATGGCGGCGAAATAGCCGTCGCTGATGGCGCGGTAATCGGCAGGCAACAACTGTCCCGATGGCGGAAGCGGGCGGCCCACGATGCGGAAATCGGTCTGATGGTCATCTTCGTCGAGCGGCAACCCGCAGGTGATACCCGCGGTGCGAACGCCCGGGATTTGGCTCACGTTCGTCAGCACCTGGCGGAAGAAGGCGGCCTGCTCGCCGGGCTTGCGGTACTTCGAGTCGGTGGGCAGCTCCATCTGCATCGTGAGCGCGTGATCGGCAAGAAAACCGGGGCTGGTCTGCCGCAGCCTCCAGAAGCTCTTCAGAGTCAGGCCGGCGCACACCAGCAGGACCAGGGCCAGCGCCACCTCCGCCACCACCAGCGCGCCCCGGGTGCGGCGCGAGTGCGCAGAGCCGCTGTTGCGGCCACCCTCCTTCAAGACTTCATTTACGTCGGCGCGCGATGCGCTGATGGCCGGCGCAAGCCCGAACAGCATCGCCGTGAGCAGCGACAAACCGAGCATAAACAAGAGCACCGTTCCATCCACCACGATTTCCGGACGGACGATCTGCGTATTGCCCTCGCCCGCGGCGATAGTGGATGGCAAGACATGGTTCAGCAGGGCGACGCCCCAGGCTGTCAATAGTGTGCCTACGATACCCCCGAGCAGGCCCAGGATCATCGCTTCGGTGAAGAACTGCCGCACCAGCGCACCCCGGGTTGCGCCTAGAGCCGTACGGACTGCCGTTTCGCGCTGCCTCGAGGCGCCGCGTGCCAGCATCAGATTCGCCAGATTCGTGCAGGCGATCAGCAGCACAAGGCCAACTGCCCCTTGCAGAACCAGCAGCGCCGGCTCGACATTATGCACCAGCAGTTCCTGCATCGGTATGACCACGGCGCCCCAGCCCTTCATGCGCGGCTCGTTCTGGCCGATGCGATTCACAATGGTGTTCAGTTCTGCCGAGGCCTGCCGGAACGTGATACCCGGCTTCAGACGAGCGATCATGACGAAGCGGTGACTCATGCGATCCTGACGGCGCAGATCTTCGGTGTTCCAGGGCGCAAACAGATCGGCGGGCAGCGGGAACCACATGTCCGGCGGCATGATGCCGATGCCAGTGTACGGAATGCCGTCAAGGACTATGCTTCGGCCCATCCGATAATCGTGGCTGCCGAACAGTTTGTGCCAGCCTGCAAAGGAGAGCATGCCGACACGATTCTGGAAGCCCTCGCCCGGCTCGAAATCGCGGCCCTGGAACGGCTTCTTCCCGAGCAGGCGGAAGAAGTTGTTGGTGACCCGCAGGCCGGGCATCTGGCGGGGTTCGCCAAAGCCGAGAACAGTGCCCGACCCCGGTTCGATCATGGCCACGTCCGCGAGCGCCTTGGCCTGCTCGCGGATGTCCGCATAGTCCGGGCCGGATGGGCCGATCTGGTTCCAGCCCTGCGCGGCGCTGGTCTCGAAGACGAACCCCAGGCGCTCCGGCTGCGCAAACGGCACCGGCTGCATCAGAACCGAGTTCACCACACTGAACATCGTCGCGTTGGCCCCAATGCCGAGAGCCAGGGCCGCGATGCTGACAACCGCGAAGGCCGGGCTCTGGCGCAACCGCCGGAATCCGTAGCGGATGTCCTGCATGAGTTGAGTCATGACGGCGGTGGATGCCGCAACCCTGGGGCCACTTCTAAGATGTTCATTGAAGGCTGCCCGGCTTATCTTATCGATGCCTTGACTGTCCGCTTTCGAGACGGTCTGGCCGGTACTGGCACGCGGCCATAGCTGCGTTAATCGGAGAATCACCGCCGTCGTTTCGAGGAGTTCTCCTCGGTACGCTGGCTTGACAAGCGCGGTTCGTAATGATTCCATCGTTACCGAACACCGATTCGTGAGCTCTTTTATGGACCAAGATCGCCGTCAATTTCTCCGCCAGTGCGTGCTCGCCGCTGGCGGTGTCATCGCGCTGGAAGCGCAGACTCCCAAGCGCATCCTGATCCGGCCGGCCCCCGGAACCAGTTTCCGGTCGCGTCTGGCCGGGCGCGAACTCCTGCGCGGGTTGGCCGGGCTGTTTCCGGCCGTTGAGGTCCGTCTCTCCGACTCACCCGCGTCGAACGGCGACGTTGCCATCGCCTTGCGTGTGGACAACTCCGGCCTCGGCAATCCCGAAGCTTACGAGATTCGCAATGACGGCAGCCAGATTGTGCTGCGCGGCGCCGGCGAGCAGTCGCTTCTGTATGCCGTCTTCGAGTTCCTCGAAAGGCAGGGGGCGTTCTTCGGAATCGACGGTGTGAGCTATCCGATTGATCCCGCCTCGCGCGTTCTGCTTCCGGCCGTGGGCCAGCCCTGGCGAGCTTCGCCGCGCTTTGCGACGCGTGGCCTGCTGCCCTGGCCCGATTTCCTGAACTGCATCACGGTCTACAACGAGGAGGACTTCCGCGCCTATTTCGAATCCATGCTCCGCATGCGGTTTAACACTTTCGGCATGCATGTCTACACGGGCGCCAACCAGTGGGCCGAATCCTACCTGTCGTTCGAGTACGCCGGCGCGGGCCACCTGTCGTTTCTGGATAACAGCGCCAGCAACCGCTGGGGCTATCTGCCCGAGCGCACCTCGCGGTTTACCATGGGCGGTGCGCAGTTCTTCGATGCCGAGGTGTTCGGGAGCGACGCGACGCGCCTGGCGCGGGATCCCTGGGAGCAGGCGGAACGGGCCCGTGCATTGCTGCGCGCCGGTTTCGATCACGCCGCACGCCTCGGCATCAAGACCGGCATCGGCTTCGAGCCCTATCAGATCCCCGACGAGATCCTGCGCGCCCTGCCACCCGAGGTCAGGCTCGACAAGAGTTCCGGACCGCGTTTCGATGTCGAGTCCCGCACCGCCAAGGACATGTTGGAAGTCCGCCTGGCGCAGTTGCTGGAGGCCTATCCGCAGGTCGACTACGTGTGGCTGTGGGAAGACGAAGACATGAATTGGGAGAGCCGCAAGACCGGTGTCCCGCTGTCAGTCACGCCGTTCCGCGAGGCCTACGATTTTCTCCGGCGCAACGCTCCGCACAAGCGGCTGGTGCTGGCCGGCTGGGGCGGGGTTGCGCGGCACTTCGAACACTTCCACAGAAACCTGCCAGGGGATATCATCTTCTCCTGCCTGAACGATTCGCTCGGCTGGGATCTGGTGGATGAATCATTCGGGAAACTGGAGAATCGCGAGCGCTGGCCGATTCCCTGGCTCGAAGACGACCCGAGCATGTGGTTCCCGCAGTTCCGCGCCAGCCGGTTCGAGCTCGACATGAACCGCGCCGTCCAGTTCGGTTGCCAGGGCTTGCTCGGCATTCACTGGCGCCATCGCATTGTCGACCCGACCGCCGGTTTCCAGGCCCGCTTCAGTTGGGAGCCGGATCTGAAGTTGTCCGATTACTACGCCGCCTACGCCGGGACGCAGGCGGGCGGGGACCGCGCCAAAAAACTCGCCGCCATATTGGCCGATGCCGACCAGACCCGCAAACTCATGAGCACCAACCCCGGCGAAGTATCCGGAGGTCACGCGGTGCAGCACGAGTTCAGCGGAGACTACGGCGAGGCATTCATGTATTGGGAGCCTTATCATCCGCTGGACCGTGTGGTGTCGTCTCAGAAACAGGTGGCCGCTCGGCTGCGCGCGATCACGGACCAGGCGGCCGGGCCGAACGAACGCGAGCGGTTGGAATATCTGACCAGGCATGTCGAGTTTCTGATTCCTTACGCGGAGGCGTTCGACCTGGCGCACAGCATGGATAGGATTCTGAAAGACTCTGCGGAAATGAAGAAGGCCGGTCACATTGATGAAGCCGCGGATACCGTGCGCGACGAGTGTGTGCCGCTGTGGTTGAAGCTCGCGCCGTGCGTGAGGCGCGTGATGCTGGACTACCAGGGGATCATCGCCACCCGCAACGATCTCGGCCAGCTTGCCTCGATGCACAACAAGCTGGTGCGGCTGGCATTGATTCGGCTGCGGCTGTCCATGCGCGAGTATCTCGGAGAACTTCCCGCGGAAGTGGAGCAGATGTATACGCAGTCGATCGCCCCCGACGAAAAGATGGCGGCGCGCGTCTTCCTTCCCACCCGGCCCACACTGTTCACCGGCGAGGACACTGTGCGCCTGACGATTGTGGTGCCGGGTATGGAGGGGGTGCGGTCGGTGACGGTCCGAACACGTCCGCGCGGTGGCGAGTGGTCGTCGAAGCCTGCGGAACTGGTGCAGCGGCGGACGTACCAGACGACGCTTGGGCCGTTCCCGGGTGCCACGGAGTATGTCGATTACCTTGCCGAAGCCGCACTCGTGGGCCGCGACCAGCCAATCGCCACGCAGGCGGTCAGTGCGACTCTGCTCTAAGCCCGACGCTGCCTCGAGCCTTCCGCTATACTGTACTGTTGCGCACAGATACGTGAGCCAGAAGCCAGCTACGGCGCCGACAATATGACCATCGAGCCACTTTCCCGAGGTGAGTACCAAATCCTGGTGGAGCAGGCTCCCATCATGATCTGGCGTGCCAATACTTCGGCGGAATGTGACTATTTCAACGACCGCTGGCTCCAATTTCGGGGGCGGCGCCTGGATCAGGAGCGTGGGAATCAATGGGCTGAGGGTGTCCATCCCCTGGACCTGCAGCGATGTCTGGCTACCTACCGGGAGGCATTTGCGCGGCGGGAACCTTTCGAGATGGAATATCGGCTGCTGCGTCACGATGGCGACTATCGCTGGATCCTCGACTGCGGCGCGCCGTATTTCGGCGCCAACGATGAGTTTCTGGGCTACATCGGCAGTTGCATTGATGTCACCGATCGCATCGAAGCCCAGCGCGCCATGAATGAGGCCCGCGACCGGGAATTGGCGAGTCTCCGGGGGATACTGCCCATCTGTATGCAGTGCCGGAAAATTCGCGAGGTCGACGGCGGCTGGGTGCAATTCGAGTTATATATCCGGGAACACACGCGTGCCGACTTCAGTCACGGGCTGTGCCCGGATTGTTCGGAACTCTACGAGAAGCGGTTCGAAACGCCTTAGCGTAACCGGACGGCCTTTGCGGCGAGGCCCGCGCACTCCTCCGCTGCGCTCTGCCGAAATTGAGCATGTGCGATGGAATGCGATCCGGAGAAACACCATCCCAAAACACCTCTCGAGCCGTTAGGTACGCATGACGAGGGGGCCAAGCCCTCCCTCGCCCAGGACGCGGTTCCATCGGGCGGGACCTGCCGTTTCTTGCGCTTCTTCTACCGGCGGGCGACTGGACTAGGCGCCAACGGTTCCCATCCCGGAGTGCCTTCTTCCCACTGGTTGTCGGTGAGTTGCTCGACGTGGGTACCGTCGTAACGCATTACAAAAATCTCCCCGTAGGGTTGCGGCGCATCCGTATATGCCACCTCGTCTTTGAAGCCCATGCGGGAACTCGCGAAGGCGATCGATTCACCATCGAACGACCACGACATATGCGCGTCATTTCCCTTATCGTTCGTCAGCCGCCTGAGCGATGTCCCGTCCGGCTTAATCGTGAAGATGTCGTACGCGCCATCGATCTGCCGGGCGAACATGATCAGATCCCCCCGCGGCGACCACAAGGGGAAATTATCGTAATCCGAGGTGAGCGCCGTCACTGCCCTGGTCTCGAGATTCATGATCCGCAGCCCTTGGCCGTCCCTGCCGAAGCTTCGGAACACGATGCGATTCCCATCGGGAGAATATGACGGGAAGGCATTGTTATCAGCCCCGGACGTCAACTCCTGGAACCCGCTTCCATCCGCGTTGATGATGGCGACCTGAGCGCCGCCTTCCACGCGATCGCCAGGCTTCAGGAATTCGGAATGAAATCCGTCGAAGAACGCCGCGAAGCCTCCCAACGCGAAAACCACCTTATCTCCGCGGGGTGACCATCCGCCGACGAATGCATTGCGAGTCTTGTCCTGGTACAGAACCTCGGACCGCCCGGTCTCCGGCGTGTTCACCTTCAGAGCTGTCACGTTCGCGCCGGGGACTCTGCCCATGGTCAGGTACTGTTTGCCCGAAGGGCTGAAAGCCGGCAGCATACCCGACAGATTCAACTCGTAATTCGGATTCCGGCTGAACATCTTTACCAGGGGCGGCAGCTTCAGAGTTGTGCGTCTGTGGAACACAACGCGTGTCCCATCGGGCGACCATGCCGCTGCACGGATCGGGCCACGCGGACCGCGGCTGCCGCTCGCATAGTAAATGCCGTCATCCGCGGAATCCTTCCGGATGTAGCCGATGTCGTTTCCGGAAAGCGGAGACGGATTCATCTTGACGCCGGGCCCTGCGGGCCGGTCTGTGAGCGCGCCAGTCGTGATATCGATGGAAACCAGCCGCGATTGGCTGCCCGGGCCGGGCGCCGAGCGTCGAAGATCCATCGTCTGTTGACCCGTCGAACAATACGCCACGATATGCCGGCTGTCGCTCATCCACTTCGGGCTTCCGCAGAAACCGCCCGTGCTGGTGACTTTCGTCATGCCGGAGCCGTCGGGCCGAATCAAGTAGATCTCGGCCAGTTGCAGGCGCTCCCAACGCCCTTCGCTGAAGGGCGCCGTGATGCCGCGGCCTGAAGAAAAAGCGATCCATTTACCGTCGGGCGACCACGCTGGCCGGTAATCGCCCCCTGGCCCGGACGTCAGCCCCTTGGCCCGCTTCGTGGCGATGTCCAGTGTCCAGATATCCGCATACCCGCCGCCCCGCGTGCTGACAAAGACGAGCTGTTTTCCATCGGGAGAAAACGCCGCCTGGT
The DNA here is from genome assembly GCA_035541265.1 of Bryobacteraceae bacterium. GTDB lineage: Bacteria > Acidobacteriota > Terriglobia > Bryobacterales > Bryobacteraceae > Bog-159. Next base: position 20,811 of record DATKNQ010000058.1, read on the forward strand.
CGTCGTATGCGGTATCCGTTGTCAACTGCGCCAGCCCGCGGCCATCCGCGTTGACGCGGTAAAGATCCCCCGAGCCGTTGCGATCGGATGTGAAAACGATCGACTTGCCATCCGGCGCCCAGACCGGATCGTAGTCGTCGTGGGGCGCAGCCAGCAGTGGATGCTCATCGCTGCCGTCGGAAGCGGAAATGAAAAGTTGCATCGTACCCGGAACTACGCCGGCTCGGGCAAACGAGATTCTGTGAGGCGGCTGCGCTGCCGACAGAAGACTTAAAGCGCTCAACGCAACGGTCAGAAATCGCATGGGGAGGATTATAGAATATTACCGACTGCCTGGCTACTAAGCGCTCCCTCTCTTCGGGGACCTGGCGAAGCGTGACTGCACCACCTGACTGTGGCAAGAGGTTAACTAAAGAGGATTTGGCTCGCCGGCTGCCGTGGAACAGCCGCGAATGGCCGCCGTTTGTACGGTGGCTACTTGTTCAGCAGAGGCGTCAGCACGACCTCGCGGAAGTCGACAGGTCCGTGGTCGCCTTGCAGAGTGAGGGCGCCGGGCAGACCTTCAT
>DATKNQ010000059.1:0-3118 GCA_035541265.1 Bryobacteraceae bacterium
CGTGGATGACTTCGCTTCGATGCGCGAAGTGGTGCATCGCCGCTATCGGCGGCTCAAGGAAGAAAACAAGCCGATGCCGTCGCTGGTGCTGATCGACGGCGGCCTGGGCCAGTTGCATGCCGCGGCGGATGCACTCGAGGAACTGGGATTCACCAACCAACCTCTGGCCTCGATCGCCAAGCGCGAAGAGGTGATTTACCTCTACGGCAACGAAGGCGAGCCGGTCGTGCTGGATCGCCGCTCGCCGGTTCTGCACCTGGTGCAGCTGATTCGCGACGAGAGCCACCGGTTCGCCGTGGGCTATCATCGCCAGCGCCGCGCCATGCGCGACCGCGATTCGGAACTGCTCGCTGTTCCCGGCGTGGGCGCATTGACGCGACAGCGCCTCCTGGCCCACTTCGGCAGCCTGCGCGACGTCCAGCAGGCAACGGTGGAGTCGCTGGCCGCGGTGGTCCCGCGCAAGACCGCGCAGACCATCTGGCGGCACTTCCGCCAGGAACAACCGGTGGAGACGCCGCAGCCGAGTTCATGAGCCTGCATTCCGTCCGACTCACTCTCTGACGCCGGGAACCGGAAGCACGCTTGGCGTTCAGCTCGCCTTCGCTACCTGGTGATGGTCACCCAGCGCGAATTCCTTGTCACAGTTCGGGCAATAGTGGAGTTTGTTATCGGCCACGGTGATCTCCCGCGTGTTGCAGTAGGGGCACCGTATCTTGTGCTCGCCGAGCCCGAGCAGCGGGCCGACCAGAGGCGCGATGATCGCCACAATGATCATGGGCACGCCCAGAAATGCGCCCAGCCCGGTAAGACACAGCAACGTTCCCAGGATGATGAGGACCGGGGCGACAATTACGCCAAACAGAAGCCCGCCGAAGGCGCCCGGCACGGAACTTCTCTCGCGCTCGGCCTGCGCCGGGTGCGGATGAGCCTCGCGAGTGACGCCAAGCCCGCATTTGGGGCAGAAACTCCACGATGTTTCCAGCAGCGTTCCGCATTTTGTGCATGGCGCGCTCATAGGTCTGCCTCCTGATGGTCCGGAAGTGTAGACCCCTGTTTGATCGGTTGCCGGTGATTGGCGTCACGTTCGGAGAACGCGCGAAATGATCCTTGATCGGAAGCAGTTCAGATTGAACTTTCTTTTATTGTGAACTATAGTTAACACGTGGTCGAAGTTCGTCAGACCGACATTTTTGCTAACTGGCTCCGGCGTCTGCGAGACGAGGCCGCACGATCCAGGATTCAGATCCGCATCCGCCGCTTGTCGCTCGGGAACTTCGGGGATATCAAGCCCGTTGGCGAGGGTGTAAGCGAACTGCGGATCGATTATGGGCCGGGATACAGGGTTTATCTCCTGCAGAAAGGCGACACGCTGGTAATCCTGCTTGCAGGAGGAACGAAGAAAACGCAGCAGTCCGATATCGCCAAGGCCAAGGCACTGGCCAAGGAGTGGACACATGGCTCTTAAGACAACTCAATGGGATCCGTCTGAATTCCTCGACAGTCCCAAGGCCATCGCCGCATATCTGGAAGGCGCTTTTGAGGATGGCGATCCGGCACTCATCGCAGCCGCCCTGGGGGACGTGGCACGCGCCATGGGAATGACCGATCTGGCTCAGCGCGCGGGCGTGACCCGGGAGGCCTTGTACAAGGCCCTTTCGCCAAGCGGCGATCCTCGCTTATCAACGTTTCTCGGCGTCATGAAAGCACTGGGAATCAAGCTGACTCCGCGCGCGGCCTGAGCGGCGGTCCGGCTCATGCTACCCTCAGATCACCGCATGAGCCAAACCGTCTCTCCCCAGGTGAAAGGCACTCCCGCCGACCTGCCGCGCGTATTGGGCGCGAGCCAGGCGACGGCCATCGTGGTCGGCACCATTATCGGCAGCGGCATTTTTCTTGTCCCCCGCGAAATGATGCAGGACGTGGGCTCGTCTTCGCTGGTCTACCTGGCGTGGATCGTGGGCGGCCTGCTGTCGCTCTTCGGCGCAATGACCTACGCCGAATTAGGAGCCATGCTGCCCTACGCGGGCGGCGAGTACGTTTATCTGCGCGGTGTGTACGGCGACACTACAGCCTTCCTCTACATGTGGACGTGGTTCGCGGTGGCCAAGCCGGCTTCCATCGCCGCCGTCACCAGCGGACTTGCCCGCACCCTGGGCGTCTTTCCGGCGTTCCACTGGCTGGGAATGCAGGTCCCGGGCCTACCGCTGCTGTGGTCGCAGGTCTTCGCCATCGCGGTCACGTGGTTGATCACGGGGCTGAATTACCTCGGCATCAAGAAGGCCGGCGATTTCCAACTCGTGTTCACAGTGCTCAAGGGCATCCTGATTCTCATCGTCGCGGCATTGTGTTTTGCTTCGGCCTCCGGTTCGTGGAGCAACTTCGCCACGGGCGTACCGCATGCGATGGGCGGATTCAACGGCTTCATGGCGGCGCTGATCGCGACCCTGTGGGCCTACGACGGCTGGAACGACCTCACGATGGTGGCCGGCGAAGTGCGCCGGCCGGGACGCAGCCTGCCGATCGCGCTCATTGGCGGCCTCTTCATTGTGGGGGTGCTCTTCATGGCCACCAATGCGGCCATCCAGTACATCCTGCCGGCGGCGCGCATCGCGGCCAGCGAACGGCCGGCGGTCGCGGCGCTCTCAGCGGTGGCCGGTCCGCGCGGCGCGGGATTCGTCGCCGCCGCCATGGCCCTCAGCATCTTCGTCACGCTGAACGGCACCATTATGTCCGGTGCTCGCATTCCCTTTGCCGCCGCGCGCGACCGGCTGTTCTTCCCCCGGTTCGCACACATCCATCCCCGCTTCCAGTCGCCCTCGACTTCCCTTGTGGTTCAGGGGCTGCTTTCCACGGTGCTGCTGCTCTTCCTGAGCCAGTTCCAGCAGCATTTCGAGCTGGCCGTCTTCGCCGAGTGGCTGTTCTACATGCTCACCGCGACCACCGTGTTCGTCTACCGGTGCCGGCACCCCGAGTACGCCCGGCCGTACCGCGTGTGGGGATACCCGGTGCTGCCCGCGATCTTCGTCCTGTCGGCCGCGGTGGTGCTGGTGTCGAGCTATGCCGGCAACTGGAGGGGATCGCTGCTGGGAACCGCGCTCATCCTCATCGGTCTGCCGGT